>JAYTFS010000287.1:0-11619 GCA_043734185.1 Pseudolabrys sp. | reverse complement strand
TTCCTTAACGTCCCCCGTTTAACGTCGATTTCGAACCAAACCCCCGGGTTTCGAGATCATGACGAATTCCGCCGTGCGCTACAGCATCGTCGTTCCGGTTTTCAACGAGCAGGCGGTGCTGCCGGTTCTGCTGCGGCGCCTCGATACGTTGACGCAAAGCCTCGACGGCGTCACCGAGACCATCTTCGTCGACGACGGCTCGTCGGACACCAGCTCGATCATCCTGCGCGCCAAGGCCAAGGACGACCCGCGCTACCGCTACATTGGCCTGTCACGGAATTTCGGCCACCAGATCGCCATCACCGCCGGCATGGACGCGGCCTCCGGCGACGCCGTCATTGTGATGGATGCCGACTTGCAGGATCCGCCCGAAGTCGTCGGGCAGATGATCGAGAAGTGGAAAGAAGGCTACGAGGTCGTCTATGGCAAGCGGCTGTCGCGCGAAGGCGAGAGCGCCTTCAAGCAGTGGACCGCCAGCCTGTTCTACAAAGTGCTCGGCCGTCTCTCCACCGTCGACATCCCGCGCGACACCGGCGACTTTCGTTTGATCGACCGCAAGGTGCTCGAAGCCTTCCGCGCCATGCCGGAACAAGACCGTTTTGTGCGCGGCATGTTCGCCTGGCTTGGTTTCCGCCAGACCGAAGTCGCGTTCCACCGTTTGCCGCGGCTCGCCGGCGAAACAAAATATCCGCTGCTGAAAATGTTGCGGTTAGCAGCGAACGGCGTCGTCGGATTTTCCGATGCGCCGTTGCGGCTGGCGATCTGGAGCGGGTTTGCCGTTTCGGCTTTCGCCGCGCTCTACGCGCTCTATGTCGGCGCGCACTGGCTGGCGGGCGACAAGAGCCTGGTGGCCGGCTGGGCCTCGACCATCATCATCGTGTCGTTCTTGTCCGGCATCAACATGATCATGACCGGGATCATGGGCCTCTATGTCGGCCGCATTTATGCCGAAGTGAAGCGCCGCCCGCTTTATGTCGTGCGCGAAAAAGCCGGCTTCGATCGCGCCGCGTCAGGGGATGCGCCGGCGCAAATGAACGACCGCAACGCCGTCTGAATAAACGCGGCTCCACTCCGGCGATCGATCCAGCAAGCCGATCGCCGGCGTGCCGGGCGCGAGCAGTGTTGCGCCGAACTTGTATTCGTCGAGCAGCGCCAGGAAATCCGGGACATTCTGTACGTTCAGCGCGCGATGGTGGCGCATCGTGAAGGCCGAGCCGTAAAGCTCGCCGCGCCCGTCGATGAAGGGCGCAATGCCGGCAAAGTCGAGATAGCCGCCGAAGCTGTAATCGTTGAGGATCGGGCCGCTTTTGGCGGCATCGAACGACTTGAGCGCGGCCGCCGGCGTGATGTCGGCGGCGGGCATCATGTCTGCGCGCGCCGCGGCAAAGCCGGTGACGGCGATCATGATCAAGGCGGCCATTGCCGGCAGCCAAACTGAAAACTGCGCTTGCGCATGCCGCAGCGTGGCGCTGACGGAACTGAATTGCTCGGCCAGTGGCCGTGCCAGGAATATCGGCGCCAGCAATCCGAGCAGATCGGCGTGGCGCGATTGCGACAGGCCGAGATGGAGAACGCCGAACAGCATCAGCAGCCGGACCGGCGGCAATTTCACGCCGCGATACAATGCGTAACCGAATCCGGCGAGCATGATCGCCTCGAAAGCGCCGAGGTGGGTGAAGTCCTGCGGCCGCCATTCGGTGATGATCGACAGCGCGTCGCCCAGCGCCGCGGTCTTGAATGTCACCAGAATGATGGCCGGGCCGGCGGGGTTGAGGCAAGCGGCGATGAGCGCGAGGACGCCAAACAGGGTCCATTGCCACAAGACGCGCAGGCGTTCGGAAGCAGGGGCGTTCCAAATCGCATCGCAGGCGACCGCGCCGATCATGGCAAGCCCGAAGGTGAAACTGCCGTGCAGGTTTGCCCACAACGTCATGAGCGCCAGCATGTGCCAAGGCGGGCTGCGCTTCTCGTCGACGGCACGGATGAGGCTCGCCACCCACGCCACCATCAACGGCAGCGCCAGCACATGCGGCCGGGCCAGGATATGCGGCGAGGCCAGCACGAAAGCGACAAGCACCGCGATCAGCGTCGGCATCGGCTGCCATTCGCGCAGCAGGAATCGCGTCAGCAGTCCGAACGCCGCCGCCATAGCGGCGCATGCAATCGCAACCGTGCCGGTCCAGCCGCCGAGCGAATGCGCCGTCGCGTAGACAACTTGCGACAGCCACTCGAAGGCAACCCAGTGCTGGCCGCGCATGGTCTGCGAAAACGGATCGACACTCGGCACGGCATGATTTTCCAAAATCCAGCGGCCGAGCGCGATGTGCGAATAGGTGTCCGGGTCGGCGAGCAGCCGCGGACCTAGCGCCATGAGCAGAACGTAGCTGCCGGTCGCGACGAGCCACGGCATGGCGGCCTTGGAATCGGCAATGCGGCCAGAGCCCGTGATAATGTGATCGGACATGCGCCAAACTAGGCCCCGGTCTGTTGCAAAAGCCTTAAAAACCGGGTTTTTCGGTGCGGCGGGTGTCAATCAAACGATCTTGTTGCGCTGCAGCATTTATTGCGTCAAACTGTCATCGACGCGCAGGGAGATTTTCGATGCCGGCGGTTGCTCAGGTGCGGAGCGTTGCTCCCCACAAGGATCTGTACGACGTCGGTGAAATTCCGCCGCTCGGCCATGTGCCGGAGAAAATGCATGCCTGGGTGATCCGGCAGGACCGGCATGGATCGCCAGACAAATCATTCCAACTCGAAGTCGTGCCGACCTGGCCCATCGGCGAAGACGAAGTGCTGCTGCTCGTGATGGCGGGCGGCGTCAACTACAACGGAATCTGGGCTGGCCTCGGCCAGCCGATCACGCCGTTCAACGTTCACAAGCAGCCCTATCACATCGCCGGCTCGGATGCCTCAGGGATAGTCTGGGCGGTCGGCGCCAAGGTGAAGCGCTGGAAGGTCGGCGACGAAGTCATCGTCCACTGCAATCAAGACGACGGCGACGATGAGGATTGCAACGGCGGCGATCCGCTGCTGTCGCCCTCGCAGCGCATCTGGGGTTACGAGACGCCGGATGGGTCGTTCGCGCAATTCTGCCGCGTGCAGTCGCGGCAATTGATGCAGAAGCCCGCGCATCTCACCTGGGAAGAAGCGGCCTGCTACACGCTCACGCTGGCCACAGCATACCGGATGTTGTTCGGGCATCCGCCGCATACGCTCAAGCCCGGCGACAATGTTCTGGTCTGGGGCGCTTCGGGCGGGCTCGGTGTGTTCGGCCTGCAACTGGTGGCAGCGTCCGGCGCCAACGCCATCGCGGTTGTCTCCGACGAATCGAAGATGGAATACGTCTTCAATCTCGGCGCCAAGGGCGCGATCAACCGCAAGGAGTTCAAGTGCTGGGGCCAGTTGCCGCAAGTGAACTCCGCCGAATATAACGACTGGAGCAAGGAAGCCCGTAAATTCGGCAAGGCGATCTGGGACATCACCGGCAAACGCGATGTCGACATCGTATTCGAGCATCCGGGCGAACAGACTTTTCCGGTGTCGTCGATGGTGGTCAAGCGCGGCGGCATGGTGGTGTTCTGCGCCGGCACCACGGGCTTCAACATCACTTTCGATGCGCGTTACGTCTGGATGCGGCAGAAACGCATCCAGGGCTCGCACTTCGCGCATTTGAAGCAGGCCAGCCAGGCCAACCGCTTCGTCCTGGAGCGCCGCATCGACCCTTGCATGAGCGAGGTTTTCTCGTGGGGCGATATTCCGCTGGCGCACATGAAGATGTGGAAGAACCAGCATCCGCCCGGCAACATGTCGGTGCTGGTCTCGGCGCCGCGCGCAGGGCTGAAGAATCTTGAGGACACAGTCGAGGCGACAGGCGCTTAACGCGGCCTCTTGCGCTTCTGCTCCTGCATCTTGGCGATCACCGAATTCAATTCGCCGCCATAGATGAAGATCGACGCGCAGACGTAGAGAAAAATCAGCGCGACCATCGCCGACGCCAGCCCGGCATACATCGAGACATAGGCGAAAGCGTATTCGGCGAGGTAACGGCCGAAGGCTGCGCCGCTGATCAGCCACAGCAACAAGGTGGCGATGATGCCCGGCGCGATCTCGGTGATCGAGCGCCGGCCCGCCGGCAGCCACGAGTGCACGATCATCAAGGCGATCACCAGCACGAAGACCGCCACGGCGTAACGCGACAGCGTGACGAGGTGGCTCAAAGGCTCCAGCGTCGGTATGTAGCGAAGCAGCTTGTCCCAGATCAGCGGCGCCAGCACGACCAGGAACGAGAACGCCAGGATCGCCACCGCGCCGACGATCACGTAGCCGATCGATTCCAGCCGCAGCAGCCACCAGGAGCGCGGCTCACTCATGTTGTAGGCGCGGTTCAAGCCGACGCGCAGGCTTTCGACGCCGCTCGAGGCGAAATACAGCGCAAACACCACGCCGAAAGTCAGCACGCCGCCGCGGCTGTCGGTCAGCACGCCGGCGATGTCGAGCGCGATCGGGCCGGCTACTTCGTTCGGCCAGGCTTCCAGCAAGATGCGCGCGGCCTCGTCGGCGAGTTGCTTGGAGCCGAAAAAGAAGCCGGCCAGCGCGGTCACCACGATCAGGAACGGGAACATCGCCATCAAGGTGGAGAGCGCGATGTGGCTCGCGATGGCCCAGCCGTCGTCGGCGATAAAATCCCGGAACGCCTCGATCGCGGTCCGATATGCGAATGTGAGAATGCGCAAGCGCTCGCCCCGGCTAGCCTCGATTCACCTATTGAGATTGGCCATCCCCGGCAGGTTTGCAAGGGGCGACGTGCTTGACTTTAATTGTAATAGGACTATATTCCAAGTCGCTTTGTTCGCTGCGGACGTCATCTCGAGTGATGTCTGTTGATCGAGTGAAGTGCGGCGCCCCGACAATGGGCGCCGCGGGCCGATCGCAAGGCCTGCCCAAAGGGCCTCGCAAGCCCCTGGCGCCCTCCCGGCGCTCCATTCCCCGTTGGGGAAAAGGAAAAAGGGATGCGGGCCTATCCGGGCCGATAAAAAATACGGGCGCTTTCGCTTGTCTGAAGTTCTACGCCGCCTGCACGTTGGTGAGGAACTGGCGCACTTCGGCTTCCAGGCCTTCGGCCTCGATGGCGACCGCGTCGGCGAGATCCTTGACGTCGGAGGCGGTGGCGCGGGCATCGGTGGTAACGCCGGCTACGCGGCTCATGGCCTCGGCGCCGGTGCGCGCTTCGCCCGAGGCGCGGCTGACGCCTTCCGCGATCGAGGCGACCGCGGAATTCTGCTGATCGACGGTGGCCGCCACCATGGTGGCGATCGACGACATGTCGCTGATGATGGTGTTGACCTGCTCGATGGCTTGCGCCGCGTCGGCGGCCGCCGTCTGAATCGAGCCAATCTGCTGGGCGATTTCCTCGGTGGCTTTCGCCGTTTGTCCGGCCAGCGATTTGACCTCGGAGGCGACGACCGCAAAGCCGCGGCCGGCGTCGCCGGCGCGGGCCGCCTCGATGGTGGCATTGAGCGCCAGCAGGTTGGTCTGGCCGGCGATCGCCTGAATCAGTCCCACCACCTCGCCGATGCGCGTGGCCGCTTGGCCGAGTTCCGACATGGTGACGACGGTGCGCTGGGCTTCCGAAACGGCGCGTCCGGCCACGTCGGTCGATTTCGCGGCTTGCGACGCGATCTCGCCAATCGAGGCCGCCAATTCCTCGACCGAGCTCGCGGCCGCGGTCACATTGTCGGATGCGGCGGTGACGCGCTGTTCGGCGGTATGGGCTTCCGATGAAACGGTGTCGGCCGTCTTGTTGAGATCGGCCGAACTCATCTCGAGTTTCGTCGAAGCGGACCGCAGTTTGCCCAGCACGCCTTCGACCGATTGCTTGAATTGGGCGATGGTCACCGAAATCGTGTCGCTGCGCTGTTCCTTGGCGCGGCTGTCTTCGGCTTGCGTCTGCGCCAGACTCTCGCGCTCGATCATGGTGTCGCGGAACACGATCACGGTTCGCGCCATCTCGCCGATCTCATCGCGCGCATGGGTGGCGGGAATGCGGGCGCTGGTGTCGCCGGCGGCAAGCCGTTTCATGACGTCGGCGAGGCCATTGAGCGGGCGCGTGATGCTGCGCCCGATCAGCCAGCTGAAGCCGAGGCCGAGCGCGACCATGGCGATGCCGACGAAAATAATCCCGGTGCGGGTGCGTGATTGCGACTCGGTGAGCCCCGACGAGGCTTCGTCCGCGGTCCGGCGCGCGCCTTCGATGATTTCATCGGCGCGCGGCATCATGCGCTGGCTGTCCATATCGATAATTGCGCGCAACGGATGCGCGCGATCGTAACCCTCGCTCCACAGATCGAATGTTTCGGCGTAGGTTTTCACCTGCTGCTCAAGCATGGATTTCATCTCGGGCGTGCCGTCGATCGAACCAAAAATATCGGTGAATTTCAGATAAGCGGTATGGAATTGCTGAAGCGTCAGATCCCGCTGGGTGAGCCGGTATTCGGCTTCATGATGCCGCATGACCAGAAGCGACATCATCAATTTCCTGGCTTCCGTCTCGGCAAGCCACGTCATGTTTTGATTGATGATCCGCTCAACCGCGTTGCCGGCGCTGGCAAGGTTGCGCCGCAGTCCGGAGGTGTCGTCGTAGCCCAGGGTCTTTTGTTCCTCCACCAATTTGGTGAAGGCTGAGTGCAGGCTTGTCACGTCCTTTTGCAGTCGTGTGATGTTTTCGTCATCGTCGCTGTCATTCGAGTTCGCGATAAGGTCGAGGCTGCGCAACGCGACCCGATGCGCCTGCTCATAGTCCTCGACCAGTCGGTCGCTTGGCCTTGCGGTGAAATCCTTCACGATGATCCGCATCGTGGAAATGGAGCTCTTGAAATCGCGGCTGGCGTCGGCAAGCGTGCCGGCCCGTTTGACGGTCTCGAAAGCTTTGGCGACGCCGCGTTCGCCGGAGACATAAGTCAGGCCGTTGGCGAGGAAGCCGACTACCGGGATCATCGCCAGCACGATGATGCGGGTGCGCACCGAGAATGAGGTGAGCAGGCGGGTCAGCCAGCCGAGCGAAATAAGGTTTTTCAAAAAGCGCATGGAGCCGGTTGCGATCTCGCCGGTGGAGTAGGTCAGTGCGCAAAAGGTACGGACGTAGGAGAGCGCGAAATGGTTAATTTTGTAGCAATTTGGCCATCGAGCGTGCCGCAAATACCCGTAAAACCGGGCAAATTCAGAACTCGTTTGCTTTTGTGCGCTGCACAAGTAGAGTCGCTCTCGCAGCCGGCACGATAACGACAGTACCCGAGGACTCCTTATGCCGATGGCCGCTTCCCGCCCCGCCGCCGAACACGAATTAATCGAACTCAGCCGTGAGGCCGTTTCCACACTCGATGCCTTGTTGGCGGACGCCGTCATCAAGGTGTGCGAACGCGTTGTGGTGGAGGGGCACCCGGTCGCCAAACTGTTCGATCGCGAGCAGCGCGCCACGCACGGCCTCGCCTGGCTTGCGACCTATGTCGAGGCGGTGCGCCAACTCGCTGCCTACACCGAGCGCATGATCGGCAACGGCACTTTCGGCGAGCTCGAAGAAAATCTGGTGCGGATCGGACTAGGCGAATGCATCGCCCAGATCGCCGGCGGCATTCCCATGAGCCAGGGTGAGGTGGTGCGGCCGAGCGACATGGGACTCACTCCGGCGCAAGTCGCTCAACGTCTCAACCCGACGGTCACAGGTTTGATGGCGAGCGGCAACACGGCCGAACGGCGCGCCCGTCTGATCGAATTGATGCGCGCCAGCCATGGCGCCACCGTCGGACTCGCCGGCCTCGACGAAACGCTGGAATCCATTCGTGAGGAAATGCGCAAGTTCGCCGACACCGAGGTGATCGGCAACGCGCAAGGCTGGCACCGTACCAACAGCTACATCCCGATGGAAATCATCGCGCAGATGTCCGAGCTCGGCGTGTTCGGGCTGACGATCCCCGAAGAGTTCGGCGGCATGGGGCTCGGCAAAGAGTCCATGTGCGTCGTGTCCGAAGAGCTGTCGCGCGGCTATATTGGCGTTGGCTCTTTGGGTACGCGCTCGGAAATCGCCGCCGAATTGATTCTCGGCGGCGGCACCACCGAGCAGAAGAAAAAATGGCTGCCGAAGCTCGCCTCCGGCGAGATATTGCCGACGGCGGTTTTCACCGAGCCCAATACCGGTTCCGATCTCGCCTCGTTGAAAACCCGCGCCGTGCGCGAGGGCGATGTCTACAAGGTCTACGGCAACAAGACCTGGATCACGCATCCGGTACGCGCCGATTTGATGACATTGCTGGTGCGTACCAATCCAAAAGAAAAAGGCCATCGCGGCCTCTCGATGCTGCTGGCCGAGAAGCCGCGCGGCACGGATGAAAATCCGTTTCCGGCAAAAGGCATGAGTGGCACCGAGATCGAAGTGCTCGGCTATCGCGGCATGAAGGAATACGAGATCGCCTTCGACGGCTTCGAGGTGAAGGCGGAAAACCTTCTGGGTGGCGTCGAGGGGCTGGGTTTCAAGCAACTCATGCAGACCTTCGAGTCGGCCCGCATCCAGACCGCGGCGCGCGCGATTGGCGTGGCGCAGGCGGCGATGGAAACGGCGATCGAATACGGCACGAACCGCATTCAGTTCTCGCGGCCGATCATCGAATTCCCGCGCGTGTCCGACAAAATCGTCATGATGGCGGTCGAAATCATGATCGCGCGTCAGCTCACCTATCACGCGGCGCGCGAAAAGGATTCCGGCAGGCGCTGCGACCTGGAAGCCGGCATGGCCAAGCTGTTTGGCGCGCGGGTGGCGTGGGCTGCCGCCGACAATGCCGTGCAGGTGCACGGCGGCAACGGTTTCGCGCTGGAATTCCCGGTATCGCGCATTCTCTGCGACGCCCGCATTCTCAACATTTTCGAAGGCGCCGCCGAAATCCAGGCCCAGGTCATTGCCCGCCGGCTGCTCGACGGCACCAATTAAATTCCGCCTCAAAGCGTAACGTTTGGGCCGGCGATTATCGCTGGCCCGCCGCGATGGCGATGCTATGTTCCGCCGCGAATGAATCGGACATTCCAATCTACGTGTGCCGCCATGTTCGTTTTCGCTGTTTCGGCGGGACCGATGGGCATGGCTCATGCGCAACCGAGACAGCCACCGGCTGCGACGCCTGCAACTCCCGCAGCTCCTCCAACGCAGGCGCCGGTCGTGGCGACGCCGCTGGACCCGATGGCGGTGCCCGGCTTCTGGGACCCGCGGCGCCGGCCCGAGCGTCCCGATCTTTCCCGCATCAACATCATACGCTTCCTCACCGAAACGGATTATCCGCCGTTCAATTACGCCGGCCCGGACGGCGCGCCGGCCGGTTTCAATGTCGATCTGGCGCGGCTGATCTGCGAGGAGATCCAGGTGGCCTGCACGGTGCAGATGCGCCGCTTCGACACTTTGGTCGGCGCTTTGAACAGCAACAATGGCGACGCGGTGATCGCCTCGATCGCCAAGACATCCGACACGCGACGGCAGATGGATTTCAGCGATCCGTATTACCGCACCCCGGCGCGCCTCGTGTCGCGCCGCGGCGTCGAGATCGACGACGTGCGCCCGGAAGCGCTGGAAGGAAAAAGAATCGCGGTGGTCGAAGGCACTTCGCACGAAGCCTATCTCAAGACGCTTTTCACCGAAGCCGTGTTGCGTCCTTATCCGAATGCGGAAGCCGCGCGCGCGGCGCTGATCAAGGGCGAGGCTGAGCTTCTGTTCGGTGACGGAATTTCGCTTGCCTTCTGGCTCAATGGTACCGACTCGGCCAACTGCTGCGAATTTCGCGGTGGGCCTTATCTGGAAGGGCGCTTCTTCGGCGAGGGCGTCGGCATCGGGGTCAAGCGCGGCAACGACCTGCTGCGGCAGGCGTTCAACTGGGCGCTGTTCCGGCTGTGGGAAAAGGGCCGCTTCACCGATCTGTGGCTGCGCTATTTCCCGATCAACCCGTATTGAGCCGCATATTTGACGTGTGAGCGCGGCATTCATAGTGTCCGCGCCCGGAGACCCTGATGTCGTCAACTGAAACCGCCGCATCCTTGCGCGAGCTCGCCGAGCAATCGGGCGCCTGGCCGTTCGAGGAAGCGCGCAAGATTGTCGCGCGGCTGAAGAAGAAGCCCAAGAACGAAGTGATCTTCGAGACCGGCTATGGTCCCTCGGGCCTGCCGCATATCGGCACCTTCGGCGAGGTGGCGCGCACGACAATGGTGCGTCACGCCTTTCGCGTGCTCACGGACGACAAGATCAAGACGCGGCTGATCGCCTTTTCCGACGACATGGACGGCCTGCGCAAGGTCCCGGACAATGTGCCGAACAAGGAAATGCTGGAAGGTCATCTTGGCAAGCCGCTGACCAAGGTGCCCGATCCGTTCGGCACGCATCCCAGTTTCGGCGAGCACAACAACGCGCGCTTACGCGCGTTCCTCGATCACTTCGGCTTTGAATATGAATTTCTGTCATCAACCGAATGTTACACGTCAGGACGTTTCGACAGCGCGCTGCTCAAGGTGCTGGAGCGTTTCGACAAGGTGATGGCGATCATGTTGCCGTCGCTGCGCGAGGAGCGGGCAGGCACCTATTCGCCATTTTTGCCGATCGACCCGCGTACCGGCGTCGTGCTGCAGGTGCCGGTGCTGGCGCATGATGCCAAGCGCGGCACCATCACCTACGAAGACCCTGACACGCAGGAACGTTTTACCGTCCCGGTCACCGGCGGGCGCTGCAAGCTGCAATGGAAGCCGGATTGGGCGATGCGCTGGGTCGCACTCGGCGTCGACTATGAAATGGCCGGCAAGGACCTGATCGACTCGGTGAAGTTGTCCGGCGAAATCTGCCGCGCGCTCGATGGGCTGCCGCCGGAAGGCTTCAACTACGAGCTTTTTCTCGACGAGAACGGCCAGAAGATTTCCAAGTCAAAGGGCAACGGCCTCACAATCGACGAATGGCTGCGTTACGCCAGTCCGGAAAGCCTGTCGTGCTTCATGTATCGCGAGCCGAAGGCCGCCAAGCGCCTGCACTTCGACGTGATCCCGCGCACGGTCGACGAATATCAACAGTTCCTAGACGGCTATCAGCGGCAAGACGGCAAGCAGCGCCTCTCGAACCCAGTCTGGCACATCCACCAGGGCCATCCGCCGCAGATCGAAATGCCCGTGACGTTCACGATGTTACTCACGCTGGTGTCGTCCTCGAATGCCGAAAACGCCGAGACTTTATGGGGCTTTATCGGCCGTTACCGGCCGGGCGTGACTGCGCAGACGCATCCCAAGCTCAGGGCGATGGTGGAATACGCCATCCACTATTTTCGCGACTTCGTGGCGCCGACCAAGAAATTCCGCCAGCCGACCGATACCGAGCGCGCGGCGCTGATCGATTTGCGCGACGCACTCGCGCAATTGCCGGTGGAGGCTACGCCCGAGCAAATTCAGGATGTCGTCTATGAGATCGGGCGGCGCGAGCCGTTCCTCGACCAGAAGAAAAAAGCCAAGGATGGCAAGCCCGGCGTCTCGCTCGACTGGTTCAACATGCTCTACCAGGTGCTGCTCGGCCAGGAGAAGGGCCCGCGCTTCGGCTCCTTCGTCGCGGTCTAC
>JAYTFS010000286.1:0-2351 GCA_043734185.1 Pseudolabrys sp. | reverse complement strand
CGGGCGTCGATGGCGTGCACCACGCTCCAGGAGGCGGTCTGGTACATGATGCCGTCGACCACCACGGGCGTCGCCTCGACGCCGCGGGAGGATTCGAGCGGATAGCTCCACACCAGGCCGAGTTTCTTGACGTTGTCGGTATTGATCTGGTTCAGCTTGGAAAAACGCGTCTCCGCATAGTCGAGGCCGATGGTCGGCCAGTCGTTCGACGTTGCGGTGTTGGCCTTGATCGAGGCGCCGTCGACCGCCGAGGTGACGGCCTTGATGTGATCGGGCGATCCCTTCGCGGCATTTTGCGCCAGCGCGCCAGTCGCGGAAATCGCCAGGCCAAGCCCGATCGCCAGCGCTAGTCGGACCGGACGGTGCAAATCGAAACTGGTTTCAGGAAAAAAACGGCAAACAGAATCAACGCGCGGCGAACGTGTCATCCTAGTCCCTCCCAAGCGATCTCTAGCGGATCTGTCGAGATGGTATGCCGGTGAGAACGACGACGTCAATCAAAGGTAGATTGCGAAAATAAAAAGAGAAGATTTGTATCGTCATGTTTTCGCCAAACGGAACGTAACGCGTCTTCCGGCTGCACCGCAGCATGGCATGATGACTCACATTGAATCTTCGCACGGCGCAAATTGCAGGGATCCTTGTATCCGATATCCCAGAGATGGAGCATGGACCGCGCGTGACGGCGCCGAGTTCGACCAGCCGCAGCGTTAGTCGTGCAGCGTCTCAAGCGCGCGAACTGAAATTGCAGGCCGGATTGTTGTCAATCGGCTTTCGTCGAAGCCTGGTCGGCGAGCACAATAGGGCTGGGCTCTGCCAGCGAGCTGACGACGACCGGCGCGTCGGGATTGCCGCGGACTGCGGCGATGAGCCCGGGCGCATCGATATATCGCATGACGCTGTGCTGATCGATCACGTAGGTCGGCCGGTAGTTCCGGATGTCGGAATCCTCGACCATCGCCATGCGGCGGTTGTCCAGCGTCAGCCAGTGCCCGTCGAGCCGCGCGGCGGCAACGGCGTGATCTTCGCCGCGGACGGTGTCGCGCATGATCACGATGCGCAGATCGTCGGACGCAATGCCGGCGCGGCGCAAAGCCACAAATTTCGCAATCGCGTAATCCTCACAGTCGCCACCCCGCGTCAGCGTCGCGAGCGGCGAGGCCCAGACGTCGAGCTGGCCGTATTGCGCCAGATCGCTCACCGGCCTGACGGCGAGGTTGATGGCACGGTTGATTTCGCCGAGCCGGGCGCGGCCCTCGCGAAGCTTGGCGGCATCGACAATGGCGAGGAATTGCAGCGCGGCCGGAGACACGCAGCCTTCACGATCGCCCTCGCACAGCGCGAGCTGCACCATTTCGTCGTCGAGGCGACGCTGCACGTTTTGCCATTTCTCGTGCAATCCGCCGTCAAAAAGCATCGCGGTGGGCTGCCCGAACGGCTCGACCGATTTCTTGATCAGGACCGCGGCGCCGGGTGAAAGCAGTGTTCCGGCGGCCGCCGGCCCGAACCAGGCCAGACCGCAGGCAAGGAAGGTCGCGCGCAGCGCGCGCAAATAGACTGATTTCGACATCTGACGCCCCTTGTCCGGGCATCGGCGGGCGCGTTGGGCCTGCTCGTGACCGGATCATTTCACTGGCATCAGAATGGCCGGGGGGGCTTTTGA
This sequence comes from Pseudolabrys sp., assembly GCA_043734185.1. Classification (GTDB taxonomy): domain Bacteria; phylum Pseudomonadota; class Alphaproteobacteria; order Rhizobiales; family Xanthobacteraceae; genus Pseudolabrys. Next base: position 688 of record JAYTFS010000286.1, on the reverse strand, counting down.
TCCGCTTAAGACCGGCAATTGCGGGCCGGAAAGCGCGAAACAGCTTAAAATTTGTCTCGCGGATTTCCCGAAAATTTTATCGAACCTTCGCAGGTGCGAAGCTCCCCTAGCCATGGGATGGTGCTTAACTGCGCCTTAGCGTTGATTTCGGGTTAATATGGCTAACTCGGTCAGATTCGCGTGAGTTGTAAGCTAAGCCACAGTTTTGACTTGGAATTTGTCATCATATGATGGTGCTGAGCGGGAGAGAAGACGTGATAAATATAAAACGACAGATTTATACTTCGAATACATGAAATAAATTCTCGCCGGCCTCAAATTTAGAGAAGTATTCTTGCCGTTTCGGCACTTAATACTTCAAAAACTTGAGAAATATACAGAAGAATACGCCGTGAACGGCCCTGCCTAGGCAAGTTGCACAAGCAATGGATAGTTCCGCAAAGGACCTTCCAATGATATGCAGGCTTAGATCTTTGAATATTGTATTTGTATTAACCTTAGCGGCGGCGGTGCCCCTTTGAGCTTGGCCGGCAAATTTACCGACGTGCTGTCTGACGGCCAGAGCACTCACCTGGGTGGGCACGTCCACGTCGACAGTGTTTCTACGCACGCGCCGCCGGGAGCGATCATCGTCCCCGATGCGCATCTGCTTTTCACCGGCGATTTCAAGCGCGCGGGCGTCGACCTG
>JAYTFS010000285.1:0-1559 GCA_043734185.1 Pseudolabrys sp. | reverse complement strand
GACCGGTCACAGTCAGCGGTCCCACATGATCAAATCCATCGCCGCTCTGGCGATATCAGTGCTTCCGGGCGTGTCGTTGCGCGAGGCGCGCCTGGTCACGGCGCGCCGTTGAGCCGTATATGATGGACCATTCCCTCCCTCCGCATGTCGTGCTCGTCGTTGAAGACGAGATGCTGCTGCGGATGCGGGCGGTCGATATGGTGGAAGACGCCGGCTACGTCCCCGTCGAAGCCGTGGATGCGGATGAAGCTCTGGCGATACTCCAGTCGCGGTCCGATATCGCGCTCCTGTTCACCGACGTGCAGATGCCGGGCAGCATGAACGGGTTGCAACTGGCGCACGCCGTTCATGAGCGCTGGCCGCCGATCAAGATCATCCTGGCGTCCGGGCAGCTGAAGCTGTCGACGAGCGATATTCCGCACGACAGCCGGTTTTTTGGAAAGCCGCTCGTTTCTGGCGAAATCATCGCGGAAATGCGCGAAATGCTCGCCTGAAACGACTGAATCCTTGGCGTAAAAATATGTCCGGAACCGGACAGATGGTGGTATTCGTTGTCGATGTTCAGAACAGACCATGATCTGGATGCTTCCCTCGGGGTGTCCGATCCGGCGTCACCGCAGGAAGTTTTGGCGGCGGAAAACGTCAGCCTCCGGCTGCTGTTGACGCAGGCCAAGCTCAGCGCCGAGACGCTGCTGGCCCAGGCCGGCATCGACGCCAAGGAGCGCGAAGCCTCCGACAAGCTGCAAAAGCTCATCCTGGAAGAGCTGCATCACCGCATCAAGAACACGCTCGCAACGGTGGGCGCCATTGCCTCGCAGAGTCTTCGCAACGCGCCGAGCATGCAACATGCGCAGCACGCGATCGAAGGCCGTTTGCTGGCGCTTGGCCGGGCCCATGATCTGCTGTTGCTGGCGCGGTGGACCGGCGCCGATTTGCGAAACATCGTCCATGGCGCGACCGAGCCGTTCGACAATCCGGATACGCCGCGGTTTTCGATTCAAGGGCCTGACGTGCAGATTGCGTCTGGCGCCGTCATTGCGATTGCGATGACCCTCAACGAGCTTTGTACCAACACCACGAAATTCGGCGCTCTGTCGGTGCCCGGCGGTCGCGTCGCCATCAGCTGGGCCCTGGATACTCCGGCATCGCGGCTGCATTTCACCTGGAAGGAACAGGATGGTCCGGTGGTTGCGGCTCCGACGCGCCAGAGTTTTGGCACGCGCCTGATCGAGACGCTCGGCCGGCAGCTCAAAGGCAATGTCAGGCTGACCTACGAGCCGAGCGGCTTCGTGTATTTTCTCGACGTTCCCTTGCTCTCGCTTGAGTCCTGAGCGGCTGACGCTTTACCACCTGGTTTCAGCCCAACGCCGCCAGCGCCTGTCGCATCTCGGCAGGGGAGGCGGGCTCGGCGCCGGCGTCGCGCACTATCCGCACCGCCCCCTCGACCAGTTCGAGGTTGGTCGCGCGGGTGCCGAACGGCGCGTCCTCCAGACCGACGCGGATATGGCCGCCGCGCGCCACCGTCTCGCCGATCAGGGGGCGGATATCGACGTTGACGC
>JAYTFS010000284.1:0-21653 GCA_043734185.1 Pseudolabrys sp. | reverse complement strand
CTCGCCGATCTGGGCGTGCGCCGGATCAGCGTGGGCGGCACGCTGGCGCGCGTGGCGATGCATGCCTTCATAAAATCGGCGCGCGAGATCGCGGCGGATGGCAAGTTCGACAGCTTTGCCGGCGTGGTGCCGAATGCCGAACTCAATGCCTTCTTTCACGACGACTTTCCGAAACGGCCAAAGCCGTGAGCGCCGACCATCATCCCGTCACTGGCCAGCCAATTGGCGCACTGGTCGACACAACGCTGGCGAAACGCCCTGGTCCGGTGACGCTGCAAGGCCGCTATGGCCATCTCGAAAAGCTCGAAGCGCATCATTCAGAAGCTCTCTGGTTAACCTTCGCCGGTCACGATGACATCTGGACCTATATCTCGACCGACGGCCCCTTCGCTAACACGGCGGAATTTTCCAGCTTTATCGCCAAGCGGGCGGCGGCCGAGGATCCGTACGCCTATGCGATCATCGACGGCTCCGGGCACGCCGTCGGATATTTCACGCTGATGGAAATCCGTCCGCAATCGCGAGTGATCGAGGTCGGGCATGTGCTGTACTCGCCGTCGCTCAAGCGCACGCCGCTCGGCACCGAAGTGCAATATTTGCTGGCGCGATACGCCTTCGAAACTCTTGGCTATCGCCGTTATGAATGGAAATGCAATGCGCTCAACGCGGCGTCGCACCGCGCCGCACTCCGCTATGGCTTCACCTATGAGGGCACGTTCCGCCAACACGTGATCGCGAAGGGCCGGAACCGCGACAATGCCTGGTTCTCCATGCTCGACAGCGAATGGCCGGCGCGCAAGGCCAATTTCGAGCGCTGGCTGGCGCCGAAAAATTTCACCGCCGAAGGCAAACAAATCCTCAGCTTGAGCGCATTGAACGGCGTAGCGGAATGAACTCTTCCGATTCATCGCAAGCCGGGCTTCTTCAGCAGCGGCCCTTCGTGTTGTTCTGGCTGGCGCGCCTGAGCTCCACGATTGGCTATCACATGCTGGCCATCACCATCGGCTGGAAAATCTACGAGATCACCAACAGCGCCTTCGATCTCGGTCTGGTCGGACTGATTCAGTTCATACCGTCGGTGGTGCTGACGCTCATCGTTGGGCATGCCGCCGACCGCTACGACCGCGGCTTGATCGTGCGCGGCGCGCAAAGTCTTTACGTTCTGGCCGCCGTCATCATCGTGGCCGCCTTGCTCGCCGGGATGCTCAGCCGCAACCTGCTGTTCATCGCCGTATTCCTGATCGGCTGCGCGCGCGCCTTCGAGATGCCGGCGGCCCATTCGATGGCGCCTTCGCTGGTGCCAGGACCGATGGTGCCGCGCGCGGTCGCGGCCTGGACTTCCGCCAACCAGATTGCGGTGATTTCCGGCCCCGCGCTGGGCGGCCTGATTTACACCGTGAGCCCTGTGCTGGTCGGCATCTTCTGCCTCGTGTTTTTTACCGCGTCGATCACGCTGATCTCCTTTGTCCGCGTCAGCCGCCCGCTGCCCAGCCGCGATCCGCCGACATTTGCTTCCGTGCTTGCCGGATTCGAATTTGTCCGGACCCGGCCACGGCTGCTCGGAGTCATCACACTCGATTTATTCGTCGTTCTACTTGGCGGCGTTACCGGGCTGCTGCCGATCTTCGCCAAGGATATTCTCGAGGTTGGGCCGATTGGGCTGGGACTGTTGCGCTCAGCGCCCGCCACCGGCGCGCTGATTACCGCCATCGTCTTGTCGCGGTATCCGGTGGAACGGCACATAGGCCGCAAGATGTTCGCCGTGGTCGCGATTTACGGCATCACGACGATTATTTTCGGACTGTCGACATGGTTCCCGCTTTCGCTGTTTTCGCTGGCCTGCCTTGGCGCTTCTGATGCGCTCAGCGTCGTGATCCGCTTTTCGCTGGTGCAGATCGAGACGCCGGACGCCATGCGCGGGCGGGTCAGCGCGATCAACTATCTGATGGTCGGCTCGTCAAATACGCTCGGCGAGTTCGAATCCGGCATGGTCGCCGGCTGGCTCGGCGCGGTACCATCGGTGCTGATCGGCGGCATCGGCTCGCTGCTGGTCGCCGCGACGTGGATGGGACTGTTTCCGGATTTACGGCGCATAGACCGGTTTGAACCGGCGGATGATTTAAAGGTGAGGACATGACCCACATTCTGATCACCGGCGCGGCCGGCATGATTGGCCGCAAGCTGATCGCGCGGCTCGTGAAGGACGGCCAGCTGAACGGCCAGCCGATCGACAAATTCACGCTGATCGACGTGGTCGCACCCGAGAAACCCGCAGGCTTCAAAGGCCCGGTCGAACTTGCGACCGGCGATCTGGCAGCATCGGGCGCCGCGGCAAAGGCGATTGCTGGCAAGCCGGACGTTATTTTTCATCTGGCGGGCGTGGTGTCGGGCGAGGCGGAAACGGATTTCGAGAAGGGCTATCACGTCAATCTCGACGGCACCCGCGCGCTCCTGGAAGCCGTTCGCACCGCCGGCGGCGGCTACAAGCCAAAAGTGATTTTCACCTCGTCGATCGCCGTGTTCGGCGCGCCGTTCCCCTATGCGATCCCGGACGATTTCCACCTGACGCCGCTGACCTCCTACGGCACGCAAAAGGCGATCAGCGAATTGCTGCTCGCCGACTACACGCGCCGCGGATTTCTCGACGGCGTCGGCATTCGTCTGCCGACCATCTGCGTGCGGCCGGGCAAACCCAACAAGGCGGCGTCCGGCTTTTTCTCCGGCATCATCCGCGAGCCGCTCGCCGGCCTCGAAGCCATACTGCCGGTCGCCGACACCGTGCGGCATACGCACGCCAGCCCGCGCTCGGCAGTCGGCTTTCTCATCCATGCCGCCGGCCTGACGCGGGAGCAGCTCGGGCCGCGCATCAGCCTTGCCATGCCGGGCGTATGCTGCACCGTCGCCGAACAGATCGAATCGCTTTCGCGGATTGCCGGACCGAAAGCGGCCGCGCGCATCCGCCGCGAGCCGGACGAACTGGTCGTGCGCATCGTCAGCGGCTGGTCGGAACGATTCGATGCCAGGCGCGCCGCTACCCTTGGCTTCAAGGCGGAGGCGACATTCGACGACATCATCCGCGCGCACATCGACGATGAACTGGGTGGCAAGATTGCCTAGACATTCTGCCCGCTTGCACCCTGCGCCGCAGGCCTTACATTACCCGTCATGACCTATGTCGACGCTGCCGTCGCGCCGCTGCGCAAGACCGGCCAAATCAAGATCCATGGGCCGGTAGCCTTCGCGGGCATGCGCAAGGCCGGTCAACTCGTGGCGCGCTGCCTCGACATGCTGACCGAACACATCAAGCCGGGGGTGCCGACCGAAAAGATCGACCGACTGGTGCACGACTATGCGATGGACCATGGCGCCCTGCCCGCGACCTTGATGTATCGCGGCTACAAGAAATCCACCTGCACCTCGCTCAATCACGTCGTGTGTCACGGCATTCCGGCCGACAAGCCGATGAAGGACGGCGACATCGTCAATATCGACGTGACGCTGATCCTCGATGGCTGGCACGGCGATTCCAGCCGCATGTATCCGATTGGTGAAATCCCGCGCCGGGCCGAACGGCTGATCGAAGTCACCCACGAGGCGATGATGCACGGCATTGCCACTATCAAGCCCGGCTCGACGTCGGGCGACATAGGCCACGCCATCCAGAGTTATGTCGAAGCGCAGCACATGAGCGTGGTACGCGACTTCTGCGGCCACGGCCTGGGCCGGCTTTTCCATGACGAGCCGAACATCGTGCACGTCGGCCGCTCGGGCGAAGGCATCGTGCTCAAGCCCGGCATGTTCTTCACGGTCGAGCCGATGATCAATCTCGGCCGCCCGCACGTGAAAGTCTTGTCCGACGGGTGGACCGCGGTGACCCGTGACCGTTCATTGTCGGCCCAGTTCGAGCATACCGTGGGCGTCACCGACAAAGGCGTCGAGGTATTCACCTTTTCGCCGGCCGCGTTGCATAAGCCCCCGTATCAAATTCCTGCGGGCAAATCGTAAAACCTCCCTCGTCGATTGCATTTGCTTGCGCTACAATCGTACTTCGGGGCGATGCGGCGTGGGCGCGGACCACATCATTGTCGGCAAGGAAGGCCACGCGAGCTTCAAGGGCTTGCGCTTGATCTAGGCCCGCAGATTACTGCCGCAACAGCCTGATCTGATCGCCGCCTTCGGGAACGCGGCTCCAATTGCCGCCGTCCATCTCCTCGAATCGCCACGGTGTGCCGCGCGAGGGAACCAGCATCAACTCGTCATCGCCCAGCCGCCATTGCGTGAAATTGAGCCGGGCAATCGTCGGGTCGCAGCCCGGTTTGACCGTCAGTACAAAGCCGTCCTTGGCCGCGGTGGCGGAAAGCATGAGCGTGCATATCGGCGGCCCGCCCCGGCGCGTGATCGCCCAATTGCCGGCGATTTGATCGACCGGCTTCGGCGCGCCGCCGGCGGCCGCGGCATTTTGCAAAAACAGAACGCCGAGCCCGGGAGTCGGCGCTTCAAAAATACCGTCCTCCACCTCGCTGAATTCCACGAGCGATCGGCCCTGGGCATCGACAAAGCGCAGCAGATCATTTTCCGGAAACGTCCAGGCGGCGACATCGCTCACCACCGGAAACAGTTCGGTGCATTTCTTCTCGAATTCGACTTTGAAGCCGCCTTTGGTCGAATCGCTCTTGAAGGTGGCCGAGCAGATCTTGTCGCGATCGGCGTTTGAAAATTCCCAGGTCCCAATCAGCCCTTTGGCGGAATCCCCGAGCGTCGCCGGGGTCTGCGCCAAAGCGGGCCCGGTAAGGCCTGCCGTCACGGCAATGATCAAAAATCCAAGGCGCATGCGTTTCAACGCTTCGGCGGATAAGGCGTTTCCGACACCGGGGTGAGCGGCGGTTTGCCGGCCGCCCAGGCCAGAATGTTGTCGACCACGAGCTGATCCATCGCAGCCCGCGTCACCTCGGTCGAAGAGCCGAGATGCGGAAACAGCACGACGTGATCCATGTCGACAAGTTCTTTTGGCACCTGCGGTTCCTTGGCAAACACATCGAGGCCGGCGGAATAGATCGTTTTGTTCTTGAGCGCCGTGATCAACGCGGGCTCATCGACCACCGAGCCGCGGGCCATATTAATGAGAATGCCATTGGGACCGAGCGCCTTGAGCACTTCGGCGTTGATCATATTCGCCGTCGCGGCGCCGCCCGGCACGATCACCATCAAAGTATCGACGTCGCGCGCCATGTCGAGCAGCTTGGGATAGTATTTGTAGTTCACGCCGGCTTGCGGATTGCGGCTGTGATAGACCACCGACACGCCGAAGGCGTCCAGCCGCTTCGCGATCGCCTTGCCGATGCGGCCCATTCCGACAATACCCACAGTGCGGTTGCGTAGTGTCGCCTTGGTGAGCGGGTATTGCGCGGCAGGCCATTTGCCGGCGCGCAGATAGCGTTCTCCCTGGGGGAACTCACGCACCGTACAGAGCAGAAGCCCGAGCGCGGTGTCGGCCACTTCCTCGTTGAGCACTTCCGGCGTGTTGGTGACGATGATGCCATGCTCGCCGGCCCACTTGGCGTCGATATGATCGTAGCCGACGCCAAAGCTGGAGATTTGTTCGAGCTTGGGAAATTTCTGCAGAAAAGCAGCGTCAACCTTGTTGGCCGTGTAGGCGATTGCGATGGCGCGGATTTTGCCGGCGACGGACTTTATGAAGGCGTCCTTGTCCGTGGCTCCCAAATAGTCGTGCAATGTGACCTTGGGTTCGAGACCGGCGATCAGCACCGGCTTCTTCGCTCCGACCAATAATACGTCTGGCTTTTCAGCCATTTTTAAACTCCTGTTAGACCAGCGCGGTGACCGGCTTTTCGACAAAATTCTTGAAGGCCGCCAGTAGTTCGGCACCGAGCGCGCCGTCGACCACGCGATGATCGCATGACAATGTGACCGTCATCTGGCTGACGAATTTCACGCTGCCGTCCTCGGCCTCGATCGCCGCGCGCCGCGATGCGCCGACAGCAAGGATCGTCGCATGCGGCGGATTGATGATGGCGGCAAATTCGCGCACGCCATACATGCCGAGGTTGGAGATGGCGCTGGAGCCGCCCTGATATTCGTTCGGCTTGAGTTTCTTGGCGCGGGCACGCTCGGCCAAATCGCGAATTTCCGCCGAAATGGCGGTCAGCGATTTGGCTTCGGCGTTGCGGATCACCGGCGTGATCAGACCGCCATCGAGCGCCACCGCCACTCCGATATCGGAATGCGTCAAGCGCAATATGCGGTCTTCCGCCCACACCGCATTGGCGGCAGGAATGCGTTGCAGTGCGGCGGCCCAGGCCTTGATCACGAAATCATTGAGTGAAAGCCTGAAGGCCGGCGTGCCGTCGTTGGAGACCGGCGCAGCTGCATTCGCTTCCTCACGCATGGCGATCAGGCGGCCAATCTCGATATCGGCCGTGAGATAGAAATGCGGAATGGTCTGCTTGGCCTCGATCAGCCGCTTGGCGATGGTGCGGCGCATCGAATCGAGCGGCACCTCTTCATAGACAATGCCTTCGTACAGTGCCTTCACCTGTGCCGCGGTGGCGCCAGTCGCCATCGCCCCCCCGAATGGAGCCGCCCTCTCGACATCGCTCGCCACCACCCGGCCACGCGGGCCGGAGCCGGCGATGCGGTTGAGATCGATGCCGCGTTCGCCGGCCAAGCGGCGAGCTAGCGGCGTCGTGAAGGCACCCGAGGCCAGCTTGGCCGGCCCGAAATTGCGTTCCGGGCTGTTCACTTCGCGAAACGGGTCCATGGGGATCGAGCGCGCAACCGGCGCGACTTGCTTCACTTGCATTGGTGCGGCGACTGGACGCGGCGGCGCGGTCGGAGCTTTCGATTGCGGGGCGGAGGCTTGCTTTACCGGCGCCTCTCCTGCGCCGGAAATCACCGCCACCACGGCGCCGACTTTTGCCACTTCGCCAACGCCGAAATGAATTGCGGCAAGCGTGCCGGCGCTGGTGGCCGGCACTTCCATGGACGTCTTGTCGGTCTCGATCTCGAACAGGTTGTCGCCCGGCTTCACCGCGTCGCCGGCCGCCTTGAACCATTTCGTGATCTTGCCCTCGGCGACGGTTTCGCCGAGCTGCGGCATCAGAACGTCCAACTGATTCTCCTAAAAGCGCCCGGCGCGACTTACCACGTCACCGACACGTATTGCGTCTCTTGAAATTCCTTCATGCCCTCCTGGGCGCCTTCGCGGCCGAGGCCGGACTGCTTCACGCCGCCGAACGGCGCCGCCGGGTCGGAGACCAGACCACGGTTGAGGCCGATCATGCCGAATTCCAGTTTCTCGGACACGCGCATGCCGCGGCTGAGATCCTTAGTGAACAGATAAGCGACCAGGCCATATTCGGTGTCATTGGCGCGCTTGATCGCCTCGGCCTCGGTCTTGAAGGTCTGGATCGACGCCACCGGCCCAAAGATTTCCTCGTTCAGCATCTTGGAATCGTCGGACACATTGGTGAGCACGGTTGCGGGATAGAAATAGCCGGGACCGCTCGGCGTCTTGCCGCCGGTCAGCACCTTGGCGCCCTTTTTAACGGCGTCGTCGACCAGTTCGATGACCTTGTCGCGGCCTTCTTTGTTGACCAAAGGCCCGACATTGATGCCGTCGTCGAGGCCATTGCCCATCTTGAGGCCGGCCATCTTGGCCGTCAGCTTCTTGGCAAATTCATCGTGCACCTTCTCGTGTACATAGAAACGGTTCGCCGCGGTGCAGGCCTCGCCCATGTTGCGCATTTTCGCAATCATGGCGCCGTCAATCGCGGCATCGATATCGGCATCCTCAAACACCAGGAATGGCGCATTGCCACCGAGTTCCATCGACGGCTTGAGAACCTGGTCGGCCGCCTCATGCAGCAGCTTGCGGCCAACTTCCGTCGAGCCGGTAAAGGACAATACACGCACGCGCGGATCGTGCAGCATCGCACTGACCACCGGACCGGAGCGGCGCGACGGCACGACATTGACCACGCCCGCGGGCACGCCCGCCTCTTCCAGCGCCGGCATCAGTGCCAGCATGGTGAGCGGTGTATCCGAAGCGGGCTTGAGCACCACCGGGCAACCCGCGGCCAACGCCGGACCTATTTTGCGAGTCGCCATCGCCGCCGGGAAATTCCATGGAGTCACCAGCACCGCGATGCCGGCCGGTTTGTGCTGCGCGACGATGCGCGCGCCGGAAGCCGGCGCCGTCGAGATCTGGCCGATGTTGCGGACCGCTTCCTCGGCATACCAGCGGAAGAACTCGGCCGCGTAAGCAACCTCACCGCGCGAGTCCGACAGCGCCTTACCGTTTTCCAGCGTGATCAGTTTGGCGAAGCGCTCGGCGTCGCGCATGATGACTTCGAAGGCCTTGCGAAGAATCTCGGCGCGCTCGCGCGGCTTGCGTCCGGCCCAGCCTTCGAAGGCAGCCTCCGCCGCATCAATGGCGGCTTTGGCATCTTCGACCGAAGCACTCGCAACCGAGGCGATAGTCTTTTCGGTCGCGGGATCGATCACATCGAAACGCTGGTTGTCGGATGATTTGCGCCACTTTCCGCCGATCCACAGATCGGTGGGAACATTGGCGAGAAGATTTTCATACATGACTGAACCTTTTGCTTCGCGCTTTAGCTTCCGAGCGACCGCCGTATCGTGTCCACAATGCGGGCGGGCGTCGGCAGCACGATGTCTTCCAGGATGTCGGCTGCCGGCAGCGGGATATGGGGCGTGGTGATGCGCACCGGCGGCCCATCGAGTTCGTAGAACGCCTCGTCGGCCACGATCGACACGATCTCGGCGCCCCAGCCGCATAGCCGCGGATTTTCTTCGACCGAAAACAACCGGTGCGTCTTGGCGACGGACTTGAGGATGGTCTGCGTGTCGAGAGGCACCAGCGAACGCACGTCGATCACTTCGCAATCGATGCCGTGTTCCGCGTGCAAGATTTCCGCTGCGGCCAGCGCGCGCGACACCATCAGCGCCAGCGCGATGATGGTGCAGTCCTTGCCCGGCCGCGCGATTTTGGCGGTGCCGAGTGTGTCGAGGATTTCGCCATCGGGCACTTCACCTTTGGTGGCATAGAGCGATTTATGCTCGAGGAAAATCACTGGGTCTGGATCGCGCACCGAGGCGGCCAGGAGACCGATGACATCCAGCGGCGTCGATGGCGCCACGACCTTGAGGCCGGGGATCATCATGCACCAGTTCTCGACGCTCTGGCTGTGTTGCGCGCCGAAGCGCGATCCTGCACCATTGCCGGTGCGCACGACGAGTGGGCATTTGGTCTGGCCGTTCGACATGTAGCGGCTTTTGGGAAATTCGTTGGCGATGTAGTCGAAGCACACCGCGAAGAAATCCGAGAACATGATTTCAGCGATCGGCTTGAGGCCAGTCATGGCCGCGCCCATGGCGGCGCCGAGAATCGCCTGCTCTGAGATCGGCGTGTCGCGCACCCGCAACGGGCCGAATTGCTCATAGAGCCCGACCGTCGCCTTGAACACGCCGCCGGCCTTGGCGACGTCCTCGCCGAGAAACACGACGTCCTTGTCGCGCGTCATCTCCTGCGCGATGCCGCGAATGACGGCGTCGCGATAGCTTAGTTCCGCCATGCCCAGCCTCCATCGGCATAGACATCGGTGGTCAGAATATCGAGCGGCGGATTTGGCGCGGCCTTGCAGACCTCTGTCGCGTCATCGACTTCCTTGCGCACGCTGGCGTCGATCTTTTCGATCGCCGCGTCGCTGACGCCGAATTGCTTGAGCCGTTCGCGGTAAATCTTGATCGGATCGCGCAACTTCCACTTTTCCAGTTCGCCCTCGGGGCGATATTTGGCGGGATCGGCGCGCGAATGGCCGCTGTGCCGGTATGTCATGCACTCGATCAGCGAAGGCCCCTCGCCGGCGCGCGCTTTGGTGAAAGCCTTCTGCGCCGTGCGGTAGACTTCATCGGCATCGTTGCCGTCGATCACGATGCGCTCAAGACCGTAAGCGGAAGCGCGATCGGCAGCGGGATGCGGCACCGCCGTCACATCGGCAATCGGCGTGTATTCCATGTAGAGATTGTTTTCGCAGACGAATACGACCGGCAGCTTCCACACGGCGGCGAAATTCAGCGCTTCGTGGAACGCGCCGATATTGGTAGTGCCGTCGCCGAAGAAACAGACCGACACATCCTTGTCGCCTTTGTATTGCGCGCGCCAGGCGGCGCCGCAGGCGATCGGAAGATGCGCCCCGATGATGGCATAGGAGCCCATCACGCCGTGTTCCTCCGACGTGAGATGCATGGAGCCGCCCTTGCCACGCATCAGGCCGTTGTCTTTTTGCATCAACTCGCCCAGCACCTTCTCGACCGGAACGCCGCGCGCCAGCGTATGGGCGTGGCCGCGATAGGTGCAGAAGGACAGATCGCCCTTGACCATGGCTTCGGCAAAGCCGGCGGCAATCGCCTCCTGCCCGAGCGACAAATGGCTGGTGCCCTTCACGAGGTTTTGCAGGAACAGGTCATAGGCGCGCTGTTCCGCTTCGCGCAGGCGGACTTGCGAGCGATACAAAGCGAGGCGTTTTTGCTCGCCGATATCGTCGTTCAAGCCCGAGCCAGCAGCGCCGGGAGCCCGGTCCTTTACTGTCGCCATGATGCTCCTCGAAAAGCCGAATTTCGCGTCAGAACTTAGCCCCGCCCCCGACGCTTAGGCAACCGGCGTGGAAGGTGCCGGTTTGCCCACCTTGCGCTCACGGTTGAGCAAATAAAGCCCTGACGACACCACGATCAGGCCGCCCACAATGGTCCAGCCGTGCGGCACGTCGCCGAAGACCAGAAAGCCCATGGCCGTCGTCCACACCACCTGGGTGTAGATAAACGGCGCCAGCACCGAGGCCGGCGCCAGACGGTGGCCCACGATCAGCAGAAAGTGCCCGCCGCTGCCGAGCGCGCCGATTAGCACCATCAACATAACAATGAAGGCATTCTCCGGCGTGCTCCAGACGAAGGGAATAACCGGTAGCATGGCCACGGCGCCCACCAGGTTCGAATAAAACAAAGTTGTCTCATTGGAATCGGTGCGCGACAGCACCCGCGTGGAGATTACGTAGATCGCGTAACAAATAGCGCTGCCGAGCGAGAGCAACGCGGCCGGATGAAGCCCGCCAAAGCCTGGCCGCGCCACCAGCAGCACGCCGAAGAAGCCGACACCGATTGCCGTCCATCGCCGCCAGCCGACCCATTCGCCCAACATGGGGCCGGACAGCACCGCGACGATAAACGGGGTCGAAAAAAGAATCGACAAGGCCTCGTCGAGCTGCAGATAGCGCAAAGCAAAAAAATTAAGCGCCGTCGAAAACAGCAGTAGCGCCGAGCGTCCGACCTGCAGGAAGGGCCGGCTCGTCTTTAACATTCCCGGCCGGTTGATCGGGTTCGAGACAATCAGCGCCAGCAGGAACGCGCCCGTATAGCGCGACCACACCACCTGCATCGTGTCCATGTGATGATTGAGATATTTGCCGGTCGCATCGAGACAGGCAAACATCGCCACCGCACCGCACATCAACGCAATGCCGATCAGCCGCTGGCGGCGCTGGTGCGCGATGTCGCTCGACTTTGTTTTTTCGGCGGGCATGAAGGATATTTCGAATTGAATTCGCTATTGGCGAAGTGCTATACATGGATTGTAGGGGATAAAGCAGCCTCCCCTCGAGATGGCAGCCATCCATCCAAGTGCTGGTCTCTTCTTATTGGGAGTGACCCATGGATGGCACGGTTCTCGGACTTTATCTCTTAGCGACATTTATTGGCGGCGTGACGACCGGTATTGCCGGCTTCGCCATGGGCCTCGTCGTATCGGGCATCTGGCTGCACATCATCACGCCGATGCAGACTGCCGCCCTGATCGTCGGTTATGCCCTGCTGGCGCAAACCTTCAGCATCTGGAAGCTCCGGCACTCCCTGAGCTGGCGCAAGGTAATGCCGTTCATCATCGGTGGCGCGGTCGGCGTGCCGATCGGCACGCTGCTGTTGGCCTATATCAATCCAGACCATCTGCGACTTGGGGTCGGTGTGCTGCTGGTGCTGTACAGCGTTTACAGCCTTGCAAAGCCCGCTCTCAAACCGGTCCCGGGCGGCGTTCCAATCGACACCGGCATCGGATTCCTCAACGGATTGCTCGGTGGCATGACCGGCCTTGGCGGCATCATCGTGACTGTGTGGGTCCAACTGCGCGGCTTGCCGAAGGACGTGCAGCGTGGAATTTTCCAGCCGGTGATCCTCGCGGCTCAGGGCATGACCGCGTTGTCGCTGGCACTGGCCGGCGCCTATACCACCGAGACCATCAAGCTTTACCTGTACGGCGTGCCGGCGCTGGCGGCCGGCGTTTGGATCGGGCTCAAGCTTTACGGCAAGCTCGACGAAGCGGCCTTCCGCAAAGTGATCCTTTGGCTTCTGTTGTTGTCCGGGCTATCGCTGGTCGTCCCCATGTCGATGTTTCGATAACGGAAGACTTGCTGCCAGTCCGGCGGTGCAATAGAGTTTTTTATTGGGGCCAACGGCGGTCGCCCCATGCTTTCAAGGCTTTCGAGCCCAAGCACCGTCTCCTTCGTTCACGGAGGGGACTTATGCTGTCTCCAGCCTACTCAATTTCACCTCAGGACCTCTGGCACTTGATCGGCACGGCGGATGCGCCGCAGCTCATCGATGTGCGACGGCGCGACATCTACGAGTCGACGCCGGGCCTGTTACCCACCTCGATCTGGCAGGAGCCGACGGAATTCGCGCGTTGGATCCCGACCCTCGATTCGGCGCGTCCGATTGTGGTGGCCTGCAAAGCCGGCAAAGAGCTGAGCCAGTTCATCACCGCCGAACTGCGCGGCGCAGGCTATGAGGCCGCAATGTTGGAAGGCGGTAGCTTCGCTTGGGGCGATGCCGGACTGCCGATGGTCGATCGCGCGACCCTCACACGCTTCGCACCGAAGCGGCCGAGCGTCTGGGTGACGCGGCGGCGGCCGAAGATCGACCGCATCGCCTGTCCGTGGCTGATCAGACGCTTCATCGACTCCGACGCGAAGATCATGTTCGTCGACCCGGCCTATGTCGAAGCCTCGGCCACCGAATTCGGCGGCGTTCCGTTCGATATTGCCAATGTCGAAATCTCGCACGAGGGCGAGCGTTGCAGCTTTGACACCATGCTCAAGCTGTTCGGGCTGGAAAGTGAACCGTCGCTGGCGCGGCTGGCCCTAATCGTGCGCGGCGCCGACACCGCACGGCCCGATCTCGCGCCGGAAGCAGCGGGCCTGCACGCCATTTCGCTCGGCCTGTCGCAACTTGCGGGCGATGACGATCACGGTCTGCTGCAACGCGGATTCATGATCTATGATGCGTTGTTCGCCTGGCTGCGCTTTGCCGCCGACGAACGCCACAACTGGCCGGCGAAGACAGCATGACACAGAGTCCAAGTTTCAGCGAGGCCTTCAAAGTCTGGCTCAAGATCGGCTGCATCAATTTCGGCGGACCCGCGGCGCAAATCGCCTTGATGCATCGTGTCGTGGTCGACGAGAAAAAATGGGTCGAGGACGAGCGTTTTCTGCACGCGCTGAACTTCTGCATGCTGCTGCCGGGACCGGAGGCGCAAAAGCTTGCCACTTATCTGGGATGGCTGCTGCATGGCGTGCGCGGCGGCCTCGCCGCCGGCATTCTGTTCGTGCTGCCTGGCGCTTTCGTGATGCTAGCCCTGAGCCTGCTTTACGCGCTCGGGCGCGGCATCTCGGCCGTGGACGGCATCTTGTTCGGCATCAAGGCCGCCGTGCTGGTGATCGTGATCGAGGCGTTGATCCGCATTGGCAAACGCGCGCTCAAAACCCGTCTGCTGCTCGGCTTGGCGGCGGCGGCTTTTGTCGGCATTTATTTTTTCGCACTGCCGTTTCCGCTGATCGTAGCGGCCGCCGCGCTCATAGGATATTTGGTCGCACGCCAGACACCGAGCCTTCTTGGTCTATCCACCAAACCTGTCGACGTGCCGCCGCCTGCGAAAGATCGTTGGCGGCAATTCGGCATCGCGACTCTGGTTGGATTGCTGGTGTGGTGGACGCCGGTCGCGCTCGCGGTGCTCATCCTCGGGCCCCAGCACGTGCTGGTGAGCATTGGTGTATTTTTTTCCAAACTCGCGGTAGTGAGTTTCGGCGGCGCTTACGCGCTTCTCGCCTACATGGCGCAGCAGGCGGTGGAAACGTACGGCTGGATGACCGCGCCGGAAATGGTGGATGGGCTAGGCCTTGCCGAAACCACGCCGGGACCGCTGATCCTGGTGACGCAATTCGTTGGCTTTTTGGCGGCGTTCCGCGAGCCTACGCCGTTTTCTCCGATCACCGCCGGCGTGCTCGGCGCGGCGATGACGACATGGGTGACATTCGTGCCGAGCATGCTGTGGATCTTTGCCGGCGCGCCTTTCGTCGAGCGGCTGCGCGCCAACCAGAAATTGTCTGGCGCGCTAGCCGCGATCACCGCGGCAGTGGTCGGCGTGATCCTCAATCTGTCGGTCTGGTTTGCGCTACACGTGCTGTTCGGCAAGGTGACCGAGGTGCACGCCGGCCTGATGCGCTGGTTCGCTTTCGATCCCCTGGCGCTCGATATCCGCGCGACCGTGCTCGCCGGAATAGCCGCCGTGCTGGCGTTCGGCCTGCACCGCAGCCTGATCGAAGTCGTTCTGACAATGGCGGCACTCGGCGCGTTGACGCAATTTGTCTTGCACTAGGTTTCGCGTCTGACCGCGCTCTCATGCCAACGGCGCAACGCAAGGTGTGACAGCGCCGACAGCACAAAGAAGATCCCGACCCCGGCGAGCGACAACAGCAACAGCGCCGCGAACATGCGCGGAATGTTGAGCCGATAGCCCGATTCGGCGATGCGGTAGGCAAGGCCGGAACCTGCGCCGGCGGACCCGGCGGCAATTTCCGCCACCACCGCGCCGATCAGCGACAGTCCGCCGGCGATGCGAAGTCCGGCAAGCATTTGCGGCAACGCGGCCGGCAATTTCAGATTCCACAGCACCTGCCAGCGCGAAGCTTTGTACAGATCGAACAGCGCAATGAGATTGTGGTCAACGGAGCTCAAGCCGAGCGTGGTGTTGGCCAGCACCGGGAAGAACGCCACGATCCAGGCACAGGCCAACACCGCCAAGGGCTGCGGCAGATAGATCAGCAGCAGCGGCGCGACGGCCACGATCGGCGTCACTTGCAGAATCACGGCGTAGGGATAAAGCGCGTGCTCCACCAGCCGCCATTGGTTGAAGGCAATGGCCAGCGCGATGCCGCCGAATGCCGCCAGCAGGAAGCCTTCGAATGTGATGGTGAGCGTCACCAGCAGCGACTGCCACAGCAAATTGCCGTCGGCGATCAGGGTTGCCAGCACCAAGCCCGGCCCCGGCAGCACAAAGGGCGGAATGGCGAACAGGCGCACAGCCAAATCCCAAGCCAGCACGACGAGCGCCAGCACCAGGATCGGCAGAACGATGCGCCGGGCGCGGTCGCTCATGACGCGCCTCCCGCCATCGCCTGGCTGAGCGCCTCGGCGACCTGCCGGCAAAACCCGGCATAATCGGCCGACGTGCGGAAGCGTTCGTCGCGCGGATAGGGCGCAGGAATCGCAATTTCGGTGGACACGCGGCCCGGCCGCGGCGTCATCACCACGATGCGCTGCGACAGATAAACCGACTCAAACACCGAATGGGTGACGAAAATTACCGTGCGCCGCAGTTCCTGCCACACCTTCAGCAGATCGTTGTTGAGCTTGAAGCGGGTGATCTCGTCGAGCGCGGCGAACGGCTCATCCATCAGCAATAATTCAGGCTCAGTCACCAGCGCGCGCGCAATCGACGCGCGCATGCGCATGCCGCCGGACAGTTCGCGCGGATAGGCCTGTGCGAATTCGGCAAGCCCGACGCGCGCCAACGCCTGATCCACGGCGGCACGCGATTGGGCTTGGTCTGCGCGCGCGAGCGTGAGTGGCAACCGCACATTGGCCGCGACATCCGCCCACGGCATCAAGGTCGGCTCCTGGAACACAAAGCCGAGTTCTCCTTGCGGCCCATCGACAGCGCCTCGCGACGCCTCGCTCAAGCCAGCGACGATGCGTAGCGCCGTAGACTTGCCGCAGCCGGAAGGCCCCAGCAGCGAAACAAATTCGCCGGAGGGGACATCGAGATTGAAACCTTCGAGCGCGACGGTGCCCCTCTCGAACGTTTTGCCAACGTTGCGTAGCGAAACAATCGTCGGGGCGACCGCGCTCATTTTGGCCGCAACTCGACGCCGACGCCTTTATTGACGAATTGCAGCGTGTAGGCGCGCTTGATGTCGATCCCGGCCTTGGTCACGCCGGCGCGCACCATCTTGTCGAAGAAGTTTTTCATGCGCGCATCGGTCATGGCGCCGATGCCAAGCTTCACGGAGTCGCCGGAATCGACGATGCCGTATTCCTTCATCTTGGCGATGGAATAGGACAACAGCGCGTCCGTCATTTCGGGATTTTGTTTTTTGATCAGCGCATTTCCAGGCCGGCTGTCGCCGTAAAGATAGTGATACCAGCCGATCGCCGACGCATTGACAAAGCGCTGCACCAGATCCGGCCGCTTCGCCACCAGGTCGCGGCGGGTTTCGATCAGCGTCGAATAGGCATTGAAGCCTTCATCGGCGAGCAAAAATACTTTCGGCTTGAAGCCACCCTGCGTTTCGATCGCGTAGGGCTCGGAGGTGACGTAGCCCTGCATCGCGGAATTCTTGTCCGCGAGGAAAGGCTGCGGATTGAAGGTGTAGGGTTTCACTTTGGACTCGTCGAAACCGTAATCCGCCTTGAGCCATTGGAAATAGCTGATCATGCCTTCCTTGGAGACGAACAGCGTGAGCTTCTTCAAATCCGCAAGCGTGGGCACGCCAGGATGCGCGATCAGCACTTGCGGGTCTTTCTGGAAGCTCGCCGCTACCGTCACCGTCGGGATGTCGTGCTCGACTGCGTCGAAGGACTGCAGCGTGTTGGCGCTCATGAAAAAGTCGAGCTTACCGACCGGCAGCAGGATGCGGTTATTTACGTTGGGCCCGCCCGGCACGATTGAGACATCGAGCCCGTATTTGGCGTAGGTGCCGTCGGCGAGCGCCTGGTAGAAGCCGCCATGTTCGGCTTCCGCCACCCAATTGGTGCCGAAGCGAACCTTGTCGAGCGCCAACGCCGGGGCGCAAGCCAGCGTCAACAGCACCAAGGCCTGAGTAAGACGATAGATCATGCCGCAGCATGTCATTGCGAGGCTTGGCGATGCAATCGCCCGTTCAATTGCGATGGACACCGATTCAGAAAAAGGTACTTTTCCACAGGGCGAAGCACCTGCGCGCGGCAAAGGCCGGGACCCTGCTCAAGTATTCCTGCGTCCTGTTGCTGGCCGGTCTCGCGCTGACCCCCGCGGCCACCACGCATGCGGCTTTCTATGTCGACGACTACGAAGTCGACGAGGTGGGCTCGTGCAATGTGGAAAGCTGGATTTCCTTCGCCAGCAACAAGGATCTCCTGGCGGCGACGTCGCCATCCTGCGTGGTCAGGATCGGCGTGCCGGTCGAAATTGGCGCGGAATATCAGCGCAGCCGGGAAAAAATAGCGAATGGAAAACGCAAGGCGGGGTCAGCGGCAAAGTGACCCTGCTGCCTATGACGAATGGCATCGGCATCGGCTTTTCGGCCCAGGCCAACTGGGACCTGCTTAGCGGCACCAGCAAAGGCGGCAACATCAACGTCCCGGTCACGTTCGATCTGGGGCGTGGCGTGCACCTGAACGTCAATGGCGGCTGGCTCTATGACGCCCCGAACCAGTTTCACTACGCGACGTGGGGCGCTGCCCTGGAATGGACCGCAACGGCCCAGTTAGCCTTGGTCGCCGAAGTTTTCGGCCAGATTGGACCACCAGGAGAATTCGTTTCGGTGACCGAGCCCCGTTTCCAGGCGGGCGTCCGGCTGTCGCCGGCGTCAAATCTCGACGTGACCGTGATCTACGGGCGCAATCTTAACGGCGAGGGCGCCAATTGGCTGACTTTGGGCTTCACGGTCGGATTTCCCGCCCACTAGCGGCTTGAACCTTTTTCTCTCCCCCCGCGACGGATGGGTACGCGGCCATGACGGCCGCCCCAATTCAAACGGACGGGCCGAAGTACCATGACCAAATCCAAGACCTTCGTCGCTGCGCTGGCTGCCCTCACCCTCGCCGCGGCCTTTACCGCCACCAGCGGCCAGGCCCAGGCCAAGCCATACTTCGGACCCGGCCTTGGCATCGGCTTTGCCGCCGGCGCGCTGATCGGAGCCGCCGCAGTGTCTTCCAACTCTTATTACTACGCGCCCGGCTACCGCGAGTGCCGCTTCGTCGATCGCCTCGATCGCTGGGGCAATATCCGCACCATCCGGATCTGCGACTGATCGCTGATAAACCGCTGCGCTCGGCGCTCGCCCCCGTCCATCCAAGCGCCGATCGGCATGACCCGCCCGGATTGTCCCCATCCGGGCGGGTCACTTATTGCAAATCAACGGGCGGCTCTGAGACTCATTTCCAAAACGCGCGCGACATGCAGCGCATCACGGTTGCTGCCGTCGTGAATCTGGTGCCGGCACGAGGTGCCGTCGGCCACGATCAGCGCATCGCCGGCCGCCTTGCGCACGGCCGGCAACAGCGAAAGCTCGCCCATCTTGAGCGAGACATCGATGGTGTCGGCGTCGTAACCAAACGCGCCGGCCATGCCGCAGCAGCTTGATTCCACCGTCTCGACGGAAAGCTCCGGAATCATTTTCAGCGTGCTTTCGACCGCGCCCATCGCGTCGAACGCCTTCTGGTGGCAGTGGCCGTGCAGCAGCGCCTTTTTCGGCAAGGGGCCAAGCGGCAGCGTCAGCCGGCCGGCTTTCTGCTCGCGTGCCAGGAATTCTTCGAGCAACATTGCATTGGCCACCAAAGCATCGACCGCCGCGCCCTTGAGCAAGGCCGGCAACTCATCGCGGAATGTGAACAGACAACTCGGCTCCAGACCAATGACTGGAACGCCACGCGCAACGTAGGGTGCGAGCGCCTCCAGCGTGCGCTGCATTTCGTGCCGCGCCTCATCGATCGCACCGACGGCGAGGAAAGTACGGCCGCAGCACAGCGGGCGCTCATCGCCGTCCTTCGGCAATACCGCATGCACGCGATAGCCCCCGGCAGTCAGCACGTGCACCGCGGCGTCGAGATTCTCGCGCTCGAAATAACGGTTGAAAGTATCGGCGAACAGCACGACCTCGCGCAGGGGCGCATCGGGTGCCGCGTTGTAATTCCAATCGGAGCGATCGCGATAAATATCGGTACGCCATTTCGGCAGGCTGCGCTTGGCCGAGAACCTGGCGAATAATTGCGACGCCCGGCGCATGAACGGAATGCGGTCGCGCAAGTTTGACAGATGCGGCCAACGCGCGGCTAACGGCGCGTAATGCGGCAGCCAGCCGACCAGGCGATCGTGCAGAGAGAGCTCGAGGCGGTATCTATATTTTTCCTTGAATTTTCTTTTGTATTTTTCCTTGTTTTGGGCGGCCCGCGCCGCCAGCACCTCGATTTTCATGCGCGCCATGTCGACGCCAGTGGGGCATTCGCGCCGGCAGGCCTTGCAGGAAACGCACAGCTTGAGCGTGTCGGCCATTTCGTCGGAGGCAAGCGCGTCCGGCCCAAGCTGGCCTGTGATCGCCAGCCGTAGCGTATTGGCGCGCCCGCGCGTGACATCGCGCTCGTCGCGGGTGACGCGGTAGGATGGACACATGGCGCCGCCGGCGAGCTTGCGGCAGGCGCCGTTGTTGTTGCACATCTCGATGGCGCCTTGAAAACCGCCACCCGTGCCGGAATAAGCCGACCAGTCGAGATGGGTCGTAATCTCTTCGCCGTGATAGCCGGGCGCGTAGCGAAACAGGGTGCGGTCGTCGAATTTCGGCGGCCGCACCACCTTGCCGGGATTGTAGAGGCCGTTGGGATCAAAGCGATCCTTCACCTGTTCGAACGCCCGCGCCAGCCGCGAGCCGAACATCACTTCGTTGAATTCCGAACGCACCAGGCCGTCGCCATGCTCGCCCGAATGCGAGCCTTTATATTCGCGCACCATCGCGAAAGCCTCTTCGGCGATTTCGCGCATGGCATGCACGTCTTTGTCGAGACGCAGATTGAGAATCGGGCGCACATGCAGACAGCCGGAACCGGCATGCGCATACCAGGTACCGCGCGTGCCGTGGCGTTCGAAAATCTCGGTCAGCCGCGTCGTGTAGTCGGCCAGATGCTCGAGCGGCACCGCGCAGTCCTCCACGAAGGAGACGGGTTTGCCCGCCTGTTTCATCGACATCATGATGTTGAGGCCGGAGGTACGAACGTCGGTGATGGCCGCCTGCAGTTCGGGACTGAGCACTTCAACGACGCCGCCCCACTTTGCGCCTTGCTTGTCCCAGCCAAAGCCGAGATCGCCGATCATGTCCTTAAGCCGCCGCAGCCGACTCAGATTCTCTTCCTGATCATCTTCGCCGAATTCGACCAACAGAATGGCTGCCGGCGCCCCACGCACGAATTTTTCCAGCGTCGGCCGGAACATATCGATCTCGCGCGCGAGCTCGATCATGGTGCGGTCGATCAGCTCCACCGCGATCGGCAACAGAGGCACTATGTGCTGGGCGGCGTTCATCGCCTCGTAGAAACTGCCGAAGTGCACGGCGCCGACGGCGCGGCGGCCGAGCAGCGGCGAAAGCTTCAGTTCGATGCGCGTTGAAAAGCCGAGCGTGCCCTCGGCCCCAACCAGGATATGTGCGAGGTTGACGTCGTTCTTGAACGGCACCAGCGCATCGAGATTGTAGCCGCCGACCCGGCGCTGCACTTTTGGAAAACGCGCGGCGATTTCGCCGGCCTCGCGCGTGCCGATTTCGAGCAGGTCCTTAACCAGCGGTCGTAACGGCGCCGGCACGTCGTTGACGTTGCCGCCGATGCGACCGAAATGCCCGAGCGAGCCGTCGGCCAACACCGCTTCGATGGAAATCACGTTGTCGCGCATGGTGCCGTAGCGCATCGAACGGCCGCCGCAGGAATTATTGCCGGCCATGCCGCCGATGGTCGCGCGCGACGACGTAGAAATATCGACCGGAAACCACAGGCCGTGCGGCTTGAGCTGGCGATTGAGCTCGTCGAGCACGATGCCGGGTTCGACCGTGCATTGCTTGCGCTTGACGTCGAGATCGAGAATCCGCGTGAGATACTTCGAGCAATCGACGACCAGCGAATCGCCGACCGTTTGACCCGCTTGCGAGGTGCCGCCGCCGCGCGCCAGGACGGTCGCCTTCTCTGCCTTGGCTATCTCTATCGCTCGTTCGGCTTCTTCTATCGTGCGGGGGGCGACCACGCCGACCGGCATGATCTGGTAATGCGAGGCGTCCGCGGCATAACGGCCGCGATTGAAGCGGTCGAACTGCACGTCCCCGCTCAATTCGGCCTTCAGCCGCCGCTCCAGGCCGGGCATTACTACCGCCACGGCCTATTTCCTCGTAACTTGGGCTGTCTATGCATGAACGGCTTGTTCGCTGTGCGGAAAACCGCTTGACCGCAATGTTACATTCATAGTTCAACGCCACAAGCGCTGCTCCCTGGCCGGG
>JAYTFS010000283.1:0-5933 GCA_043734185.1 Pseudolabrys sp. | reverse complement strand
CGCGCTCAAATTTGCGGGCTGAATAATTTAGATTCTCGGGGTGGTCGTACTCCCCGGCCATCATGCAACCAACTCGACGCACGAAAGACAGTATTTCGTCAGGCGAGGTATATGGGGTCCAGTCCGCCGTACACCCGGACACCGCGAGCGCCGAAACTATCGCCGCTATCGTGAGGAGAATTTTTGAATCGCAAAATCGCCCCTTGATGAAGTTTGCAAGTGGCGTGCTAACCTTTTGATATCTGGTGGTGCGGTGTGGTGTCGGTTTGCAAAAATATCTTGCAAATACAATGAGGCGGTTCAGCCTACGAATCTGGGGGTCGGGAGTTCGAATCTCTCCGGGCGCGCCATTAAACTATTGTTCTGATAGCAATTTCCGCGACTCGGTTTTTTATTTGGTTTACAAACAAAATAACAGTCTGGTGTTATTTCGGTCGCCGAAGCTCGCATCGGATTTTCGAGAGCGTAAATTAAAAACAGTCGATGTCCGCTTAACTCCAATTGCGGACAAACACTGCAATAGTTGGATTGTCCGCGAAGTGCCAGCAAGAGACGAACGGCACTGCAGCAATAAAAAGCTATTTGCCCGCGGTGAATGGGCGCTCGTTGGCTGAGGATGAGCCGCATACGGCTGTGCAATGTCCGAAATGAGCACTATTATTAGGCGGAGGCCGATGCAGCACGAGCACGGAGGGGACGATGAAAATGCTTCTTTTGTCGGCCACAGACCTGCCAAACGGTGACCTGCAGCATTTGCGCGAGATGACGCTTCGCTCAGCTTAAGCTGTCAGCCGTCGTGGGTTGCGTAATCGACAGGTTAGCACACCCTCGTTGTTGATCTCGATCTGGAAGGTTTCGGACAGGCCCGCCTTTCCAGACGACGTTAGTTGGAGTGCACGGCTGTCCGACGCACATTTGAGCCATCCGAGTTCCAATAGACGATCCAGAATCCGAGCTCCGACGAGTCCCTTGAGGTGATAACGACGCTCGCTCCAGTCGAGACAAGGCTGGCAGAAAATCCGCCGAGTCCGCGGCCTCAGATCAGCGCCGAACGCGGAAAGGAAACGCCCGCCCGAAGACGTGACCTCACCGCCTTCATTGGTGAGTACGATGTGCCCCATGGCCACAAGTGCATCGGTAACAGCGACTCCTACCTGGCCAGCCAGGTGATCGTAGCAACTTCGGGCAAAACGGAGTGCATCGTCGTTTGCTGACCGCGGCTGACGGCGGGGTGGCACCTCTATGGCGGCGACGACCTTGATGCTCTCCAGCATTGTCGCGACCAGCGGGGACGCGATCCGATAATAGCTGAAGCGGCGCTTGCGAGTGACAGTCAAAAGCCGCGCGGCAACCAGCTTGCTCAGGTGGCCGCTCGCCGTCGAGCGAGAGACATTGGCGCAGTAAGCAAGCTCGGTGGCCGTCAGCGACTGGCCGCCCATAAGGGCGTTAAGTATCGTCGCTCGCGCAGTGTCACCCACGAGAGCGGCCACTTCCACCAGATTTGCCGCCGCGACCATCCTTAACCCTATCGCTGATACCGGAAGCATATCAATCGAAAACAGTTCGGCATGGGCCGAACTGTTCGCGCGAGACAATTGCGAACCTCGCAGCAAGAATGCGCTGCAACTTGGAGGCCCAGAAGTTAAACGTCATGTTGATCCGCACCCTTTATTTCGAGCAAGCAAGTATCATTGCTGCCGTGGTTTGCAGTCTGATCGTTGCCGGCCTCCTGAAGGGGATAATCGGGGTCGGCATGCCAGTCGTCGCGCTGCCGCTGCTGTCGCTGTTCATCGACATCAAATCAGCGGTCATGCTACTGAGCATGCCTTTGATCTTCAGCAACGTGCCGCAGGCGCTGGAGGGCGGAAAGACTGGACGATGCCTCATGCAATTGACGCCGGTGATTCTCGGTATGATTCCCGGCCTCTTCCTTGGGGTTCGAGTCCTGTTGGCGCTCGATGCGAACGTTGCAGAGATTATCGCAGGCCTAGTTGTTATGGGTGTCGGCGGCGTCACGCTGCTCGCGCCGAAGCTGCAGCTTCAGTCTCGCTTGGTTTTACCAACCGGCATCACATTCGGATTTTTCGGCGGGATTCTGGGAGCTATCGCAGCGATGCCGGGACCGCTTGTTTTCATATTTCTGCTTGCAAAGGGGCTGCGCGGAAAGGCGTTCACAAAGGAAGCATCGCTGTATCTTGTCGTTTCCGCCGGCTTGCTGGCAATTCTTCTGACGGCCAGCCACCAGTTCAATTGGCTTGACGTTTTAGTCTCGACGGTTGCGATGTTGCCTGTCGTGCTCGGCATGTACGTCGGACAACATATGCGCGATAAAATTGCACCTGAGACATTCGAGAAGCTGGTGTTAATCGCGGTCATTGCCGCGGGCGCCGAGTTGCTGCGACATGGTTTCTTCAGTTGACGGGCTTGCCGGTGCCGCTACGGTTGGTTCGTCAGGTGCCACCGTAACGTCGCGAAGTTGCGCCGAAGGCGGTAACAGGGGCTTGGGGGCCGAGCAGGCCCTCGACTTTACGCCGGACGAGCAGGCAAGCCAGCCGCCGGACATCGCGCTCGCTTAACCTGCAAAAAAGCCACTTGAACAAGGGAGAATGCAAATGCCCAAAGGCTACTGGGTGACCACCTATCGCTCCATCAAAGATCCGGACAAGCTCGCAGCTTATGCCAAGCTCGCACCGGTCGCGCTTGCGCCTTTCGGCGTAAAATATATCGTGCGTGGCGCCGCCGCCGCTGCGTCCGAAGCCGGGATTAAGCAGCGTGTGGTGATCAGCGCTGCGGAGCGAGTTGATTAGTTTTTGCACAATGTGAGAATTTCTGCGGTGTATTGCAAATATGACACACAAATTAACGGCGCCTTCACAGGCCTTTTTCCGCTCTGAGAACTTGAGCACATATTGTTTTTCGCCAGTCTTCGCTATTTGCCCCAGTTCGACTTTCTCCAATGCATTTCGACGCGGCGTGGGCGACAGCGCACAGCGGGGCTTTTGTCGTTCCCGGCGACAAATCAATGCTCGCTTTGGGTCATTAGCGGACAAATGCGGGTGCGGCTGGATTGTCCGCTAAGTGCCAGAAGCGACCTTCGCAGGAAGGGCTGGCAGTCTTTAGATTGAATAGTTTCGACGGCCGGATATTACCGCTGCACGATTACGGTCGCGCCGATTTTTGTCCGGTTGTACAGATCCATCACGTCGTCATTGGACATGCGAATGCAGCCCGAGGAGACGCCGCCACCAAGCTTCCAAGGCTCGTTCGTCCCATGGATGCGGTAAAGCGAGGCGCCGAGATACAGCGCGCGCGCACCGAGCGGATTGTCCGGACCGCCATCCATATGATGGGGGAGGTTCGGAAAGCGCGCTAAGATATTTGGGGTAGGCGTCCAGTCTGGCCATTCGCGCTTCGCGGAAACAGCACTTACGCCTGACCAACCGTAACCTTCCATGCCAACGGCGATGCCATAGCTGACCGCCTTGCCACCGCCTAATACGTAGTAAAGGCGCCGTTTGCTGGTTTCGACGACGATGGTTCCTGGTGGTTGTTTGCTTGGATAATCCACCGCTTCGCTTGGAATGCGGCTGTAAATGATCCCGAAGGGTGTGTGCATCGTCCACGGTTCGCTCGCACGAGCTTCGCGAGTGTGCGTGGATTGGGCCGAAACCGACGCTTGGGCAGCCTCCGGTGCGCTATTGGTTGCGCAGCCGCCCAGGGACAAGACCGCAAATCCTAAAAAGGCCAGAACGACTGAAATTCTCACGACGCCACGCGCTCCATGCAAACTGCTCAAACGAGAAAGGTGGCCGCCGGCCGAGCCCCATCTGTCAACTTTAGCTCATACAGCAAGGGCGGCAACTGTCTCTAGTGCGCAAAAGCCACATACTCACCGATTCTCCCTGTTCACGCGGAGCCAACCGGTCCAAAACCAATGTTCAGAGTTTTCCGTTTTGGTGTGGAGTGTGGCTTTCCCGCACTAGCCGCCCGGTCGTAAGGCCTGTAGTTAACTAAGATACTCATTCCAATAGTTGGGGCTGCGTCATGAAAAAATTTGCTGTTCTCCTCTGCTCGCTCGTTCTCGCGCTGGGCGTTGCTGGCTGCGCCGGCAAAGGCAAAGCGCCGATTGGTAAGGGTAAGGGTAAGGCCCCGGTTGTTCAGACCAAGGGCTAATTTAACCTAGCGCGACACTGACGAGATCAGGCCGGTTTTGTGCCTTGTCGTGTCGTGTCGTGAAGGGTTAGAGTTCGATCACCGGCTACGGGGGGCTTGGACGGCCGGACGTAGGCCGTGATTCCAACGGCCTATCGGTGAGATTGATCAACGTGTGTAACTAACCTCAGTCAGGGTTGGGGGAGCTGGTGATGCGGTATTCGTACAAGCTACGAAGTGTCATCTATATCCTGGTGGGCGTGAGTGTAGCCGCCATTTCAATGTGGCTAACGGCGCTGCCAGCCAGCGCAGACGACACCAAACTCGAAACCGCAAGCAACGCTGCACCCGCGGCGGTAACGGAGTCTTCCGTCGCGCCGGTACCCAAGGCCAAATCGGCCCAGTCCACTTACAAGCCGTATTTCGTTGAATTTCGCGCGCGCTCCGCCGCGTCCTACGGCCATATGTACGTGCTCTATGGCCAAGTAAATGGTCGCGGTGAAATCGTAAAGAGCGACATAGCGGGCCTTCATCCCGCTGGTGATTCCAACAATTGCGAAAATTGTAGTGTTGTGTCCTGGACGCTCGGGCACTTTTTGTTCGTGCCAGCTGAAACCGGGGCCAGCGATGGCGATCTTGAAGAAAAATATGTCAGCGCTCGTTATCGCGTCAT
Organism: Pseudolabrys sp.; assembly: GCA_043734185.1. Lineage (GTDB taxonomy): Bacteria > Pseudomonadota > Alphaproteobacteria > Rhizobiales > Xanthobacteraceae > Pseudolabrys. Next base: position 1,108 of record JAYTFS010000283.1, on the reverse strand, counting down.
GGTGGACGCAGCGACTTTCAAAAAAGTCTCCGCACACATAGGCAAGCTCAAGGCCGATCCGCCGCTATGGCATGCGCTCTGGCGTAACTGCGTCTCATTCGGAAACGGTATTGCGGAAACTATAGATTTGAAGACTCCCTCCATGATTTGGATGCAACCAAAGGACTATGTTGAACACCTTCGGGAGCTGAACGGTGGAAAGCCGCAAGGCCCTCTTAGGTTTGCTGCACCCAGTGCAGGGAAAACTTCGGTATCCACACCGCCTAATTCGGTGACGTCGGGAACGGCGTCCGTGCCGCAATGGCCGAAAAAGCAGCCCGTGGCTAATTTACCGGCCTCGCAGGCGGTCGGCACGCGCTGATCTTGCCCGTACGGACTTGCTGATATTAGCAGACATTGCCGCGCCGGCGTTTGCACGAGCAGTCTGAGTTGCAGACAGGCTTGAGGTTTCGCGCCGCAATTGTGTGCGCCTAACTCAGAAAGGCGCAATTTTTTTGCGACCCTAACGCAGGTTTACTCGCCTATGGTCGGGTTTATGCGTTTGGCCGCCGCCATATCGGCTTCGGCGCCAGCGTTGTCTCCTTTTCGCTTTCTGTCGAGACTTCGATAAAAATATGCGTCGGCGTCGTTCGGATTGAGCCGGATCGCCTCGCTGTAGTCGGCGATAGCGCGGTCATAGTCCTCCTTATTTTCATATGCGAGCGCGCGGTTGTAGAAGGCAATCGCGACGTTTTCCTTTGCTTCCGCACTCGACTCAATCAGCGCGGTGCAACTCTTGATCTGCTGATCCCAATCGATCCCTGGATTTCCCGTGCAGTCGTGCCACTGCGGCGAAAGCTGGGCATTCGCAAAACTTGTCACCGCTGCAAGCGCGATGGCGCCTGCGACAACGCGCGCTATTACTGACACTTTAGTTCCCCGTTCCCTATTCGCCGAATGGGTGAATATATGCATCGCCCAGGCCTTGAGCCATGACCATTTCTTTGAATGCAGCAGCATGCTCTGGGCCGCTTCGTAGAGCATGACCCGCATCATCTCGTCTCCGCAGCGTGATATTCTGCCGCTCCAATCGACCTCGCCCGACTGATACTTGGAGCACGTCAGCCCA
>JAYTFS010000282.1:0-19820 GCA_043734185.1 Pseudolabrys sp. | reverse complement strand
CGACAACGGATCTGGCATGCATTGCCATCAGTCGATCTGGAAAGCCGGCAAGCCGGTATTCGCCGGCAACAAATACGCCGACCTGTCGGAAACCTGCCTGTCCTACATTGCCGGCATCATTAAGCACGCCAAGGCGATCAACGCGTTTACCAACCCGACCACCAACTCCTACAAGCGGCTGGTCCCCGGTTACGAAGCCCCGGTGCTGCTCGCCTACTCGGCGCGCAATCGCTCGGCTTCATGCCGCATTCCCTACACGACCAATCCGAAAGCCAAGCGCGTCGAGGTGCGCTTCCCCGACCCGCTCTGCAATCCCTATCTCGGCTTCTCGGCGATGTTGATGGCCGGCATCGACGGCATCAAGAACAAGCTGCACCCCGGCGATGCGATGGATAAGGATCTCTACGACTTGCCGGCGGCGGAACTGAAGAAAATTCCGACGGTCTGCGGCTCGCTGCGCGAGGCGCTGCAGAACCTCGATAAGGATCGGGAATTCCTCAAACTCGGTGGCGTGTTCGATGACGACTTCATCGACAGCTACATCGATTTGAAGATGACGGAAGTGATCCGCTTCGAGCACACGCCGCATCCGGTCGAGTACGAAATGTATTACTCGGCGTAAGGCTCTTGCCTTCGCGGAAGAGACGCGGTTGACGTGATCGAGCGCCCCCTGCAAAAGGGGGCGCTTTTTTCGTAAAGCTGCGGACCAAACGACTTCGTGCCGCGCAGAAAGCGCGGCACGAAAAAAATCACGACTAATTTAATTCTGAACCGGCTGCTCGGACTCGCGAACCGCCTCATCGTGATACCAGGCACCGCTCAACGCCGCGATCGCGACGTGCGACGACGCAAAGTTCACCGCGCGCTTGTTGTACGCGACATCACCGCCGACGGCGTAACGGCCACGCGGTGGGAATTGGAAGATCTGTGCCGAATTCCGTGAGACTTCCGTCATGTCGGGTCTCCTCTTTTGTCTGTCTGTGCGTGCGTCCTCATAGGCCCATATTTTGTGCTTTGCAGTTGCAAGCAGTTGGCGGCCGGGTGCCGTTCGCGGCGAAGCCACAGAGAGACGTCCTCACACTTCTCGTCATCAGCTTAATGAGAGAAACGCATGACAAAGTATAAGTTCGAGTACATATGGCTCGACGGTTACACGCCGGTCCCGAATCTGCGTGGCAAGACTCAGTTGAAAGACTTCGACTCCTTCCCGACGCTGGAGCAGCTTCCGTTGTGGGGCTTCGACGGCTCCTCGACCATGCAGGCTGAAGGTCACAGCTCCGACTGCGTGCTCAAGCCGGTTGCCGTTTATCCGGATGCCGCGCGCACCAATGGCGTTCTGGTGATGTGCGAAGTCATGATGCCCGACGGCAAGACGCCGCACTCCACCAACAAGCGCGCCACCATTCTCGACGACCCCGGCGCCTGGTTCGGCTTCGAGCAGGAATACTTCTTCTACAAGGACGGCCGTCCGCTCGGCTTCCCGTCGTCCGGTTATCCGGCGCCGCAAGGCCCCTACTATACCGGCGTCGGCTACTCGAACGTCGGCGACATCGCTCGCAAGATGGTCGAAGAACATCTCGACCTCTGTCTCGCGGCAGGCATCAACCACGAAGGCATCAACGCCGAAGTGGCGAAGGGCCAGTGGGAATTCCAGATATTCGGCAAGGGTTCTAAAAAGGCCGCCGACGAGATGTGGATGGCCCGCTTCCTGATGCTACGCCTGACGGAAAAATACGGCGTGGACATCGAATTCCACTGCAAGCCGCTCGGCGACACCGACTGGAACGGTTCGGGCATGCACGCCAACTTCTCGACCGAGTACATGCGCACCGTCGGCGGCAAGGACTACTTCGAGGCGCTGATGAAAGCCTTCGAGAAGAACTGGAAGGAACACATCGACGTATATGGTCCGGACAACGACAAGCGTCTGACCGGCAAGCACGAGACGGCGCCGTGGAACAAGTTCAGCTACGGCGTCGCTGACCGTGGCGCTTCAATCCGCGTGCCGCATTCCTTCGTCAACAACGGCTACAAGGGCTATCTGGAAGATCGCCGCCCGAACTCGCAAGGCGACCCCTACCAGATCGCATCACAAATCCTGAAGACGATTGCGTCAGTTGCAAAATCCGCCAAAGCCGCGGCCTAAGCTTTCGTCACCGAATAAAGGGCGCCCCAAGTTGGGGCGCCTTTTTTATTTGACCGGCAAATTGATAAGCAACTGATTTAACAAGCACTTCATCCGCTTCAACGTTTGGGTACTTTCTAGTATGCTCATTTTCTCCGATCTCCCGTCGCGGCACCGGCTTGGGCGAATGTAGGCTACGAGCAGACAGACTATGCGGCACAAAAACCTCACCCTCTCGTTTGTTTTTTTAATTATTTTTAGTTCGATGGCCTTAGGCGCCGAACCCGAGTGTGATCACGTCACGGCCCTACCAACCGTCAAGAATGTACTCTCCCGGCTCGTCCTTGCGGCGTCGGCTCGCACGGTCGAAACCAGCAACCTGAAGCCGCTGGAACAATTTGACTTCAGCCCGTCGGTCGCTCTCGACGAAATTGTCGTGGTCAAATGGGACGCCGATACGAAAACAGCTTTGTGTCGCGCCAACTTTAAGCTCGATGGTCCAGCACTCATGCGAATTGCGGTTTCGAGTGCGCCTCAGGTATCCAATCCGTCGTTAAAACATTTTCTTGAGGGCCTGAGGCCCGACTATGCCTCAATCGGTTTTGGTCAGATCGCCTACTCGGTTCAGCCTAAATCCGATGGCGGCCTTGCGGTGCAGTTCTTGGATCTGGCTCAAGGCGCCGGTCAGTAATTCCTCGATCGCGCTACTCTGCCGTTGCCTTTAGTGCGCTCGCTGCGGCGGCATAGCCACCAAGCGCGCCGTCAATGAAATGAACGTGGTTGGCGCTGGTCGCCGAGGGCGTAAAGCAGGTCATCATGGCCGCGCGCTGGCGGTGTAGCCCAAATCGCACAGTTCCTTCCATGGCCGCCGACGCAAGGCGCTGCTCGATTTCGGAAGCAAGTTCAAGCGAGCAATCGAGCACCATACGCAATGCGTCGTCGAATTTCCGGAAATCGGAATTCTCAACCACCTGCTCGGTGTATTTCTTCGGAACAAAGCGGCCGACTGTGATGCCCGTCGCCATGATCACAAAATACAGGAGCGTCCAGACCAATACTTTCGCCCGGCGAAGGATGATCGATTCTCCCACAGCGCGCTGGGCACGCGCCTCGAATTCGTAGCCCTGCGGAGGCCATTTCAAGCGAAGCCCCGCGCCCGGCACCGGACGAGACTCGTTGGGGCTTTCTTCGACAAGCCGGATGACATCATTCACCACCGTACGGAAGGCGGCGGGATCTGCGCCTAACGCCGGGACAACGAGAAGCGACAAAATCGTTCCGCGCACCGCCGGAATCTCCTCGTAGCGGCACGACAGGCCACTGAGATCCGGGCGAACATCAACCGGAGACGGTGGCACGGCAAACTCGCCTTGCTTCATGGCGTTGTCGGCCCATGCGATGCCCCCGCCAGAAAATGCCGCGAGAACAATATTTTCCGACGGCGCATACCGGGCAACACGGACATCTGCGCCGTTTGAGCGCACCGTCGTCACGGGCACCAGGCCGACCCGCAGCGAGAGATTGAGTTCTTCCTTCACCCAGGTTGCGGTCGCCGCCAGCGCATCGTGAGCAAGATTGGCTGCGGACGGCGGCACTGCAAAGCTCGCGCCGTCGCCGCCAAAAACGAACGGAAAATCACGGCCACCGAGTGCGTTAGTTACCGCCACAATCACCGCGGCGCCGGCCATGTTCACGGCCTTGTAGTGGTTGTCGCGAATAGCTTGAGTCGAGTGCACGACATCGGCCATGCCGATCATCCAGTCGTCGGGCAATGGTTTGTATAATGCCGGGTCAAGGACGCGTGTGAAGTCGCGAAAGACCGGCACGCTTTCGTAAAACGACTCAGATTGGTTGTCTAAATGCATAGCCGAATGGCTGGTTGAACGTCGAATTCGGAACCATCAATGGGTTGACCGAACGCGGCCAGGATGTTGCGATCAAATGTAGTTTAGCGCTTATCGATCAAACGATAAGCAGAATGACAGCCGCGAGCGCGACGGCAACCCCGGCTGCGGTCGCCAGCCTTTGTTTGCGATAGCGGCGCGGCCCGTAGACGCCGGCGGCGCGACGTTCCGCGATCAGTGCGGCGTCGTATTCCGTTGAGGACGAATAAATACAGGCCATCGCGGCGCCGGCCCGTTCGACGTAGCCTTCGAGCGTCAGGATTTGCGCGTCAGCGCGCCCAATATCGGCTCTGCCCAACATGTCCGCATTCTAGCGCGGACATAGTAAAGGAGGTGTTGCACCCTACCCGGTTGCGGCTAGAGCGGCGTTTTTAGCGCGCCTTCCAGCAAGTTTGCGGTGCAATATATTGTTTCGCTTCGACCATTGCGCGCGACGCGCGGCGGCACTCAGGCGGGCCTGCTCGCTGCCGGGCTCATCCTCGGCCGCGTAAAACCGGTTGCGGCCATCATGCTTGGCTCGATAGAGCGCGGCATCCGCGCGCTGAAACAAAACATCGATCGCTGCCGTTGTATCGTAGGACGTAGCAGCGCCGATGCTGACCGTCGCGCCAACCGCGTGGACCCCGACGGTAGCGCCCGCAGCCTCAAACCCGGCGCGAATACGCTCGGCAATCCGCGGCACCATTTCCATCGGTTCGGATACTATCGCAGCGAACTCCTCGCCACCGAGCCGGCCGATGAGGTCGCTGGTCCGCATGCTCTTGCGCACCGACTGAGCGAACACGCGCAATACCTCGTCGCCAACGCCGTGGCCGAAGCGATCGTTGATCGACTTGAAATGATCGAGATCGAACATCAACAGCGTCACCGGCTCGCCACGTTTTTCCTGATGTTCCTGCAGCTTCATTGCGGCTTCCATGAATGCGCCACGATTGCACAACCCGGTGAGATGATCCGTGGTTGCCTGCGTGCGGTAGAGGTGGACGTGATGATCCTTGACGATCAGCAGCATGACGAAGGCCGCGCCGACGGCATAGAAGATCGCTTCCAGCGAAAACATCGTCAGCCAATCGGCGAAGAACACGTTGGGAAAGAGGACTCTTACCGTGAGCGGCGTCAGGAAGATGCCGACATGCAGACATGTGACCAATATGGCTACGGTCCGCGAATAGAGCGATTTACGGCGCTCGCGCCAGAACTCAAAGGCAATGACCAGCGTGTAGCAGGCGACGATGACGGCGCCGATCGCGATATGCCCAATAGTGCCGGACGCCAGCAGCGGAAATTGGTTGAGGACAAGCCAGGCAGTGGCGCCAGCGTAAATGCCGGCCGGCACCAGGGGTCGCCCATGAAACATGCGAACGCCGTTCCAGAGCATGCCGCAGGCCATGTAAGTCAACGTCGCCGGCAATACGCGCGGGACCGCAAACACCGGCGTTGGCGCGCTCCATAGCACCAGTGACGCGGCGCCAAGCAGATAGGCCGTGCCCCACCAGGCAAGCGCGCGCGCATCTCCCTGCTGCACCCAGGCAAAGATCAGAAACAACCCGAGCAGCAAAGTAATGCAGACCGCCACGAACGACAGCGTCGGCACGTCCAAAAACGATGACTGCAGGCTAGCCGCGGCGAACATTCATTCTCCCGAAGGCCACCCGAGCGGAACCCCCGCAGATCGGCCAGCAGCTTGGAATATGACCTTGAGCTGATGCGAAAGCATTGCACGCTTAGGCACCCTTCGACGAAACACATGCTAAAATTAGATTCAATTTAGCGCAGATCTTGAAAGCTTAACCCCACAACAAAAAGGGCGCACGATTTGTGCGCCCTTTTTGGCATTCGGAGATTGTTTTGACGATCAGCGCTTGGAGAACTGGAAGGAACGCCGTGCCTTGGCACGGCCGTACTTCTTGCGCTCGACCACGCGCGAGTCGCGGGTGAGAAAGCCGCCCTTCTTGAGCGCGCCGCGCAGTTCCGGTTCGAAATAGGTCAGCGCCTTGGAAATACCGTGTCGCACCGCGCCGGCCTGGCCGGACAGGCCCCCGCCCGAAACCGTGCAGATCACGTCGTATTGCCCGGCGCGATTGGCGGCCACCAGCGGCTGCTGGATCATCATGCGCAACACCGGGCGCGCAAAAAACGTCTCGACCGACCGGGTGTTTACGGTGATCTTGCCGGCGCCAGGCTTGATCCAGACACGGGCGACCGCGTTCTTGCGCTTGCCGGTCGCGTAGGCGCGACCCTGCGCATCGACTTTCTTTTCGTATTTCGGCGCTTCGGGCACGGCCGGCTTGAGGCTCGCTAAACCTTCCATCGACTGAACGGTCTCGGGCACGGTTAGGCACTCCTCACGTTTTTGCGGTTCATGACGCCGACATCGAGCGGCTGCGGCTTCTGCGCCTCATGCGGATGTTCGGCGCCGGGATAGACGCGCAGATTTCCGAACTGCACGCGGCCGAGGGGTCCGCGCGGCAACATGCGCTCGACGGCTTTCTCGACGATACGTTCGGGGAAGCGGCCCTCGAAAATCGACTTGGCCGTGCGCTCCTTGATCCCGCCGATAAAACCGGTGTGGCGGTAGTAGATCTTCTTTTCGCGCTTGCGGCCGGTGAACACGACCTTGGCGGCGTTGATGATGATGACGTTGTCGCCATCGTCAACGTGCGGGGTGTAGGTGGCTTTGTGCTTGCCGCGCAGCCGCATGGCGACGATCGTGGCGAGACGGCCGACGACGAGCCCGGTGGCGTCGATCGTCACCCATTTCTTTTCGATGTCGGCGGCCTTGGCCGAATAGGTCTTCATGGCAAATCCTTGGGAAGGCGGCATCGATGCGCGCCGAAGGTGCGGCTATCTAGCCGAGCAAGGCTTTACCGTCAACGCCCTATGACAGTAATTATATTCATAATATCAAATAGTTATATGAATGGTATTTAAGTACCAGCAACTAATTATCGCTGCGGGATCGAATAGGTCGCCGTCACATGCGCCACCGGCTCATCCGATCCGTCGGAAAAAATCGTCACCTCGCCCACCGCTAAGCGCTTGCCGACCTTCATCAATTTGGCATCGGCGAGAAGATCGGCCTGGGCCGGCTTGCGAAGAAAATTGATGGACAGATTGGTGGTCACGGCCAAAGGCTGGGCGCCGATGGCGGAAAAAACCGCGACATACATGGCGAAGTCGGCCAGTTCCATCATGGTCGGGCCGGAGATCGTGCCACCAGGGCGCAGATGGTTCTCGTGAAATGCCCGCCGAACGCGGATATCCGCGTAATCCACGCGCTCAAGAGTCAGCCCGCAGCCCTCGTAGAACGCTTGCGGAAAGACCTCATGCAGCAGCTTGGCAATCTCGTCGGCATTGAGGGCCGGTTTTTGCATTCTTGATTCCCCTCGCCGGTCGATTCCGGCGCCTCGCCATAGCATCTTGCCCGCTGATCATCCTTACGGAAAGCCACCGCTTCGGGTAAGGTCCGGCAGAATTGAACCGGGACGTCCCGATCATGAATGTGCACCGCGCCGTCGAGACAACTTCGCCCGTGCTGTTGCGCGAGCGCGATGGCGGCATCGCCATCCTGGTGCTCAACCGGCCGCAGGCGCGCAACAGCCTGTCGGAAGCGCTGTTGATCGCCTTGTCGGAGGCTCTATCCGACATCGCCGCCGACAAGACCGTGCGCGCGGTGGTGCTGACGGCCAATGGCATCGGCTTTTGCGCCGGTCACGACCTGAAAGAACTCACTGCGCGGCGCAGCGATGCCGACGGCGGCCGCGACTATTTCCTGAAGATCATGACGATGTGCAGCGGAATGATGCAGCAGATCGTCAATCTGCCGCAGCCGGTGATTGCCGCTGTTCAAGGTGTTGCGAGCGCCGCCGGCTGCCAGCTGGTCGCGACGTGCGATCTGGCGGTCGCTTCCTCCACCGCGAAGTTTGCGACGCCAGGCGTCGATATCGGGCTGTTCTGCTCGACGCCGATGGTGGCGCTGTCGCGCAATGTTTCGCGCAAAGCCGCAATGGAAATGCTGCTCACCGGCGACATGGTGTCGGCCGTGGACGCCGCACGGATTGGCCTGATCAACCGTGTCGTGCAACCCGGCAAGGAACGTAAAGCAGCGACAGCGCTAGCTCAGCAGATCGCAGGAAAGTCATCGCATACGGTCAAGATCGGCAAGGAAGGTTTTTACCGTCAGGCCGAAATGGATTTGGTCTCGGCCTACCAATATGTCTCGCAGGTTATGGTGGACAATCTTTTGTCCGCCGACGCCAAGGAAGGCATTTGTGCCTTTATCGAGAAGCGCGATCCGAATTGGGAAGATAGATAGCGGCCTTTCGGCGCCGCCGTCGATCGCCTATCAAACGCCCATGAACCACGACTCCTATCCCGACAGTTATATCCGCGGCATTTTGAACACGATGAAGACCATCGCCATGGTCGGCATCTCGCCGAAGGAAAACCGGCCGAGTTATTTCGTTTTCAAATATCTGCTTGAGCGTGGCTACCGCATGATCCCGGTCAACCCCGGCCAGGCCGGAAAGGAAATCCTCGGTCAGAAGGTTCATGCCAAGCTGTCCGACATTCCTGAGCCAATCGACATGGTCGACATCTTCCGCGCGTCGCAATTCGTCATGCCGATCATCCAGGAAGCGTTGCTGCTAAAACCAAAACCGCAGGTGATCTGGATGCAGCTCACCGTCCGGGACGACGCGGCGGCGGCTCTCGCCGAAGCGGCCGGCATCAAGGTCGTTATGAACCGCTGCCCGAAAATCGAATATGGCCGCCTGTCGTCGGAAATTTCCTGGATGGGGATCAATTCGCGCACCCTCTCCTCCAAACGCGCGCAGAACTTCGGTGGTGGCGTGCAACGTATGGGACTCAACAACAGCACCTCTCAAGGCGGCGCCACCACCGCCACCGACAAGGCGCGAAAGGACGAAGAACGCAACAATTGAGCGGGCCGATCAGTCGCACAATAATATTTCATGGATGTGGCCCTATCGTAGGCGAAAGCTTTCGATTAGGGCTGGCGACCTAATGTCACCTTGACGGCGCGCCTCACCCGCCCGTTTAATCGCAAACAACCCAGCACCGGCCGACAGGCCGCCAACATTTTGAATGGGGAATTCCATGGCCGAGGCCGAACGCGTTCCGGGATTTAACACGCTGGCGATTCACGCTGGCGCCAAGCCCGATCCCACCACCGGCGCGCGCGCAACGCCGATCTATCAGACGACGTCTTTCGTCTTCGACGACGTCGACCACGCCGCTTCGCTGTTCGGCCTGCAAGCCTTCGGCAACATCTATACCCGCATCGGCAACCCCACGAACGCCGTTCTGGAAGAGCGCGTCGCCGCGCTCGAAGGCGGCACCGCCGGTCTTGCGGTCGCCTCCGGCCACGCCGCGCAGGTGATCGTGATGCACAATTTGATGACGCCGGGTGATGAATTCGTCGCGTCACGCAAGCTGTATGGCGGCTCGATCAACCAGTTCAATCACGCCTTCAAGAATTTCGGCTGGAACGTCGTGTGGGCCGAGCCCGACGATATCGGCTCGTTCGAAAAGGCCGTAACCGGCAAGACCAAGGCGATCTTCATCGAGTCGATCGCCAATCCAGGTGGCGTCATTACGGACATCGAGGTGGTTTCCAAGATCGCACGCAAAGCCGGCGTGCCGCTGATCGTCGATAACACTCTGGCGACACCCTATCTATGCAAGCCGCTCGATTACGGTGCCGACATTGTCGTGCATTCGCTCACCAAATTTCTTGGCGGCCATGGCAACTCGATCGGCGGTATGATCGTCGATGGCGGCACCTTCAACTGGTCGCGCGAAGGGCGCTATCCGATGCTCTCCGAGCCGCGGCCGGAATATTCCGGCATTGTCTTGCACGAGACCTTCGGCAACTTCGCTTTCGCCATCGCCTGTCGCGTGCTCGGGCTGCGCGACCTCGGCCCGGCGCTGTCGCCATTCAACGCCTTCCTCATACTCACCGGCATCGAGACGCTGCCGCTGCGCATGCAGCGCCATTCCGACAATGCGCTGGCGGTTTCCGAGTGGCTGTCGAAGCGGCCCGAGGTGGCCTGGGTGAGCTACCCGGGCCTTGCCGGCGACAAGTATCATACGCTGGCCAAGAAATACGTGCCGAAAGGATGCGGCGCGGTGTTCACCTTTGGCCTCAAGGGCGGCTACGACGCGGGCGTGAAACTGGTCTCCAACGTCAAACTGTTTTCACATTTGGCGAATATCGGCGACACCCGCTCGCTGATCATCCATCCGGCCTCGACGACGCACCGGCAATTGTCCGACGCGCAGAAGGTACAGGCCGGCGCAGGTCCCGATGTCGTGCGCCTCTCGATCGGGTTGGAGGACAAAGACGACATCATCGCCGACCTTGAGCAGGGTCTAAAGTCGGCGTGAGCACGAAAATCATTCTTGGCACCGCGACGCCGGGCGGCGGATTCCCGCTTTACGGCGGAGCTTTCGCCGAAACGATCAACGAAACCGATCCGTCATTGTCGGTTGAGCCGCGCAATACCAAAGGCTCGACCGAGAACATCCCGCTGCTGGAAGCAGGACAACTCGACATCGGGCTGGTGACCGGCGAGCCGGCCTATGAAGCCTTCGAGGGTATCGGACGGCCGCGCAGCGCGTTGAAGATCATCACCGCGATGTATTCGACCGCCGGCATGTTTGTGGTGCGTGGCGACAGCGCGGCGAAGTCGATCGGCGATCTCAAAGGCAAGCCGGTAGCCTTCGGCGCCAAGGGCTCGGGGCTTACGATCCTGTCGCGCTATGTGCTCGACGGCATCGGTCTCGATCAGGATAAGGACTTCCAGGCCATCTACCTGGACAAAGCCGGTGACGGTCCCGCGATGGTGATGGATGGGCATGCGGCGGCGCTGTGGGGCGGCGGCGTGGGCTGGCCCGGTTTTGCCGCGGTGGCGCAGGCCGGTGGACGCTTTATTGCACCCTCACCCGAAGAAGTGACGCGCGTGCGCGCCAAGCACAGTTTCCTGAAAGCGACGACATTGCCCGCCGGCAGCTATGCCGAACAGAGCGCGGCAATACATTCGGTCGGCTCCTGGAGCTATGTCTTGGCAAGGCCGACACTCGAAGACGGCATCGCCTATGCATTGGCCCGCGCACTCGATAAAGGGCGCGCGGCTTTTTTAAAGCGTCTGGCGCAGGCTGCCGAGACCACGCCGCAAAATACGGCCACCGCCGCGCCACGATTGGATCTCATTCATCCCGGCGTGCGGAAATATCTCAAGGAGCTTGGGCTTTAGACAATCGTTCGGCGTGAGCGATCGCGACAGTGAAAACTATGATTGCCATCACCTGATGGGCCAGCGCGAGCAGGATCGGCGCCTGCAGCAATAGCGTGATAATACCGAGCGCAGCCTGCAGCGTCACCATCACCGCCAATAGGACCGCGCCCGACACTTCGTGTCGCGTGCGCCACTCGTCATAAGCGTGTGTCAACGCCAACAGCCAAATGCCATAGGCCAGCATGCGATGGTCAAATTGTACGGTGAGTGTGTTCTCAAATAAATTACGCCAGACCGGCGTAGCGAACCACAACCGTTCAGCAGATGGCACGAGCGCACCGTCGATCAGCGGCCAGGTATTGTAGACCATTCCGGCGTCGAGTCCGGCCACCAGTGCGCCGAGATAAATCTGACAAAGCACCAGTACGCCGATTGCCAATGCGGTCTTCCGCAAGCGAGTCGACGTATCGCTTGGGGCCCGCTCATTAAGTTGCTGCGCGGCCCACAGCACGGCCGCGTAAACCGCGCAGGCCAGTGCTAGGTGAAATGAAAGACGATACTGCGAGACCTTGACGAGCGCGCCCGTGACGCCAGACGACACCATCCACCAGCCGACCGCGCCTAACAGAGTGCCGCCCGCGAATATGGTCCACAGCCGCATTCGCAGCTTTGGCGGAATCCAGCCGCGCCACAGGAAAATCAAAAACGGCAACAGGAATACCGCGCCGGTCGCGCGCGCCAACTGCCGGTGCGACCACTCCCACCAGTAAATCGTCTTGAATTCACCGAGACTCATGCCGCGGTTGCGCTCGCGGTATTGCGCGATCGCTTGATACTTTGTGAATTCGCTTTGCCAGTCGGCACCCGACAGCGGCGGCAACATGCCGGTGACCGGCTTCCATTCCACGATAGAAAGTCCAGACTCGGTCAGCCGTGTCACGCCGCCAGCCGCCAGCGTCAGAAAGATCATCGCCGCCACGACGAGCAGCCAGCGCCGCACCGCGCGCAGATGAAATTGCGAAACTGAAGCTTGATCTGACATGTTGAGTAGATTTGGATTGCTTGCTTGCAGGAAACCGCGCGGACCATATAGTCATGCGCATAGCATCGCAATTGAGACCCCTCAAATGTCCATCCGAACCCGCAAACTGATCGGGACCGTGGCGCTTCTGGTGCTCGTGTCCGTGTGGGGACTGTTCGCGATGGCGCTGGCGCAGTCCGTGCTGACCAACATCAATGGCTTTGTGGCGGCGATCTATTATGCCGTGGCGGGCCTGGGCTGGGTGTTGCCGGCCATGCCGCTGATCAGTTGGATGTCGAAACCAGATAGAGCCAAGAGCTAAGCGGCGTTAACGCGCCGGAAGCGGTTCCACATCGCGGTAGCGGCACCCGACATCAGAACTTTCAAATAGCGCTGCTGCTGGAATTCGCCATTGACCGAAATGCGCGGCAGTGCGGTAAGGTGATCGCGATGCACCTTGAACAGCACACCAGGCCGCGTCGTCGTCGCGGTCTTGAAGCCAAGCTCGGCAGCGATGCGGAATTCGCGCGGGCCGGCGGAAGTCGGATCGCCCACGGGATACGCGAGATGCTCCGGCCGCTTGCCGAGGGCAGCTTCGAGCACCGAACGGCCCATCTCCATTTCGGCACGCGCAGTGGCATCACTCGGCACCTTCTTGAGCATCATGTGATTGACCGTGTGGGCGCCGATCGTCACCAGGGGATCGGCTGCGAGCTGCACAATCTCCTCCCAGCTCATGCACAAATCGCGGCAGAACGAGGCAATGTCGACCGTATACGTCGCGCATAAATCCCGCACGATCTTTCGTAGCTCCTCCTCGGTCTTCAAGCTGCGCAGATAGCCGTAGATCGCGTCGTACAGCTCGCGTTTTTCCCGCACGCTGTCGCACTCAAAAAACTGCTGGCTGCCGTTGATGAGCATGCCGATGCGGCTGTTCTGGGCTATCACCGCTTCCAAGGCGACCCACCACAATTCGCCGAGCCGGTCGGGAAAGCTAGTCGGTATGTAGAGAGCGAACGGCAGCTGATATTTTTTCAGCAACGGATAAGCCCAGTGCATCAAATCCTTGTAGCCATCGTCGAAGGTGATGCAGACGAAGCGGCGCTTGAAATCGGCGGTGATAAACCGCTGGTGCATTTCGTCGAGCGAGATGACGTCGATGCGGGCCCGCGACAACCGCCGTAGCAGGCGCTCCAGAAACAGCGGGCTGACTTCCAGCAGCCGGTTCGGCTGGAACGCGTCGGCGCGCGGCGGCCTCACGTGATGCAGCGTCAGAATGGCGCCAACGCCGCCCACCAGCGGGCGCATCAAATGGTGCATACCGCTGAAATAGAGCGTTTCCAGCCCCGTCCGGATGATGGTTTTCTTCAATCCCGCCACGTTTTCAGGTCCTTATCGAAGTAGGTCGAATATTCCAACGCTTTATTGATAAATGTTTGCGAACCTATGACCAGCCTTAACTAAAGGACCTTGACCTGCCATGAACGTCGTCGCTATGCGCTACCTTAGCCCCGATAGCCGGACTTTGCCGGCGGTCGATGGCCGGATTGCGCGGATCGACATTTTTAACGATATGGCCCTCGCGGAGCCCTATTGGCGCGCGCTGGAGCGAGCCAACACCCTCGCCACCCCTTACCAAAGCTACGACTTCCTCAAGTTCTGGCAGCGCCACGTCGGGGACGAATCCGGCGTGAACCCGTTCATTGTAGTTGCCTTAAACGCCACGGGGACGCCCCTATTCCTCTGGCCATTCGGCGCCCGCAATCTCGGTGGGCTGCGGCTGGTGGAGTTCCTTGGCGGCAAGCATGCCAATTTCAACATGGCGCTGTGGCGGCGCGATGCCGCGGCCAATATCGATGCCGACGACTTGCGCGCGGTGCTACGAGTAATCGCTGAGCGGGCCGACATCGTCAAACTGATCAACCAGCCGCTGACCTGGGCCGGCACTACCAACCCCTTCGCACTACTGCCGCATCAGCGATCAGCCAATTTCGGTTTCAGTGGTGCGCTGATCCCGGACTTCGACGCGCTGCTTCAAGCGCGTACTAATGCCGACGCCCGCAAGAAGATGCGCAAGAAGCAGCGCACGCTTGCTAACTATGGCGAGGTACGCTTCGAGCGGGCGCGCGGTGCCGATGATGTGCGCCAAGTACTCGACGCCTTCTTCAAGCAGAAAAGGGCACGCATGCGCGCGCTCGGCATCCCCGATGTTTTTACAACGCCAGCCGTGCGGCGCTTTATCGAGGCAGCGGCGACCGAGCAACTTTCCGATCGCGGCTCGCCGATCGAGATTTACGCGCTTTCGGTCAACGACATCGTCGTGGCGACGATGGGCGGCACTGTCGGCGGCGGGCGCTTCTGCGCCATGTTCAATTCGATCGTGCAAGGCCGTTACGCGATCGAAAGCCCGGGCGAACAATTAATCATCAGCCTAGTGCGCGACTGCTGCAATCGCGGACTCAAAACCTTCGACCTTGGAATTGGCGAAGGGCATTACAAATCTTTGTTCTGTGGCGATGCCGAGCCGTTGTTCGATAGCTACTTGCCGCTCAGCCCGTCCGGGCAACTGCTGGCGGCTTCATTCCAGATGGTCGCCTCGGTGAAGCGCACCATCAAACAACGTTCTTCATTGTGGTCGCTGGTGCGCGCGGTTCGCCGCTTTGTAGCGCGACTAACTTTAGCGTCCTGAAAAAATAGAACTTAAGCGGCGACAGCCTGCGTGGCACCTGCCAGCAGTGACACATCGGCAAATCCGACCATCACCAGACGTTCGCGCGCTGCCCGCGTCGCCGGATTAGCCGGATCGGCGGCCACCAGCACCGCGCGCTGCGCAAGCTGAGCAAATCGCTCCGCCGCAACGTCCGCGGCGGAGCCCACATCGATCACCACGTGATTATAGGTTTGCGCCAACGCCTCTATCACCGTCGCCAGCATCGGTGAAGCAGCGAGTGCTTCGCAATCGCTTCCGACATTCCCGGTCGCAACCAGATGCACATTAGAATACTGATCGCGGGTGATAATATCGCCGAAAGAAGCGGTGCCACGCACGAGTTCAGCAATGCCGGGCGCATCGGGATCGATCGAAATCACCGACAGATTTGGTGCACCGAACGCTAGATCGACCAGCACGACGTTCGCCTCTTTTGCGAGCGTGCGCGCGAGCGTTATTGCAGCATAGGTGGTCCCGACATTGCGCATGGTGCCGACCACGGTGACGCAGCGGCCGGCAACGCCCGCCTGCCGGAGACTGCGGGCAATCTGTTCAACAGTGCTGACCTCCAGCGGCATACCCGCAAGAACAGGAGCCGGTGCCGTGTTAGCAGGAGCGATGGGCGGCGACGCCATCCGTGGCATCAATGGCGCAGACATTACCGGCGCAGACATCAGAACTGGCGGCACGAAAGCGGGCGCACAATAGCCGGCGGGCGCATATCCGTTGCCATAGGACGGCGACGTCGCCAGCAGCGCGCCGGTTATCGTGAATCCTGCCGACAGCGCGAAGGCTGCGAAGGCGGCAATGAGTACCGTTGGTATCTTTTTGGGATAAGTCGGCTTGTTGGCGGGCGAGGCGCGCGAAATGATACGGGCTTCCGGTGGCGCCGCGTTGATGTTGTCGCGCGCCGAGGCTTCGCGGTATTTCGAGAGATAGGATTCGAGCAAGTCGCGCTGGGTCTTGGCCTCGCGTTCGAGCGCGCGCAGCTGCACGTCCTGCTCGTTGCTTTGAGAGGCGAGTTTTTTGACGGTATCGAGACTTGCCATCAGCGACTCCAGACGGTTGCCGGCGACAGTCGCGTCATTGTCAAGCTGGCGCGCGAGACGTTCGCCTTCGATCTTGATCTGGCGGTCGGCCTCACCGATCTGCGCCCGCAGTTCCTTGATCCGCGGATGCTGATCGAGCAGCGTCGCGGATTGCTCGGCGAGCTGCGAACGTAGCGCGGTGCGTTGTTCGACCAGACGGCGCATTGAATCCGAGTTGGCGATATCGGACGATTCCACCGGCTTGCCCGACCGAACTTGATCGCGCAATTGCCGCGCGCGCGCCTCAAGGTCCGCTTTCTGTCCGCGTGCCGCAGCAATCTGCGAATTGACTTCGGTGAGCTGCTGGTTCGGCAGCGATGTATTATTTGAGCCGACGAACAGATTAGATTTGATGCGGTACTCTTCCACTTTTGCTTCAGCGTCTGCCACCTTGCTGCGCATCTTGTCGATCTCGACCGCGAGCCAGTTCCCGGCAGCGCGGGTCTGGTCCTGTTTGGCCGATTGCTGCAAGTTGAGATAGGTCTCGGCGACGGTATTGGCGACACGAGCGGCCAATTCCGGATCGGCGGAATTAAAATCGATAGCGATCACGCGCGATTTTTCGATCGCATAGACGTTGAGCCGATCGTAATAGGCATCCAACGTGCGTTCTTCCTGCGACATCGTGCTCGGATCGCGGCCGATGCCAGCCAAACCGAGCAGTATCCTGGTTATTGACCCAGACGAATCAAATTCCGAATTCTGATCGAGCTTTTCTTTCTTGATCACCTCACGCGCCAAGTCGCGCGACAGCACGACCTGAGTCTGGCTGGTAACGGCTTCCGGATCGATGGTGTTGCGATCGCTGTTGTTCTTGTCGGCTTCCGCGCGCATGAACACGTTCTCACGCACCTCCAGCAGCAGGCGCGATTCGGAGCGATAACGCGGTGCGATCGCATTGACGACGACGAAGGCGGCGGCGGCCGACATCAGCGTGAAGGCCAGGATCCGTGACTTCTTTTGCCACAAAACGCGGCCTAAACCAAGCATATCTGGCTCGCCATTGATCGCGATCGGGGCCATGACCAGAGTCGGCGGCGAAGCCATTTTTGGCTTTTTACGAAAGAACATCCCTACTCCAAACGCACGGCGCTGTGGCAGCAGGATGATCTCAAACTATTATAGTTGCTTCCGCGTTAACCCAGGCCGCTAAATTCGACGAAGTTAGGTTTTGTTAACTACCCGGACCGCCTAATCGCCCCGATCAGCCGGTGCCGGTGATATAGTCCATGCCGCCATTGAACATCTTGCACGTCTTGCGCTCGCCGGCCGGCGGGCTGTTTCGCCATGTCATCGATCTTGCCCGAGAACAGGCAGTTCGCGGGCATCGCGTCGGCCTGATCGCCGACAGCAACACCTGTGGCACACGTGCCGACGAGGTTCTCCGGGAGATGGCTCCGCAACTCGCGCTTGGCGTCAAGCGCCTCCCAATGCATCGCAACCCGTATCCGGGCGATCTGCTGACGCTGGCCAAAGTCATGCGGCAAGTCGAAAAATCCGGCGCCGACGTGCTACACGGACATGGCGCCAAAGGCGGCGCCTATGCGCGCCTCGCGCTAACACGTAAGCGCGCCGTGCGCGCCTATACGCCGCACGGTGGCAGTCTGCACTACACCAACGATACGCTGGCCGGCACTTTGCATTTGGCGGCCGAGCGTCTGCTGATGCCGCGCACCGACTTGTTCCTGTTCGAAAGCGCTTACAGTCTGGACTTGTTTCGCCGCAAGATCGGCGAGCCAGGCGCCCGCGCGGGCGTCGTGCACAACGGCGTGTCGCGTAGCGAATTCGAGCCGGTAACATTGCAGTCGGACGCAACCAACCTGGTGTATATCGGTGAGTTCCGCCAACTGAAAGGCGTCGATATTTTGATCGATGCGATCGCGCAACTGCATCGCGCCGGTCGGCCCGTCACGGCGACGCTTGTGGGCTATGGCCCGGAGCAAACCAAGTTCGCCGCGCAAGCCCAGCGTCTTGGCCTGGCGCAAGCGGTCAGGTTCATGCCGGCCATGCCGGCACGCCAAGCCCAAGCGCTCGGGCGCATCATGGTCGTGCCGTCGCGGGCTGAATCCCTGCCCTATGTCGTGCTTGAAGCCGCCGCCTCCGCCAAGGCGCTCATCGCGACCCGGGTTGGCGGCATCCCCGAAATCTACGGGCCGTTAACCAATGCCTTGATCCCGCCCGAGGATGCCGGCGCGTTGGCCGCGGCTATCGCTTACAGCCTCGATAACCCTGTGGATGCGGCCGATGTCGCAAAAAAGGTCAGCGCCCGGGTGGCTGATTCATTTTCACTCGATGCCATGGTCGATGGGGTGATGGCCGGCTATCAGGCCGCGCTCGCCCGCATAGTTCCATCCAACCGCCATTAGTGTGGTGTTTCGACAATCCCGATAAGCTTTCTTTGATACTCTTCCGCTAAAAAAGCAGCAAATTAGGGGGCAAAATCCGTCACCGCGACGAAACGGGCGGTTGGGCGGGATTTGGTATAGCATGACCGACATCGATACTCGCAAGGCCCTAAGCGCGTCGGAAGCAGCCGGCGTCCTTGACCGGTTGCGCGCCGGCCCGCGAGTGGCGGCAGCAACCCGCTCGCTATCACGCGAAGCGCTGGCAGTTGCGGCCAAGCCGTTGCAGACACCCATCTCGCCCATCGTCCTGGCCGGCTTCGTACGCATGGCCGAGTTCGCGCTGATCGTGCTGGTCGGCATGGCGATATTTGCGCTCTATTTGCCATCGGATTTGTACTGGCGCTATCAAGGAGCGACGCTCTTTATCGCCGCGCTCTCGACACTGGCTTTCCAGACCGCCGATATTTATCAGGTGCAGGCCTTCCGCGGCTACGAGAAGCAATATATGCGGCTCGCCTCCGCCTGGTCGGTCGTCTTCATGATCGTCATTGGCGCGTCGTTTTTCGCCAAAGCCGGCGACATGTACTCACGCCTCTGGCTCGGCACCTTTTACGTCTGCGGCCTGACGGCGCTCATCATCTCGCGCAACATGTTGTTCTTTCTGGTGCGCAAATGGACGCGCGAAGACCGCCTCACCCGGCGCACGGTGATTGTCGGCAGCGGTGACCCTGGCGCGCGCGTCATTGAGGAACTGCGCCGCCAAAAAGATTCCGGCGTCGAGATCATCGGCCTGTTCGACGATCGTAGCGACGAGCGCAACGGGACGGAATGTGCCGGCGAGCGCAAGCTCGGCTCCGTCGACGATCTGGTCGAATTCGGCCGGCGCACGCGTGTCGATCTGGTCATCTTTTCGCTGCCGATCTCTGCCGAAAACCGCATCTTGCAAATGCTGAAAAAACTCTGGGTGTTGCCGCTCGATATCCGGCTTGCTGCGCACACCAACAAGCTGCAATTCCGCCCTCGCTCTTATTCTTATATCGGCAAAGTTCCGGTGATCGACGTGTTCGACCGGCCGATTGCCGATTGGGACGTGGTGATGAAATGGCTGTTCGACAAAATCATCGGCGGTATTTTGCTTATCCTCGCACTGCCGATACTCGCCGTTGTCGCGATCGCGATCAAACTCGATAGCCGCGGACCGGTCTTCTTCAAGCAGAAGAGATTCGGGTTCAATAACGATCTGATCGAGGTCTACAAGTTTCGCTCGATGTATGTGGATGCCGCCGACGCCGCTGCGAACAAACTCGTCACCAAGGATGATCCGCGCGTAACCCGCGTCGGACGCTTCATCCGCAAGGCCAGCATTGA
>JAYTFS010000281.1:0-15782 GCA_043734185.1 Pseudolabrys sp. | reverse complement strand
CTGGTGATGACGCTCAAGGATATGCTCAACGCCTTCGTCGCGTTCCGCGAAGAAGTCGTGTCGCGGCGCACCAAGCATCTGCTCGGCAAGGCGCGCGACCGCGCGCATGTGTTGGTCGGTCTGGCCATCGCGGTCGCGAACATTGACGAAGTGATCAAGCTCATCCGCGGTTCGAAAGACGCCAATGAGGCGCGCGAAGGCCTGATGGCGCGCGAATGGCCGGCCACCACGGCAGCCACGCTGATCGAACTGATCGACGACCCGCGCCACAAGGTCAGCACCAAAGGTACGGCCCGGCTGTCGGCCGAGCAGGCCAAGGCGATCCTCGATCTGCGCCTGCAACGCCTGACTGCGTTAGGGCGCGAAGAAATCAAGGCAGAGCTCGACAAGCTTGCCGCCGAGATCGCCGATTATCTGGACATCTTGCGCTCGCGCGCGCGCATCCAGTCGATCATCAAGCACGAACTGACGACACTGAAGGACGAATTTGCCACGCCGCGGCGCACCGAGATCGCCGAGGCCATAGGCGATGTCGACGACGAAGACCTGATCCAGCGCGAGGAAATGGTCGTCACCGTCTCGCACCTTGGCTACATCAAACGCGTGCCGCTCTCGACCTATCGCGCGCAGAAGCGCGGCGGCAAGGGCCGCGGCGGCATGCAGGTGCGTGAGGAGGATTTCGTCTCGCGGTTATTCGTGGCTTCGACGCTGGCGCCCGTTCTTTATTTTTCATCGCGCGGCAAGGTATACCAGGAAAAAGTCTGGCGATTACCGGTCGCCGCTCCGCAGGCGCGTGGCAAGGCTCTCATCAACATATTGCCGCTGCAGCAGGACGAGATCATTACAACGATCATGCCGCTCCCGGAGGATGAAGCAAAATGGAGCGGCCTCCAGCTTATGTTTGCAACGACAAACGGCATTGTCCGGAAAATTGCACTCAAGCACTATGTTGAGGTTCGTCCATCAGGCCTCAAAGCTATCAAATTGGAAGAGGGCGATTCGATCGCCGGGGTTGAGCTTTGCAGTGACGCGGATGACGTGTTGCTGACAACCCGCGACGGTCAGTGCGTCCGTTTCCCAACAACAAAGACGTCGTTGAAACAAGGTCGCGATACAATTGGGGACATCGGCATTAAGCTGGTGGATGCGGATAAAGTTATTTCGATGTCGATATTGCGCCATGCAGATGCAACCGTCGACGAACGCGCTGCGTACCTCAAGCGCGCCAATGCGGTGCGGCGCGGCAACGATGAGGAGGTCGCCGCCGTCGAGGACGAAGAAGCTGAAGAGACCGCGCGAGCGATTGAACTGGGCGAGAAGCGCTATGTCGAGATGTCGGCAGTCGAGCAATTCGTATTGACTATTTCTGAGCGCGGCTACGGCAAACGGTCGTCGTCCTACGAATACCGCATCACCAATCGTGGCGGCAAAGGCATCGTCGCAATGGCGGTGATGGAAGGCAAAAAAGGTAAAAAGACAATTCGCGAGAAGACCGGCCATCTCATTGCGAGCTTCCCGGTGGAAGAGAGCGACCAAGTGATGCTGGTCACCGACGCCGGCAAGCTGATCCGTACCGGTGTTGCCGGCATCCGCATTGCCGGACGTTCGACCCAGGGCGTGATCGTGCTCGATACCGCAGACGACGAGAAAGTGGTCTCGGTCGAGCGGCTGAGTGAGGACGAGGCGGAATAAGAGGGTGCCATGAACTGGCAATTATTTTCCGCCTTCCTCGTCATCACCGTTATCTTGTTCCTGACGCCGGGCCCCATTGTCACGCTGGTGATCACCACCGGCGCGCGAAGCGGCAGCCGGGCGGCTTTGATGACGGTGGCGGGCGCCACGGCGGGCAATGCAGCGATGCTGGCCTGCATCGCTTTCGGTCTCACATGGATTTTGAAAAGTTCGGCGGTGATCTTCGAAACCTTGCGCTGGGTAGGGGCGGCCTATCTGATCTGGCTCGGCGTCCAGGTTTGGCGGCGCGCCGGCGTGGTTAGCGAGGCTACGCCGCCCGGGGGCCACGTTCATGCATGGCGCGGCTTTATTGTCGCCATCACCAATCCAAAAAGCATCGCGTTCTTCACGGCGTTCCTGCCGCAATTCATCGATCCGACGCTGCCAGTCGAGCGGCAATTGGTGATGATGTGCGTGGGTTCGGTCTTGATTGGCGGCGTGCTGGATTCCGGCTGGGGCATAGCGGCCAGTTACGGCCGCGCCTGGTTCATGAAGCCGCACCACAATAAAATTCTCGATCGCATCTCCGGCGCCGTGCTGGTCGGCGGCGGCGTGTGGCTGTCGCTTGCGCGAAGGCCGGGGTAACTACTTTGCGCCGTTCGCTTCGAGGATTTTCACCATCTCGGCGAAGTCGCGGCCCCGCGCCAGCTTGAGCGGCGTTTGTCCGCCGCGGTCGGCGAGATTGACGTTGGCGCCGGTCTTCACCAGGGCCTCTAGGCATGCGACGTGACGCTTGCCGCCGTCGCCGAGCACGATCGACTCGATCAACGCGGTCCAGCCCAGATTATTGACATGATCGAGCGGCGCCTTGGCGGCGATCAAGGTGCGCACGATTTCATCGTGCCCAAGATGCGCGGCGGCGATTAGCGCTGTGCCGTCATAGGGACTGGTAATGTTTTTCGCGCTGCCGCCGCCGGCAAGCGCGACCTTGAGCATCGGTACGTCATTGGCGACCGAGGCCATGGTGACGATGTCGTATTTTTGCGCCTCAAGCGCATTGGGATCGGCGCCGAGCCGCATCAGCGTGCGTGCGGCGTCTTGCTTGCTCATGAAGGCGGCGACATGCAGCGGCGTGCGATCGTGGCTGTCGCGGATGTCGACCTTGCCGCTCGCCGCGAGGCGTTCGATCTCGGCTATGTCACCTTTGGCCGCGGCTGCGTGCAGGCCGCTGTAACTCGACAGTTCGCTGGCGCTGGGTGCGAGTTGCGCGGATGCGGGGATGGTCAAAGACAAAAAGATAAAGCACAGCGCGTACATAATTCGCGATGTCACGGCAAAACTCACTCCGCCTTGAGATCGAGCGCTTGTACGATCGGCCGCCATCGCGCGGTTTCGGCCAGCATGTGGTCGGCGAGATCCTGCGGCGTGCCGCCGCGCGGTTCGGCGCCGATGCGGGTAAGTGTGGATTTTATAGGATCGGAATTGAGAACGGCGTTAGTGGCGGCGTTGAGTTTCGCGATGATGGCGGGCGGCGTGTTGCGCGGCGCCAGCAAGGCGGTCCAGGCGCCGACCGTCAACGACGGATAACCGCTTTCGGCCAGCGTCGGCACGTCAGGAAGCGAGGCGATGCGCTTGGGCCCCGCGGCCGCGAGCACGCGTAATCTGCCGTCCTTGATGAGTTGCAGCGAGGTGGAGAGCGGATCAAACGTCATCTGCACTTCGCCGGCGACCACGCCGGTCAGTGCCGGCCCGCCACCTTTGTACGGCACATGAACGATCTGCGTGCCGGTGATTTGCTTGAACAATTCGGCGGCGAGATGTGGCAACGTGCCGATGCCGCCGGTCGAGTAATTGAGCTTGCCGGGATTCTCTTTTGCATACGCGACGAGATCGGCGATCGTCTTGAATGGGAGCTGTGGATTGATGACGAGCAGTTGCGGCGTCTCTGAAATCAGCGCCACCGGCGCAAAACTTGCCGCGTCGTAGCCGGCGTTCTTGTAGATCATCGGGCTCATGATCAGCCCGCTCGCGGCCGACACCATCAGCGTGTAGCCGTCAGGGTCGGCGGATGCCGCCTGGCGCGAGCCCAGCGTGTTGCCGGCGCCGGGGCGGTTCTCGACGAAAACATTTTGTCCAAGCGAGCCGGGCAGGCTGGCGGCAATCAGCCGCGCCATGACGTCGACCGGCCCGCCTACCGGCGTCGGAACGATGACGCGGATCGGATGGTCGGGATAGTTCTGCGCATGGGCAGGCGCCATGCACAGCAGCGGCAGGAGCACGGCTAGGATCCGGCGCATGGTGTTCCTTTGGCGAAACGCGACGATGCCGCGTGAGCCTAGCGGGCCTGCGAGGAAGCCGGAAGCCACCTACCGGACGAAACGATCGGCGCTGACCAGCCGGATGCGCGGATTGCCGAACTGCGTGCCGACACAGTGCAGATACGGCCATGGCTGGTTGTTGCAAGCCTTCATGGCGGCCTCGGCGGGCTTGGAGATAGGGCCGGCATCAACCTGCGCAATCGGGGCCGAAAGCACGGTCACGGCGGCGGCGATGGCCGCTGCGATCATAATAGCGGTGGCGGAATTCAGCATTTTAGCCCCTGTTTTTTTGAACTCTTGAGGGTTGGTCGGGGCAGCCAGCCGATAGGTTCAAGGCCGAGCTTGCGGGGCACGGAGGGCCGGGTTAGACCCCGGTTTATGGCTAGAATCGCGCTTTATGCGGGGTCATTTGACCCGCTCACCAACGGTCATCTCGACGTGGTTTCCCACGCCGTCCGGCTTGCCGACAAATTGGTGCTCGCGGTCGGGGTCAATCCCGGCAAGGCGCCGCTGTTTTCGGCCGACGACCGGCTGGCCATGCTGACCGAGATCTGCGCGCCGATCGCGAAAGAGGCCAAATGCGAGCTGGCCTGCGTCACGTTTTCCGGCCTCGCGATCGAGGCTGCTAAACAGGCCGGAGCAACCATTTTGGTTCGCGGCCTGCGTGACAGTACCGATTTCAATTATGAAATGCAGATGGCGGGTATGAACGAAACCATGGCGCCGAGAATTCAGTCGGTGTTCCTGCCGGCCTCTCCAGCGGTGCGCCCGATCACCGCCACATTGGTGCGCCAAATCGCAGGCATGGGCGGCGACGTTTCCGCCTTCGTGCCGGCCTCGATCGCGGCGCGGCTGAAAAAGAAATTCTCCCGCTAGTCATTCCTCAGGAGACTTCATGATCCGCATTCTTACCGTCATCTGTGCGCTCGTTTGCTCCGGGCCCGCGCTGGCGCAGGTAAAACTGCCGGCGGGCCTCGATCCGCAGAACACCATCCTGCTCGATGCCAAACATGGCCGCGTCATCATCAAGCTGCGCAACGATCTGGCGCCCAAACATGCCGAGCGCATCAAGCTGCTGGTGCGCGAGGGCTTCTACAACAACGTGCCGTTTCATCGTGTGATCGAAGGCTTCATGGCGCAGACCGGTGACGGGCAGAATGGCAACGGCACCGGCGGTTCGAAATATCCGCCGCTACAGGCTGAGTTTTCGCAAGTGCCTTACGTACGTGGCATCGTCGGTATGGCGCGCACCTCCGATCCCAATTCCGCCAATTCGCAGTTCTTCATTATGTATGCCGACGCCGAACGGCTGAACGGCAAATACACCGTGATCGGGCAAGTCGTGTCTGGCATGGATGCCGTCGACAAGATCAAGAAGGGCGAGCCGGTGCCGGAACCGGACAGAATTTTAAAGATTCAAATCGCCGCCGACGCGAAGTAATTTCCAAATTGCAAGCAAAGAGAGAAAGCCATGGCCAAACCAGAAGACACGCTCACGCTGGAAACCACCAAGGGTAAAGTGGTCATCGCCATGCGGCCCGATCTCGCGCCCGGCCATGTCGCGCGCATCAAGGAACTGGTGAAGCAGGGCTTCTACGACGGCATCGTGTTTCACCGCGTCATCGACGGCTTCATGGCGCAAACCGGCTGTCCGCAGGGCACCGGCACCGGCGGCTCCGGCAAAAAGCTCAAGGCCGAGTTCAACAGCGAGCCGCACGTGCGCGGCACGATATCGATGGCACGCGCGGCCAGCCCCGATTCCGGCGACAGCCAGTTCTTCATCTGCTTCGACAACGCCAGCTTTCTCGACAAGCAATACACGGCGTGGGGCAATGTGATCGAGGGCATGGAAAACGTCGACAAGATCAAGCGCGGCGAGCCGGTTGCCAACCCCGACAAGATCGTTAAGGCGACGATGGGGGCGTAAAGCCCCTCGCCCCAGCGCGCGGGGGAGAGGAAAAACCCATGCGCACCGACCTATTCGACTTCGAGCTACCGGAGGACCGCATCGCATTGCGGCCGGCGAATCCGCGCGATGCCGCGAAGTTGCTGGTGGTGCGGCAGCATGGGCTTGAAAACCGCTCCGTTGCCGATTTGCCGGATCTGTTGAGGGCAGGCGACTGCCTGGTGGTCAACGACAGCAAAGTAGTCGCTGCGCGGCTCAAGGGCCGCCGCATCGGGCGGGGCGCGACCGAACCGACCATCGAGGCGACGTTGCACAAACGGATCGACGGGTCGCATTGGCGGGCATTTATCCTCGGCGCTAAGAAGTTGCAGGTGGGGGATATGCTGCGTTTCGGAGCCGAAGGGCAGGTGTGTTTCCTCGGCGAACTCGATGCTCAAGTTTCACATAAAGATGAAGGGGGCGAGGTAATCCTTTCATTTTCCTTTCAGGGCCCGGTCCTTGATCAAGCTGTTGCCGAGCGGGGTGCGATGCCGCTGCCGCCCTATATCGCTTCCCAGCGCGCCCCGGACGACCAGGACCGCGCCGACTATCAGACGCTGTTCGCGGCTCATGACGGCTCGGTCGCGGCGCCGACCGCCGGCCTGCATTTCACCGACAATCTGCTGGATCGGCTGAATGCACGCGGAATTGCCCTCCACAAGGTCACTTTGCACGTCGGCGCCGGCACGTTCCTGCCGGTGAAGACCGACGACACCGCCGGACACAAAATGTATGCCGAGTTCGGCTCGGTTTCGGCCGACGTGGCGGGGGCGCTTAATGCCACGCGCGCTGCAGGCGGGCGCATTGTAGCGGTCGGCTCGACGGCGTTGCGGCTGCTCGAGAGTGCCGCCGGGCAAGACGGCCGATTGCGAGCGTTTTCCGGCGAAACCGCGATTTTCATCACGCCGGGTTACAAATTCCGTGCGGTCGATCTGATGCTGACCAATTTTCATCTGCCACGATCGACACTGTTCATGCTGGTGTCGGCCTTCAGCGGGCTGGACACGATGCAACGCGCCTATGCCCATGCCATCCAAAGCGGCTATCGCTTCTATTCCTATGGCGATGCCTGTCTGCTTTATCCTGAAGGCAAATGAGCGAACCCTTTTCCTTCAAACTGACCGCGACCGACGGCGCCGCCCGGCGCGGCGAAATCGTCACGCCGCATGGCCGGATTCAGACGCCGGCCTTTATGCCCGTCGGCACGCAAGCCACGGTGAAGGGCCTTGCGCCGGAGGATGTACGCGTGACCGGCGCTGAAATAGTTCTCGGCAATACCTATCACCTGATGCTGCGTCCGGGGGCCGAATGCATCGCCGCGCTCGGCGGTTTGCATAAATTCATGAACTGGCCGCTGCCGATCCTCACGGATTCCGGCGGCTTCCAGGTGATGTCGTTGTCAAAACTCCGCAAGCTGAGCGAACAAGGCGTCACTTTTAGCTCGCATCTCGACGGCGCCATGGTTGAACTCACGCCGGAGCGCGCGATTGAGATTCAGGCGCTGCTCGGCGCTGATATTTCCATGCAGCTCGACGAATGCCTTAAGCTGCCCGCCACGCGCGACGACATCGAGCGCGCCATGCAATTATCGCTGCGCTGGGCGGCGCGAGCCAAACGCGCGTTCGAGGGCAGGGCGCGCGAAGGTTATGCGTTGTTCGGCATTGTGCAGGGTGGCGATGATCCCGCTTTGCGGGTCGAGAGTGCACGGGCGCTGGTCGATATTGGATTCAACGGCTACGCGATTGGCGGCCTCGCGGTCGGCGAGCCGCAGGAGGTCATGCTCAAGATCGTGGCGGAAACTGCGCCAGCGCTGCCGATGGATTGTCCGCGCTATTTGATGGGCGTCGGCACGCCGCATGATTTGCTGGAGGCGGTAGCGCGCGGCATCGACATGTTCGATTGCGTCATGCCCACACGCAACGGCCGTCACGGCATGGCGTTCACCCGGTTCGGTAGCATCAACCTGTCCAATGCGCGTCATGCCAACGATCCGCGCCCGCTGGATGAGCAAAGCGTTCACCCGGCGGCGCGAGCCTATTCGCGCGCTTATTTGCATCACCTGACCAAGGCCAACGAGATTCTTGGCCAGGTTCTGCTCTCCACGATTAATCTCGCTTATTATCAAGCCCTCATGATGGGCATACGCGAAGCCATCGTCGCGAAGTGTTTCGCGAACTTCCATGCCGCGACTACGGCGCAATGGCAGCATGGCGATATTGCGGCACTGTGAGCACAGCTCCGGCGGGATTGTCTCATTCCTTCCGGTCGGCTAAGCCGACCCCGCCATGATCGAAATCCCGAAGACTCTTCCCAAATTTCTCGCCAAGCGCCGCAAGCCGCAGTTCAAGCTGCCGCCTGGAAGCTGCGATGCCCATTGCCACGTATTCGGGCCTGGCGACACGTTCCCTTACGCACCGAACCGGCGCTATACGCCGAAAGATGCGCCGAAGGAGACGCTGGCGGCGCTCCACGCCCATCTCGGCATAGACCGTGCGGTGATCGTGCAGGCGAGCTGCCACGGCACTGACAATGCGGCGATGCTTGATGCCATCGCGTCGAATCCCAAGCGGTATCGTGGTGTCGCCATAGTTGACGGCAGTTTCAACGACATTGAATTTGACAGGTTAGGACACGGTGGCGTGCGCGGCGTGCGGTTTAACTTTGTGAAGCATCTTGGTGGCGCTCCGGACATGGACGTATTCAACCGCGTCATCGACCGCATCAAGGGCCGCGGCTGGCATGTGGTGCTGCATGTCGATGCGCCATCGATCATTCCGTTGTCGGACATGATGCGCAAGCTGCCATTGCCCTTCGTTGTTGATCATATGGGCCGCGTGCCGTCGGAGGCGGGCGTCGATCAGAAGCCGCTACGCGCCTTGATCGAGCTTTCACATCTGGAAAACTGCTGGATCAAGGTTTGCGGTTCCGAGCGCATCTCGATGCCGCCTTACGCCACGGCGGTGCCGATTGCCCATGCTTTGGTCGAAGCCTCTCCCGGCCGCGTACTGTGGGGCACCGACTTTCCCCATCCCAATGCCACGCATGAGGCCGACGAGGCCGATTTGGTCGATCTGGTGCCGAAGTTCGCGACAGATACACTGGCGCAACACCGCCTGCTGGTGGAAAACCCCGCAAAGCTTTATGGTTTTGACTGACAATAAAAAACGACGAACCGCCCGGAGGATTACCGCGATGACAAAAACGTTTGTTAAGACGGCGCGTTTCACGCGCCGCAACGCGTTGCTCGCGCTGCCGGCGGCTTTGATCTTGGCGCTCGCGCCGTTCAACGCCGCGCAGGCGGCGTGGCCGGAAAAACCGATAAAGATCGTGCTGCCCTTTGGCCCAGGCGGCGTCGCCGACGTCACTGCGCGCGTCATGGCCGACAAGCTCAGCGATAAACTCGGCCAGCGCGTAGTGATCGAGAACATGCCGGGGCCTGGTGGCATCGCCGCCGCGCGCGCGGTGATTTCGTCGCCACCGGACGGCTACACCATGGCCTATGTCACCAACGGAACTGCGATCAGCGTGGCGGCGTTCAACGCCCTGCCATTCGATCCCGTCAAAGACCTGGCGATGGTTTCGATGGTTGGTACTTTCGATCTGGTGTTCGTGGTCAACGCCGAGTCCGACTACAAGACGCTTGCCGATTTCATCAAGGAGGCGAAAGCAAAACCCGGTAAGCTCAACATCGGCACCATTGCGGTTGGCGGCACGCAGAACCTCGGCGGCGAACTGTTCAAGTCGATCGCAGGCCTCGATGTGCAGATTGTTCCGTACAGGACCTCGCCGGAAATCGTCGTGGCGCTACTTCGCAACGACATGCAGTTGATGGTGGATTTTCCGCCGGCCACGCAAGGGCAGGTCAATGACGGCAAGCTGAAAATACTGGCGACGTCATCACCGAAGCGCTCGCCCTTAATGCCGTCCGTTCCGACGGCGGACGAGGCCGGCGCCAAAGGCTACGAGGTGATCTCGTGGAACGGTGTTGGCGCCCCCAAGGATACGCCGAAAGAAGTCATCGCCATCATGAACAAGGCGATCACCGAAGTCATGGCGATGCCCGATGTGAAGGAGCAGTACGCCAAGGTTGGCGTCGTGGCGCAGGCCAGCACGCCGGCTGAATTGATGTCGCGGCTCACCGGCGACATCAAGAAGTGGACAGAGGTAGTCGAGAAGGCCGGCATCCCGAAGAAGTAGGCTTCCTGGGCTGCCCCAAGGAACGAACCATGAGCGCCGCGCCGCGAGACTATCGCGATCTGCATGAGCATCTCGCCGCGCTCGAAGAGCGCGGTCTGCTGCAGCGGATCGACCGGCCGATCGACAAGGATGCGGAAATGCATCCGCTGGTGCGCTGGCAATTCGTCGGCGGCATCGACGAGTCCGAGCGCAAGGCGTTTCTGTTCACCAACATCACCGACGGGTTAGGTCGCAAATACGACATCCCGGTCGTGGTTGGCGCCATTGCTGCAAACCCGGAGATCTACAGCATCGGCATGCGCGCGCCGCTCGCCGAGATCCAGGAGAAATGGGACAAGGCCATCGCCAACCCCATCGCGCCGCGGCTGGTCAATGACGCGGTGTGCCATGAGGTTGTGATCGAGGGCGACAAGCTCAAAGGCGAGGGCAACGGCCTCGACCGGCTGCCGATCCCGATTTCGACGCCCGGTTTCGACAGCGCGCCGACGCTGACGGCGACAAATGTGATTACGCGCGACCCGGATACCGGCGTGCAGAATATGGGCACCTATCGCGCCGCGCTGAAGGCGCCGGACCGTCTCGTCGTTCGCATGGCGACGCGCGTCGGCGGCGCCGGCGGCTACCAGCATTATCTCAAATACCAGAAGCGCGGCGAGCCGATGCCCTGCGCGATCGTGCTTGGCTGCCCGCCTTATGTAGCCTTCATGGGGCCGCAAAAGCTGCCGATCGGCGTCGACGAGATGACCGTCGCCGGAGGACTTGCGGGTGGGCCGATCAACATTGCGCGCGCGCGAACCGTCGATCTTACGGTGCCGGCGGAATCCGAAATTGTCATTGAGGGGATGATCGACACCGAATATCTTGAGCCGGAAGCGCCGTTCGGCGAATCCCACGGTCACGTCGCGCTCGAGGAATTCAACATGCCGATGCGGGTGACCGCGATCACACACCGCAAGAATCCCGTGATCCCGTCTTATATCAGCCAGGTCGCGCCAAGTGAATCGAGCGTGATCAAACGCGTCGCCTACGAGCCGTTGTTCACCGCGCACCTGCGCAACACGCTTGGCATCAAGGGCGTCAAGAAAGTGGCGCTGCATGAACCCTTGACCGGATTGTTGCGCGTAACGGTGATCACGCTGGAGAAAGGCGTACCGCGCACCGAGGTCTGGCGTGCGCTCAAGGGAGCCGCCTTCTTCAAGGGCGATTGCGGCAAGATATGCATCGCCGTCAACGACGACATCGACGTCGACAATGCCGATGCGCTGCTTTGGGCGATGGCCTACCGGATGAATCCGATCGAAGACGTCCAGCTAGTGCCGCACCGAGGCCAAGGGCACGGCCCCAAGCGCGAGCACGGCAACGAAGAAGATTCGACGATGCTCATGGATGCCACCATGAAAGGCGACATGCCGCCGCTGGCGTTGCCGAAGCAGGAATACATGGAGCGCGCCAAGGCGATTTGGCAGGAACTCGGTCTCGGCCCGTTACGGCCGCAGGCGCCGTGGTTCGGCTATTCGCTCGGCGACTGGCTGCCGCAATGGGACGAGGCGGCCAAGCGCGCGGCGAAGGGTGGCTATCTCGAAAACGGCAAGATCAGCGAAAAGAAACGCCGCAAAGGTCTCAAACCCGAGACCAAATACCGCCCCGACGAAGATAAGTAGCGAATTGCTCGCTACGGCCCGGCGTAAAGCCACTCGATGCTGTCATAAGTTTGCGGGATCGTGCGGCCGCCGACGGCGATGTCACGCAATTCGGCGCTGACGCCGCGTGCGTGATAAAATTCCCCATAGACCCGCGCCATGATCTGCACCCTGGCGGTGCGCAGATAGCGTTCCTGGCTATAGGCCTTGAATGCGGCGACGGGATCATCGGGCGAGGCCGCCACTTTTTCTCCGAGGATCACCGCGTCTTCGGTCGCCATGCAGGCGCCCTGCGCAAGATATTGCAGCATCGGATGCGCGGCATCGCCGAGCAGCACCACGCGGCCTTTCGACCACTCTTTGACCGGCTCGCGGTCGCACAAGACCCACATGCGCCACGTGTCGATGAGTTCCAGCAGGCGCAGCACTTCCGGCCTCAAGCCCTGGAAATGTTTCCAGAGCAGTTCCTTGCTGCCTTCGGCGTTCCAGCCTTCCTCGTAATGATCGGAATGAAATACCGCGACGAGATTGTAGAGCTCGCCGCGGCGAAGCGGATAATGCACGAAATGGCAGCGCGGACCGGCCCACAGTACGACGTCGGGCCGCCATAGGTCTTTCGGCACTTGCTCGCGCTTGAGCACGGCGCGATAGGCGATGTGACCGGAGACGCGCGGCTTGCCGTCGCCGACGATGCGGTCGCGGATTTTCGACCACATGCCGTCACAGCCGATCAGCGCAAGGCCTTCGGCGTGCTCGCCGTTCTCCAGCGTGACAGTGACGCGGTCGCCGTGGTCCTCATAGCTGTCGACGCGGCGGCTGGTTTCCAGCGAAATCAGATTGCTCGACTGGCACGCCTTGAGAAACGTCGCGTGAATATCGTGGCGATGAGTGACGGCATAGGGCTGGCCGAAGCGTTCGGTGAAGGCGCCGTCGAGCGGCACGCGGGTGATCAACTTGCCGGTAACGGCGTCGCGCATTTCCTGGGCCGGCGGGCGGTGGGCGTCGGCCAGCACCGCGTCCTTGAGGCCGATTTTTTCCAACACGCGAAAGATATTCGGGCCGAGCTGGATGCCGGCGCCGACCTCGTGAAATTCGGGCGACTGCTCGAACAGCCGCACGGCAAATCCCTGGCGCGCCAGCGCGTAGGCAGTAACCAAGCCGCCGATGCCGCCGCCGGAGATCAAAAACGGGGCGTCGCCGCCATTCGAGTTGCCATTCTTTCCGGTCATGGGCATTCCCTGCGCGATTACGGCCGCACGATATGACGCCCTCTGGCCGAAGGTAAAGTGTGCGTATGAAAAAGCCCGCCGGCGAGGACCGGCGGGCTTTGGTCACGCAACGATCGGTTGCTTATTTCGTCAATTGACCGCGTATTTCGCCGCCCTTGTTGGTGGCGGTGTGGACGTTGACGTACCACTTGCCGGCCATCAGGTCAGCTTCCTGTTCGGCGGTGAGGGTCGCGGTGCCTTCGAGCGGGCTGGTGTTGGGCGCGATCGGAATGGCTACGCCGCCATTCTTGCCAACTTCGCCGGCGTGGAAATGGGCTGCGGTCGCAGGACCGGACAAGTCCTTATAGGAGCCCTTCCAGGACAACATTTTGGTTGCCGTGTCGTAGGTCGCGGTGACGGCACCGCTCGCCTTGCTGTCATTTGGCGGAACTTCGGTAGCGGCATTCAGGTTGGCCTTGAAATTGACCGAGGCCGCCATGGACGGCGTGGCGAGTGCCAGCGCGCCGGTGCAAGCGAGAACGGTCAGGGCAGACCGGAAAAGCTTCGACTTCATGGGTGTTTCCTCCTTGGAATAGGCTGTTCAGCCTTAAAGGCAAACACCACAAAGGTGCGATTGTTCCGGCTGCCCGAAACTCAATGTGTTGAGAGTGGGATGGAAGTGCAGGAGTATTGCCCGCAACTGTCGCATGCCCAGTGGTGGCGGATTTCTCCGCCTTCGACGAATTCCGACATAAGCGGCGCCACCATCACGTCAGCGCAAAGCGAGCATTGCGCGGGGGCAGAGAACGCACGAAGTACTGAGAGCCTGGCCGTGTCGATTTGAGGTTGCATGGTCTAAGGCCTCCTGAGGTCGTCGTGTTTCTGGTTGCGATGGTCCTCCTAGAACCATGGCTTTGCGTACTGAAACATAGTGGCGAGGGGGAGACCGTCAGATGAAATTGTGATGACAGGAACTATGAAGATGTGTGGGGGATATTGCAGGCGGAAACCAGATCCAGTGAGTGATTAGAGCGTATTCGCGCGCTTATCGTGATCCGGCAAGCGTAACGCTTGTGGCCGCGAACATGCTTTTGACGATTTTGTTAATGACTGGAATTTAGCTAACGGCTCGGCTCAAATATAGGCCGCTGTAAATTGCGGCCGAGCGCTAGCTCGATGCGCATCACGGGCCGGCCATATTCCGTAATCCAGATCGGCTCAATTTGTTCGATGTGTTCGAACTTGTCCTGAGCTGTCTGCGGCCCGTCCCACCACTCTGCAATGATGGCGTCGCGCCCGATGAGGGTCGTGTCATTGAGCCAGAGTGCGTTGGCGATTGGATTTTCGGAAATACAGACAACCGGCAGGCTGCCACTCAGCACGAGTTGAGCCTTGAAGCAGACCCAGTACCGCCCACTCAAAATGAAATAGCGCTTTGAATCGAGATATCCTCGTTCTTTAAGCGCTGCGCGAAAACTCCACCAGTCGGTCTGGCCTGAGACCATTGGGTCGTGGTCGTTGAAGGACGGCACAAAGGTTCGCAGCCAACCGGTACGCGTGTGGGTGAGAAATGCCAACAAGAGCAGGCATATTCCCACAATGCAGACGGTGAATGTCCACCAGACCGTGCGGGGGAAGCGCGCGTACAACTGCACCACAGCGGCTCCCATGAGCGGAAAGGTAAAGACATACCCTGGCTCCAGCCAATGGGGTGCCACTCCTTCTCTCGCGAACATGTCGAGGAAGAGGAAAAAGACAATCGGCACGATGGCGAGGCTTGCGAAAAACCATCGTCGTTCATCGCGTGGGCCGGCCCGAAGCGCGCCGACGAGTGCGGCAATTTGGACGAGCCAGATCACGGCCCCTGTCGCGACTATGAAGACGCCGAGGTGCGTCAGTGCGCGCGCGATATGGATCTCGTGGCCTAGCGCTGCACGGCTGCCCTGAAATGCGAAAGCGACGAACCCGTTTTCGATGTTCCACAAAATAACCGGCATGAACACGGCGACCGCTACGAACGCCGCGACATAAGGGCCAGCGGTAAATATGAGGTGCCGATGACGCGGGACCGTCAGAAGGAAAAGTGCGAAACCAGGGAGAATAAGAATCGCGCTGAATTTAGACAGCAAGGCCACACCGAAGAAAAATCCGGCGATAAGCCAGGTGCGCCACGGCGTCGGACCCTCAGTGAATACGGCACGCGCAACGAATAGGGCTGCGCCGGTAAGCCCGAAAATGAGCGGCTCATCTGTCGACGCGATCGCGCCGGAATAAAAAGCGAACAAGGGAGAGGATGAGATAGCGATCACAGCAAACAGTGCTGCCCGCTTGTCAAAAAGGAACGCCGTCAGTTGATAGAGGAGCCAGCTCTGGGCTGAGAACAAGATGAGCGTCGGCAATCGAACGATGAGGTGATGCTCGCTCCCCGTGAGTTTCACCGCTGCCGCGATGAGCCACATAATCGCCGGTGGATGGTCGTAGTAGGACAGCGCGAATTGCCGCGCCACGACAACATTGTAAGTCTCGTCAATGGTGAAACCCATTACGGCCGCGAGCGCAGCGCGTAAGGCAAAAGAGATTGCAATGACGGCGATGATCGCGCGAGTGTCGGAACTAATCGAGGCTGGCGCTAGGTTCATCGGTGCCTGGTTTGATTGTGCGTTAAGCGCAACTCGATCTGGTCACGCATAAGAAATTGATATCTTGGTGAGCGCGCCGGGACTCGAACCCGGGACCTCGCGATTAAAAGTCGTGTGCTCTACCAGCTGAGCTACGCGCCCACGAGGCGCGGTTTACGGGTGCG
>JAYTFS010000280.1:0-3118 GCA_043734185.1 Pseudolabrys sp. | reverse complement strand
AACATCGGTCCGGCCTGCGGCGAGGCCGGCGCGCCGACGGCGGTCCTGACTTCGGTGACGAGGCCCGGACCAGGCGTACGCAGCGATATCGGTCCGGTCCTGCCGGCCGGGGCTCCGGGCTGCTGCGGCGGCGCGGTCAGGCGCGCCAGCTCCTGATTGTCCGTGACCATGTCGCCTTCGCGGACGAAGAGGTCGGTGACCTTGGAACCTTCCTGATCGACGCCGACCTGCGCTTCACGGCGCGGCACGATAAATCCGGTGACCCGTACCATGTCGGAGAAGCAGGCATTGGTGGATTTGGTCACGATCACGAGCGCCTGGCTCGGCGTATCCTTGGGCTCGGGTCGGGAGCGGTGCTCAAACCAGTAATAGAAGCCACCCACAACGACAACGAACGCTACTCCGAGCGCAGGTTTGAGGTATTCGGAGAGATTCATCGCCGGATCAATCCAGACTGGAATTCAAATGAAGCGGGGTGCATTCGGTCCATCGAAAAATCACAATGAACCCCAAACAAAATGCGTCCCGCAAGTGTGTTGCGGGACGCATTGTAGCCGGAAAATCTAGGTCAACGCCACGCCCTTGCCTGAACAGGTTATTTGGACGCAGTGGCCTTGTTTTCCATGTTCACGACCTGCACGCGGCGGTTGGCCTCGGCCATCGGCTGGTTCTGGTCCTTGAGCTTGCTCTTGCCATAGCCGACGGTCACCAGATCGGTGCCGTTGATGCCGTATTTATCGACCAGATAGCGCTTGATCGCGTCGGCGCGCCGCTCGGAAAGGTCCTGATTATAGCCTTCGCCGCCGGCCGCATCGGTGTGACCGGCGACCACGAAGGTCGAGCCCTTCAATTCGGAATTGGACAGCGCGCGTCCGAGCGCCTGAACCGACTCCAGCGACTTGGCGCTGATATCGGCCGAGTTGTAGTCGAAGTTGATTTCCAGATCGATCTTCGGCTTGTCCTTGACGATGGCGGCGATCTCTTCGCGCTCGCTGAACGACAGCGACCGCGTCGAGCGGCCGCGGATTTTCTGGACGAACTGGCCCTCGGCGGCGACGGCCGCCTGATCAACCTGCTGCGGGCCGGCGGAGAGACCACGGGTCAGCGGCTTCTTTTCTGGTACCAGCGCGCGGAGAATATCGCCCTCGGAAACGCTCTTGTCCTTGGCCTTTTCCTGAGCGAGGGCGGTTCCGACGCCAAAGGAAAGTGCGGCGCCAAGCGTCGCGATCGAAAGGATCGAGGTCAGGGTCTTCGTTCCAAAGTTCTGCGACATTGCCAGTCCCTCCTGCGAGCGTTTCCAAAGGTCATTCACAAACGTGATTCAAATCAGCTGCCGGACCAATCCGTCGCGGCCTGCGAGTGTTCGTCTTGTATTAGTCTTGGCGCCCGCCTGCGGGTTCGAGGGGCGCCGGCCTTCGCCTCAAATAATCGTCACTGTACGCCGTAATCGGCGAATTCCTTAGCAATATTCGGGTCCATCGCCTTGGCGTTGTTTATATCCAGATCGCCTTCCGAAACCGAGCCGTTGCGCTTCTTGGCAACGCCGCGCCCGTACAGCGACGAGGTCAATCGCGGGTTGATCTTCAGCGCGGCATCGAAATCAGCAATTGCGTTCTTGGTCTGCCCGCTCTTGAGGTTGACCAGGCCACGGCTGTCCAGCGCATCGACGAAATTCGGCCGCAGCCGCAACGCCTCGTTGCAATCCTTCAGCGCGGCCTGCAGGTCGCCGATGACAGTGCGGGCCCAGCAGCGGTTGTTGTAGGCTTCCACATCCTTCGGGTTGAGCCGGAGCGAATTGTTGAAGTCCTTGATGGCGAGGTCGTAGAAGCCCTTGCTGGCATAGACCTGGCCACGCCGATACAGCGCAGGCCCATCGTCGGGATTTTCGCGGAGCTTCTCGTTGAGGCCCTTGATGATCGGATCATCGGCCAGATTACCCTCGGGCGGCTTGGCCGGCGGCGAGGGGGGGACCTCGAGCTTTGGCGGCGCAGGGGGCGGCGGCGGTACAGTCGCTGGCGGCGCAGTGGCAACCTGGGGCCCAGTGGGAGCAGGTGCCGGTGCCGGAGTAGGCGCGGTGGCAACAGGAGGCGCGGGAGCAACAGGAGGCGTGGGTGCGGGTGCGGGAGCGACCGGCGCCGGGTTAGAAGGCCTCGGCCCTGCACCGCCGGGGATGAAGGAGAAATCCTCAGCCAGCGACGACGAAATCCACGGCACCTGCTCCTGGCGCGAGGCGCGGGTGACGCCGACGCGGGTGCGATTCAGCGTTTCCTCGGCCATCAAATCGGGGGTGCGGATTTCCTTGAGCAATTCCCGCACGAACAGGCTGCGATCGCTGCCATTATCCGAAATGACCGACGAAAGCGCTGCCGAATACATCACCAGCGTGCCGTTCGGCGCAATGACCGGCGCGAGGCCGGCGGAAAAACTGCGGAACCGGCGCTCGAAAGGATTGCGCCTGGAGGCATCGACCAGGGCGATCTTGACGCCGGCACCGCGGCTGTTGATTTCGCCCAGAACCATCTCGAGGCTGAACCCGTCGCGGCGAACATCCGCCTCGGTCCAGATCTGCGCATCGACCGGGATCATGTAGCTCTGGCGGTTCGACTGGACGCCGAAACCCGAGAAGAAGATCAGGGCCACCGAGCCCGGCTTGACCTTGCCATACAGGCGCTCGAAGGCGCGGCGCATGCCGTCGCCGGTAAGGTTTTCGCCGATATCGACATTGAAGCCGTCGCGCTTGAGTTCTTCGGCGACATCGCGGGCGTCGTTGATCGGCTCTTTCAGCGGCGCTTCGGCGTCCGGATATTTTGCGTTGCCGATCACCAGCGCGAAACGTTCGCCGGCCCCGAACGACGGGGCGATCGACGCCACCGAAAAAATCACCGTGAGAAACAATGCAAGGCGGATTTTCATAATCACCGCAGTCCAGCCAAAAAAGCGCCGATCCGAGCTTGCGCCGCGGCGACCTTACTCTACGCAAACCGCATTATCAAACGAGCCCCGCAGGCCGTCAACCGCTTGCGAAGTCGTTGTTAATTGCGACAAATCACCGCGACGAGACCCTCCAAATGAGGGGAATAAACCGGGTTCGTGAACCCCCGTGGGTTCGTTTCACGGG
>JAYTFS010000279.1:0-28905 GCA_043734185.1 Pseudolabrys sp. | reverse complement strand
GACGCGGTCTGAGGTTGCCGCCGTCATTTTTACGGCGGGAATAATACGAGCAACGCGTCTCATTTCCTCACATTAGAAGAGGAAATACCTTTGCGCCATTGGCAGCACGTCGGCAGGCGCGCAGGTAAGCAATTCGCCGTCGGCGCGCACTTCATAGGTCTCCGGATCGACGTCGATATTGGGCGTGGCGTCGTTGTGGATCATGCTTTTCTTGTTGATCGAGCGGGTTTTCTCGACCGCGACGAACTGCTTTTCGACGCCGAGCTTGTTGCGCAGATTGCTCCTGGCCGCGGCCTTGGAGACGAAAACCAGCGACGAGGCCGTTAGCGACTTGCCGAAGGCACCGAACATCGGCCGGTAATGCACCGGCTGCGGCGTCGGGATTGAGGCATTGGGATCGCCCATCTGCGCCGCGACAATCGTGCCAGCCTTGATCACCATGTCCGGCTTGACGCCAAAAAACGCCGGCGTCCAGATCACCAGATCGGCGAGCTTGCCCTTCTCGACAGAGCCGATGTGCTTCGACACACCGTGCGCGATGGCGGGGTTGATGGTGTATTTGGCGACGTAGCGCTTGACGCGCTTGTTGTCGTTGTCGCCTTTCTCGCCCGGCAGCGAACCGCGCTGCTTCTTCATCTTGTCCGCGGTTTGCCAGGTGCGGATGATGACTTCGCCCAGGCGGCCCATCGCCTGCGAGTCCGACGACATCATCGACAACGCCCCGAGGTCGTGAAGGATATCTTCCGCCGCGATGGTTTCCTTGCGGATACGACTTTCGGCAAACGACAGGTCTTCGGCGATCGAGGGATCGAGATGGTGGCAGACCATCAGCATGTCGAGATGCTCGTCGAGCGTGTTGACGGTGTAGGGCCGCGTCGGATTGGTCGAGGACGGCAGTACGTTCTTGAGGCCCGCGACCTTGATGATGTCGGGCGCGTGGCCGCCGCCAGCGCCTTCGGTGTGGAAGGCGTGAATGGTGCGGCCCTTGAAAGCTTTGATGGTGTCCTCGACGAAGCCCGACTCATTCAGCGTGTCGGAGTGGATCATCACCTGGATGTCGTATTTTTCTGCGACCGAAAGGCAGCAGTCGATCGCCGCCGGCGTCGTGCCCCAGTCCTCGTGCAGCTTGAGCGAGCAGGCGCCGGCCTTGACCATTTCCTCCAGCGCCGCCGGGCGCGAGGCGTTGCCCTTGCCGGCAAAACCGAGATTGACCGGAAACGCGTCCGCCGCCTGGATCATGCGGCCGAGATGCCAGGGCCCGGGCGTGCAGGTGGTGGCAAACGTGCCATGCGCCGGGCCAGTACCGCCGCCGAGCATCGAGGTGACGCCGGAATTGAGCGCCTCGTCGACCTGCTGCGGGCAGATGAAGTGGATGTGGGTGTCGAAGCCGCCGGCGGTGAGGATTTTGCCTTCGCCCGCGATCACTTCGGTGCCGGGGCCGACGATGATGGTGACGCCGGGCTGGATGTCGGGATTGCCCGCTTTGCCGATGGAGTGGATCAAGCCGGCCTTGATGCCGACGTCGGCTTTGACGATGCCCCAGTGGTCGAGGATCAGCGCATTGGTGATCACAGTGTCGACGGCGCCCTGCGCGTTGGTCACTTGCGACTGACCCATGCCGTCGCGGATCACCTTGCCGCCGCCGAATTTCACTTCTTCGCCATAGATCGTGAAATCTTTTTCGACTTCGATGATCAAATTTGTGTCGGCCAGCCGCACGCGGTCGCCCGTGGTGGGCCCGAACATGTCGGCATAAGCCGTGCGTTTCATGGTAACTGCCATAATTTATCCCCGTAACTAACAACCGCGATTTTTGCGCCCTTGCCACGCGCGGCCAGACGCATAAGCTTCACAACAGGTCAGCCATCTCTGGCTCTGCCGGACACGGATGGCCGCCATGACCGGATCGGACATGGGACGTGGGTGCTGCTTGCAGTATTCGTGGTCCATGTTTGCCGGCCCTGGCTCTCAGTAACTGGGTACGACGCTGAAAGGCTCACGCCCGTACGCGCCGAAATGGATCCGAGAGCTTGTGACGGGTGGACGACGGTCCGCCCGTTATGGCTTTTGGGGGTATGCAAACCCAGGATCACAACTTCCCCATCACATCGCCGCGGAAACCGTAAACCGTTCGCTTGCCCGCGAGCGCGACCAGCGTGACATCGCGCGTCTGGCCCGGCTCGAAGCGCACCGCGGTGCCGGCGGCGATGTCGAGCCGCATGCCGCGCGCTTTCTTGCGGTCGAATTTCAGCGCCGGATTGGTTTCGAAGAAATGATAATGCGAGCCGACCTGGATTGGCCGGTCGCCCGAATTGGCCACCGTGACGGTCGCGGTCTTCCGGCCGGCATTGAGCTCGATGTCGCCGTCCTGGATGAACATTTCGCCGGGGATCATGGCGCTACCTGTTGCTGAATTGCGCGTAGACGATCACCGCAAGCGCGAGCAACAGCGCCGCGACGCCGAAAGTGCCGACGTCCGGCAACATGCTGATCGGATGCGGATGCTGGTGCGGTACCAGCGAATCGTGCGCAAACGCCGTGGTGGCGCTCAACACAAAAAATAAAACGAGAGTTGCTTTCATCGGAAATTCCTCACCTGATCGGATCGTGCACGGTGACGAGCTTGGTGCCGTCGGGAAATGTCGCCTCGACCTGGATGTCGTGGATCATCTCTGGAATGCCTTCCATCACTTGCGCGCGGGTGACCACATGCGCGCCCTTCTGCATCAACTCGGCGACGCTTTTGCCGTCGCGCGCACCTTCCAGGATGAAATCGGAAATCAGCGCCACTGCTTCCGGGTGGTTGAGCTTGACGCCGCGTTCAAGGCGCTTGCGCGCCACGATCGCGGCCATGGCGATCAGTAATTTGTCCTTTTCTCGCGGCGTCAGATTCATCCAACCCTCACTGAAGCCAAAGCCGCGGCACCTGAGCGCCGAGCGCCGCCAGCACCGCGATCAGATCGTGGCGCAGCGCCGCCCCGTCCTTGGCGCAGAGCCGCGCCAGCGCGAAACCGTTCCAGGCGGAGATGCCAACCTCGCCGGCAAAATGTTCGCCGAACGCGCGCACCGATGCAAGCTGGGCGTCGCCGCCCGGCGCGATCAGCACGGTAGCGATCGCGATCCCGCCGGCCGTGACAGCCGGATCGATCAGCCGCGCAGCAACGGCGCCTTCGAGCCAGGCGGTGTCGGCGAATACCAGCTTCCCGTCGCGTCGCACGCGCCAGCGGTCGGCAAAAAAGCCCTGGTTCATTGCCTCGCCGGAGGCGGCGCGGCCAAGCACCACGGCTTCGGCCATCAGCAACGAGGCGCCTTCGGCCATATCGATGTCGATGCGACGCGACAGCCGCGCCTGGTCGAACAGAATGGTTTCCTGCGGTAACCAAGCCAGCCGCGCCCCTGCGGCGAGATCAAGCCGCACCGTCATCTCGGCGTCCGGCCCGTTGGAGCGGTAGACTTTTTCCGCCGCCGCCGTGCCGGCGATCAGGCTCGCGCCCTCGCCCACTTCAAGCTCGATGGCAAAGCGGTCGCCGCCGGTCATGCCGCCGCCGGTATTGACGATCACGGCTTCTAGCGCAGCCGGCGAGGCATTGGGAAAGCGCACGCGCAGCGAGCCGTCCTCGTGGACTCGCTTGCGGCGCGTGATGGGGCCTGCCGCCGCCACGCTCAATGCAATATGGCCAGTGGCGCGATTAGCGGCGAAGATGTCTCGCTGAAGGGCAAGGCTTGCTGGCACGCGACGGTCACTCCCCCATCAAGAAAGCACGGCGCGCGGCTAAATCAAATCGCCCAGATTCTTAGATCGCCAAAGCGCGCTTGATCGCGGCCTCGTCCATATTGGCCTTGTCACTGGCATAGACGATGGCACCGCGGTCCATGACCACCAGCTGGTCGCCGAGTTCTTGCGCGAAATCGAGATATTGCTCGACCAGGATGATCGCCATTTCCTTGAGCGAGCGCAGATAGCTGATGGCGCGGCCGATATCCTTGATGATCGAGGGCTGGATGCCCTCGGTCGGCTCGTCGAGCAACAACAGCCGCGGCCGCATGACGAGCGCACGGCCAATAGCCAATTGCTGCTGCTGGCCGCCGGACAGATCACCGCCGCGCCGGCCGAGCATGCTTTTGAGCACCGGAAACAGCGAGAACACATCGTTGGGAACGATGCGCTGGTCACGCTTGAGCGGCGCAAAGCCGGTTTCCAGATTTTCCGCAACTGTCAGCAACGGAAAAATCTCGCGGCCCTGCGGCACAAAGGCAACGCCGCTGCGCGCGCGCTCGACGGTTGGAAGCTTGGTGATATCGGTGCCGCCGAGCGTGATGCTGCCGGCACTGACCGGCTTTTGGCCGACAATGGCGCGCAGCAGGCTGGTCTTGCCGACGCCGTTGCGGCCGAGCACGCAGGTGACCTTGCCCACTTCGGCCTTGAGCGAAATGCCGCGCAGTGCCTGCGCCGCACCGTAATGGAGGTCGATGTTATTCACTTCAAGCATCTTTTTTCTTTCTGCGCATGATCTT
Organism: Pseudolabrys sp.; assembly: GCA_043734185.1. Lineage (GTDB taxonomy): Bacteria > Pseudomonadota > Alphaproteobacteria > Rhizobiales > Xanthobacteraceae > Pseudolabrys. Next base: position 24,390 of record JAYTFS010000279.1, on the reverse strand, counting down.
ATCCGAAAACCGGTACCCACTTTTCGGGATCATGCGCTATCTCCCTAAATACACTTCGACCACGCGATCGTTGGTCGAGACTTGATCGATGGTGCCTTCCGCGAGCACCGAACCTTCGTGGAGACACGTCACCTTGACCCCAAGCTCGCGCACAAAATGCATGTCGTGCTCGACCACCACCACGGTCTTGGTCTTGTTGATTTCCTTGAGCAATTCCGCGGTCTGCTGGGTTTCGGCGTCGGTCATGCCGGCCACCGGCTCGTCGACCAGCAGCAGTTTCGGTTCCTGCGCGAGCAGCATGCCGATCTCCAGCCACTGCTTCTGCCCGTGCGACAGGCTGCCCGCCACGCGCGAGCGTAAGGCCTTCAGGCGCACGGTGTCGAGCACTTGATCGATGCGCTCCTCCTGCGCGGCCGACGACTGCCACATCAGTGTCGCCCGTACGCTGCGGTCGTTATTGAGCGCTAGGCTGAGATTGTCCTCGACCGTATGCATGTCGAATACGGTCGGCTTCTGGAACTTGCGGCCGATGCCGAGCATGGCGATTTCTGTCTCATCGAGCTTGGACAGATCATGGGTGCCCGCCGCAAAAAACACATCGCCCGTGTCCGGCCGTGTCTTGCCGGTGACGACATCCATCATCGTCGTCTTGCCGGCGCCGTTGGGCCCGATGATCGCCCGCATCTCACCCGGCTCGATGATGAACGACAATTCGTTGAGCGCCTTGAAGCCGTCGAACGAAACGGAAATTCCGTCGAGGTAGAGCAGCGCCGACGTGGTTTGTTTTTCGATTTTTGGCTCAGCCATGGTCCCTACTCCGCCGCATGCGGTGAGGCCGCCGGCATCTCGGCATCTTTTTTCTCGGCGCGGTTGCCGCGCCAATTATTGTAAGTGCCGATGATGCCTCGCGGCATCAGCAAGGTGGTGCCGATGAACAGGCCGCCCAGCATGAACAGCCAATAGGGCGCCAGAAACCCGGAGGTGAAAAAAGTCTTGGCATAATTGACCACGAAGGCCCCCAACACCGCGCCCGTAAGCGTGCCGCGGCCGCCGACTGCCACCCAGATCACCGCCTCGATGGAATTGGCCGGCGCGAATTCGCCCGGATTGATGATGCCGACCTGCGGCACATAGAGAGCGCCGGCAATGCCCGCCATGCAGGCCGACAGCGTGAACACGAAGAGCTTGTAGGCCTCGACGCGATAGCCAAGGAAGCGTGTGCGGGATTCTGCGTCGCGGATGGCGATCAGCACGTTGCCGAATTTCGAGGTGACGATGGCGCGGCAGATCAGGAAGCAGATCGCCAGCATGATGCAGGAAATCACCAGCAGCGAATTGCGCGTCGCCTCCGACTGCACATTGAAGCCGAGAATGTCCTTGAAATCGGTGAGGCCGTTATTGCCACCGAAGCCGAAATTGTTGCGGAAGAAGCCGAGCAGCAGCGCGTAGGTCATCGCCTGGGTGATGATCGAGAGATAAACGCCGGTGACGCGGCTGCGGAAAGCGAACCAACCGAACACGAAGGCCAAGAGGCCCGGCACCAGCAGCACCATCAACATCGCATAGGCGAAGTGGTTGAAGCCGTACCAGAAGATCGGCAGCTCAGGCCAATTCAGAAACACCATGAAGTCAGGCAGGATTGGATTGGCATAGACGCCGCGCGAGCCGATCTGGCGCATCAGGTACATGCCCATGGCGTAGCCGCCAAGTGCGAAGAAGGCGCCATGGCCGAGCGACAGGATGCCGACATAGCCCCAGATCAGATCGATTGAGAGCGCGAGCAGGCCGTAACAAACATATTTGCCGAACAGCGCGACGAAATAAGTCGAAACATGCAGTGCCGACCCTTCCGGCACCAGCAGATTGAGCACTGGGGTGGCGATCGCGAAAGCGCCGAGCAGCACCAGAAACAGCGTCGAGCCGCGATCGAGCAGGCGGATGAGCGGATGCGATTTCATCATGCTTCAATCGCCCTGCCCTTGAGCGCGAACATGCCGCGCGGGCGCTTCTGAATGAATAGGATGATGAAGACCAGGATGGCGATCTTGGCGAGCACGGCGCCGGCGAAAGGCTCGAGGAACTTGTTGGCGATGCCGAGCGTCAGCGCGCCGACCAGCGTGCCCCACAAATTACCGACGCCGCCGAACACCACCACCATGAAACTGTCGATGATGTAGCCTTGGCCCAGGTTCGGCGACACATTGTCGATTTGTGAGAGCGCCACGCCGGCGATGCCGGCAATGCCGGAACCGAGGCCGAAGGTGAGCGCGTCGATGCGCGCTGTGCGGATGCCGACCGCCGCCGCCATCGCGCGGTTCTGCGTGACCGCGCGCATTTCCAGCCCGAGCCGCGTGAAGCGCAGCATGCCGAGCAAGGCAACGAACACAATGCCGGTGAAAACGATGATCCACATGCGGTTGTAGGTGATGCTGATGCCGCCGAGATCGAAGGCGCCTGACATCCAGGTGGGATTGCCGACCTCCTTGTTGGTCGGACCGAAGGCGACGCGCACCGCCTGCTGGATGACGAGCGAAATGCCCCAGGTGGCGAGCAAGGTTTCCAGCGGCCGGCCATAGAGAAACCGGATCACGCTGCGTTCGATCAAGATGCCGACCGCGCCGGCGACAATGAAGGCGAGCGGCAGCGCGATGGCGAGCGAATAGTCAAACAGGCCCGAATATTTCGTGCGGATGATCTCCTGCACGACAAAGGTGGTGTAGGCGCCGAGCATCACCATCTCGCCATGCGCCATGTTGATGACGCCCATCACGCCGAACGTAATGGCGAGCCCGATCGCCGCCAGCAGCAGCACCGAGCCGAGCGAAAGGCCGTACCAGAGGTCCTGCACGGTGTTCCAGATCACGAGCGTGCGCTGAATCTTCGCGCTAGCTGCCTGCGCGGCGCCGCGAACGTCTGGAGGCTGATCCGGTGCCAGGCCGTCGATCAATCCGAGCGCATCCTGGTCGCCGCGGTTGCTGATGACCACGATGGCGGCGATTTTTTCCGCCGCGGTACTGGCATCCGAGATAAGCACGATGGCCGCGCGCGCTTCGGTCAAGGCCGTCCGCACGCGTTCATTTTGTTCGCTGGCCAGCGCCTTGTCGATCGCCGGCAGCACAGCCGGATCGCGCGACTTGAACACCGCTTGCGCTGACTCGTAACGTTTGCTGGTTTCGGGCGCCATTAGCGTCAGCGCGCCGTTGGCGGCCTCGATGACGCCGCGCAGGCGGTTATTGACGCGAACCGTGTCGATATCGTCTGGCCCTGTGCCGTCGATCGGTTTGCCGGTCGCAGCATCGATCAGCTTGTCGTCCGGGGTCTTGATGAAGACCTTCTTGTCTTTGGCGCTGAACAATAAGCGCACGTCTTGCAAGGCTTCGATCAGGGGCGCAGCCAGCGGGCTTCCGCTGGTGGCCACAGCAGTTATCGCATCAGCGGTGTCGGCGTAATCGTCGGTGGTGAATTTTTCCAGCGCATCTTCGTAGGGGCCAGCATAAGCAAGCCCGGCGCCGGCGAGGAGCAGTCCGAGGACGAATACGAGCACCAGGATGCGATCGTAAAAAACACCCATTGGAATTCGATCTCGGCGCCACTGTTTAGAGGTTGGAGGCGGCGGCAAGCCGCCGCCTCCGTTGTGAGTTCGTCAGTCGCGCTATGCGCGCAGGGCCGCTAGGACGCCCCGCCGCACTTCTTGGTGACGGTATTGTAGTTGCCGCACTTGAGCTTCACCCAGTCGGCTTCCAGGTCTTTCGAACCAGGCAGGAAGTCGGTCCAGGCGTCGCCGGGCACCAGGCCCTTGGTTTTCCACACCACATCGAACTGGCCGTCGGCGCGGATTTCTCCGACGAAGACCGGCTTGGTGATGTGATGGTTCGGCAACATGGTGGAGGTGCCGCCCGTGAGGTTCGGCGCCGTGATGCCCGGCAATGCGTCGATCACCTTGGTCGCGTCGGTGGACTTCACCTTCTCGACCGCCTTGACCCACATGTCGAAGCCGATGACGTGAGCTTCCATCGGATCGTTGGTGGTGCGCTTCGGATTCTTGGTATAGGCCTGCCATTTCTTGATGAAGGCGGCGTTGGCAGGGGTCTTGATCGACTCGAAGTAGTTCCAGGCGGCGAGATGGCCGAGCAGCGGCTTGGTGTCGAGGCCGGCGAGTTCTTCTTCACCGACCGAGAACGCCACGACCGGAATGTCGGTCGCCTTGACGCCCTGGTTGCCGAGTTCCTTATAGAACGGAACGTTGGCATCACCGTTGATGGTCGAAACCACCGCGGTCTTCTTGCCGGCCGAGCCGAACTTCTTGATGTTCGACACGATCGTCTGCCAGTCACTGTGACCGAACGGCGTGTAGTTGATCAAAATGTCTTCTTGCGCGACGCCCTTCGATTTCAGATAGGCCTCGAGGATCTTGTTAGTGGTGCGCGGATAAACATAGTCGGTGCCAGCGAGTACCCAGCGCTTCACCGAACCGCCGTCCTTGCTCATCAGATAATCGACAGCCGGGATTGCCTGTTGGTTCGGAGCGGCGCCGGTGTAGAACACGTTGTATTCACTCTCTTCACCCTCGTACTGCACGGGGTAAAACAGAATGCTGTTGAGCTCCTTGAACACCGGCAGCACGGACTTGCGCGACACCGAGGTCCAGCAACCGAACACGACCGAGACCTTGTTCTTGGAGATGAGCTCGCGCGCCTTCTCGGCGAACAGCGGCCAGTTCGAGGCCGGATCGACCACGACGGCTTCGAGTTTTTTGCCGAGTACGCCGCCCTTCTTGTTCTGCTCGTCGATCAGAAACAGGACGGTGTCTTTCAACGTGGTCTCGCTGATTGCCATGGTGCCGGAGAGCGAGTGAAGGATGCCGACTTTGATAGTTTCCTGAGCCTGAGCGGACTGGAGACTTCCAGTTGCCGCAAAGGCCAATCCCGCCGCTGCCGAAAGCCACAGACGGGCATTCGGCCGCCGGACGGTCGCTTGAATAGATCTGAACATGAGTTAGGTCCCCTGCGTTTGACGCGCGCGACGTCTCTGCGGACTTCCGCGCAAGCAGTAAATCGCAAGCCCTGTGCCAAGCCGTTACAAACGGGCAAAGCATTGTTTTGTATAAGATATTGCGATGTGAGGGAGTGGTGCCTAGTTTTCGTTCAAACGCGCCTGCCTACTTATTAGGCAAACTTGGCTCATTATTCGCCAATTACATACAGTCGGAGACAGTGCGCCCCACCACACATGCAGCTGAACGCGTGCGAAGGCGGGCTATTTCGGGATCACGCGCTGGTTTAAAGAACGGCTGCGCAAATGGGAGTTCTTACGTTCATGCCTGACCAGAAGACCGGGCTCGTTGTCACCGCCCATCCGGGCGATTTCGTCTGGCGCGCGGGCGGCGCCATCGCGCTACACGCCAAGCGCGGCTACAAAGTGAAAATCGCATGCCTTTCGTTCGGCGAACGCGGCGAAAGCCAGTTCGCCTGGAAGGAGAAAGGAGCCACGCTGGAATCCGTGAAGGCCGGCCGCAAGGACGAGGCCGAGCGCGCCGCTGCCTTGCTTGGCGCCGAGATCGAGTTCTTCGATTGCGGCGACTATCCGCTGCGGCTCAACCAGGATCATTTCGACCGCATGGTCGATATCTACCGCGAACTGAACCCTTCCTTCGTGCTCAGCCACGCGCTTGAAGACCCGTATAATTTCGATCATCCCAACGCCGCACATTTCGCGCAGGAAACCCGCGTGGTGGCGCAGGCCATGGGCCACAAGCCGGACGCCAAATACAAATACTCGGCGCCGCCGGTGTTCCTGTTCGAGCCGCACCAGCCGGAAATGTGCAACTACAAGCCCAATCTCATTCTCAAGATCGACGAAGTGTGGGAGCAGAAATACAAAGCCTTCCAGATCCTCGCCGCGCAGAAACATTTGTGGGCTTATTACGAACGCGTCGCGCTCAACCGCGGCATCCAGGGCTCGCGCAACACCGGCGTGCCGATGACCTATGGCGAGGCCTATCAGCGGCTGTTCCCGACCGTCGAGGAGATTTTGAAATGAAACCCGTCGTCGTTCGCAATATCAAACGCGCTGACAGCAACGCCGTCGGCACCATGCAGACGCTTGGCGTCTCGACCACGCACGAGGCGCTTGGCCGATCCGGCCTGATGAAGCCTTACATGCGACCGATCTGGGCCGGTGCTTGCATCGCAGGTCCGGCCGTGACTGTGCTGGCGCAGCCAGGCGACAACTGGATGATCCATGTCGCCATCGAGCAGTGTAAGCCTGGCGATGTGCTAGTGGTCGGCTGCACCGCCGACAATACCGACGGCATGTTCGGCGATCTGCTCGGCACCTCGCTGAAGGCACGCGGCGCCAAGGGACTGGTCATCGATGCCGGCTGCCGCGACGTGAACGAGCTCAAGGAAATGGGCTTTCCAGTGTGGTCGCGGGCGATTTCGGCCAAGGGCACGGTGAAAGCCACGCTTGGCGCGGTCAATATTCCGGTGGTCTGCGCCGGCGTGAATATCGAACCGGGCGATGTGGTGGTGGCCGATGACGACGGCGTCGTGGTCGTGCCGAAGAAGTTCGCGGTCGAAACTGCCGCCAAGGCGCAAAAACGCTTCGACGACGAAGACGCCAAGCGCAAAAAGCTCGCCACCGGCGTGCTCGGCCTCGACATGTACAACATGCGCGAGCCGCTGGCGAAGGCGGGGCTAGTTTACGTCGATAATCCGGAAGACGCCTGAGACGGGGTTGCAGCGCAATATGAACTGCAGCGCTGCCGAACGAGCCCACTAGATTCCCGGTAGGACGCCGCCTAGCATTGGTGGCACGGTCCAGACTCTGTCTGGAAAAAAATAAAATAAAGCCGCTAGGGAGATGGCCATGCGCTGCCGTTCGATGCTTTCGAGGCTCGGCTTCGTTGCGCTCACAATGTTGCTTGCAAACGCGAGCTCCTTACCGGCCCAGACCGCCCCACCCGAACTGACCGGAAAGGTGGCCGCCGAGCAAGGCGCGCTGGAAGGCGTTCTGGTGAGCGCCAAGAAGGATGGTTCCACCGTCACTATCACGGTGGTGAGCGACAAGGACGGGCGCTACAGCTTCCCAGCCAGCAAGCTCGAACCGGGGCCCTATTCGTTGCGCATTCGGGCGGTCGGTTACGACCTCGATCATGCCGTCACAGTTTCAGTGACCGCTAGAAAGGCCGCGACGGCCGATCTCACCTTGCGCAAGACCGAAGACCTGGCGTCGCAATTGTCGAATGCCGAATGGATGACCAGCATGCCCGGCACCGACGCACAGAAGGGGCAACTGCTCAATTGCGTCGGCTGCCATACGCTTGAGCGCGCAGCGAGGTCCAAATTCAACGCCGACGAATTCATGACCGCCGTGCTACCGCGCATGCAAGGTTATGTGAACCAAAGCATTCCGGCGCATCCGCAGTTGCGCAAGGCCGAGCGCCTGGCAGAGGAGCGCGGCGACCAGCGCGTCCAGATTTACCGTGCCAACGCCGAATTCCTGGCCAACATCAATTTGAGCACGCGTACGCAATGGAATTACGAACTCAAGACACTACCGCGTCCGAGTGGTGCCGCCACTCGAGTCATCTACACAGAATACGATCTGCCGCGCGAAACGATCTCGCCACATGACGTGATCGTCGATGCAAACGGCCTCGTCTGGTATTCGAGTTTCGGCGAGCAGAATCTCGGCAAGCTCGACCCCAAGACTGGCAAGGTCACCGAGTTCCCGATTGTCGAACACAAGCCCGGCTTTCCGACCGGCGGGCTTGGCCTGCGCAGCGATCGCGACGGCAACTTATGGCTTGGCAATATGTACCAGGCCACGATCATGAAATTCGACCGCAAGACCGAGGCCTTCAAGTTCTGGCCGTTGCAAGGCGAGCAGAACATCGACGCCGCGCAGATCAACATGGTGAGTCCGCAAAGCTCGCAGGTCGACGGCAAGGTCTGGGCGCAGAACAACGGCTTTGCTGGCGTGCATCGCCTCGATATCGCCAGCGGCAAAATCGAGACCTGGGAGCCGTTCAAGGATGCCAAGGAGCCGCACAACATCTATGACGTAATTCCGGACTCCAAAAACAACGTCTATTTCACCGACTTCCGCCAACGCCATATCGGGCGGATCGACGCCAAGACCGGCGAGATCAAACTGTTCACGATCCCGACGCCGGCGTCCGCTCCGCGCCGCGGCATGATGGACGCACAGGACCGGCTCTGGTTCGGCGAATATCGTGGCGACCGCGTCGGCATGTTCGACACCAAAACCGAACAGTTCAAGGAATGGCCGGTATCACCGCGCTGGTCGTCGCCCTATGACGTGGTCATCGACAAGAACGAAGAGGCCTGGACCGGCTCTATGATCAGCGATCAGATCACGCGGCTCAATACCAAGAGCGGCGAATCCATCAACTACCTGCTGCCGCGTACAACCAATATAAGACGCGTGTTCGTGGACAACTCTACCACGCCGGTCACATTCTGGGTCGGCAGCAACCACGGCGCATCAATTATCAAGCTTGAGCCGCTGGACTAAACGAAGCCGCCACTATCCGTTCGGCATGGCGTTAGCGATCGCGTTGCGAACGGCGGCGTAACATTCGCACGCGCTCTTCTCCAAGCCTTTGCGGTCGACAATCTGGATGACGCCGCGCTTGTAGGTGATCAATCCGTCTTCCTGCAGCTTGTTGGCGCTTCCTGATACGCTGGTCCGGCGCACGCCCAACATGTGAGATAGAAATTCTTGCGTCAGATTGAGCGTGTCGCCGCCGACCGCATCCTGCGCCTGCAATAGCCACCGGCACATGCGCGGCTCGACCTGATGCAGCGCCTGGCAGGCGGCGGTCTGCTGCGCTTGGAAATGCACGACCGACTGATAGCCATTGATCAGGATGCGCAATTCGTCGCTGGCATCGTATGCCTTTTTGAAATGGCGGACATTCAGCCGCGCCATTTCTCCGGCCATCTGCATGACGGCATGACCGAACGGACGCCAGCCGCGCGGCCCCAAATAACCGCCGACATATCCTTCGCGTCCGATAATGCCGGCTTCAATCGCCTCCCCGCTTTTGAGGACGGCGAGCATCGACACCATGCCGCTCAGCGGAAAATGGACATTGGTAATGACCGCGCCGGCTTCATGCAGAACCACGCCCTGCGCGAACTTCATGCGATGCAGATGCGGCTCGATCAATACCAGCGTCTTGCCGGAAAGATGTTTCAATATGCGGTTTGCCCGCAAAGGGGCCACGTTGGCGTGCATTGCGGTTCTCCAAGCCCCAATCGGACGGGGCGGAAACCGCAACATTTCTACCAGCGCGCCGAATCAACGCCTGTTGCGGAGATCTAACGAATTAAAGGCGAAGGCGCCTCCACTCGTCTGTCGGGTATCGGACAGTCAAGCTATGCCTATACCCAATGGTTCCGCTCTTCTACCTTGAAATGGGCGATTAACTGGCGAAGTTCCCTTCGTCCCTACGCCGATGGGGTCAGGCCAGGACGGAACCTGATCGCCACACCGATGCCCATCACGACGAAGAACAGAAGCGTCACGCCCTGGGCGATGGCGAACTGCGTATTGGTCGCGCCCGCGAAAGGCGGGCCGACCTGCGGCGCCAGCGGATTCAAGATCGTTAGTTTCTGGAAGGACTGCACGATCGACACAAACACATTGAGATAAAGCGAGATGACAGCGGTCACGGCGTAAATCCAGCACCAGGATCCGGCGAAATGCTTGGCGTAACGCGCCAGCAACCCGATCGCGAAGACGATGCTCGCGACAATTCCGGTGCCGATGGCTGGCGTGAAACCAGTAATGGGAAACATGAATCCGGTCACGCTGATCAGCACGGTCATGAGCCAGAAAATGGCGCTCCAGCCGGCAAGCGTTTTCGATTTGAGCAGGCCGAACATCACGATGAAGCCGGTGACAATCGCGACCAGCGTGATGATGACGTGCAGCATTGTGAATGTCGAAATCAACAACCCGATGATCATGGCAGCACCCCCATGTTGAAGAGCAATATTACGATGCCAAGGGAGGCTCCGCCAAGCCTGTCCCCCTGTCGGGCCGCTAACGGTTGGCGTTGCTCCAGGGCGCAATGCGCCGGCCGACCCATTTCAGCATGGTCGTCAATGACACGCCGAGGAACATCAGCACGATCACCGGCACGAACACCTTGTCCATCTCGAACACGTTAGCGTAACGCGTGATCATGAAGCCGAGCCCGGAGATAGTGGTATAAAACTCCGCGATGATCATGCCGATCAGCCCGCGGCCGATCGCGAGCCTTATGCCGGCGATGATATAAGGCACGGCGAAGGGCAGCAGCACGTCCTGCCACATCCTGCGCTCGCTGGAGCGGAACGAGCGCGCCACCTCGAGCATGTTCTTGTCGCATTCGCGCACGCCCTGATAAGTGTTGATCAAGACCGGGAATACCGCGAACAAGAACACTACGATGATCTTGGCCTTGAGATAAATGCCGAACCACAGCACCAACAGCGGCACCACGGCGACCAAAGGCGTGGCGTAAAGCGCGTTGATCGGCAAATCGAGCGCCCAGTCGAGGCGGCGGAAGCGCGCCATCGCTATCCCAAGCGGAATGCCGACGATGACGGCAATGCTCAGCCCATAGACCATCACCTCCAGGCTTTGACCGAGGTAATAAGGCAACTCGCCGGACACGGTCACGTCGTAAAACGCAACGGCGATTTTCGACGGATAGGTAAAGAAGATCGGGCTGATGAAAGGCCCGACGATTTCCCAGACGATCAGAATGAGCGCGACGAAACCGTAGCGGAAAAATGCCGGGCGTTCCCACCACGGCGTAGCCTTAACCGCCGGCGCCAGTTGCGCCGGCGCGAGCGGCACCGCTTGAGTTTCGTTAGCAACACTCATCGTTCAGAATGCCGCGGTCGGACAAACCGGGCCTTTCCATTCGCCGAGTTGCTCGATCGACTTTTTGGCAAAGCTGGTGTCGATAATATCGTCATAGGTCGGCGTCTTGCCTTCCTTGATATTGCCGATCTTGGTCATCAATTCGGCCGTGAAGTTCACGCGCTCGGCGCCGAGCCCGCTATTGGCGTCCCAAATGCAGTTCGCGATCATGAAGTCAAAACTGTCGGACAGAATCTTTTCGGGATAGCCGGTCTGCTTGACCAGAATCGGCATGATCTTGGCCTTGTCGGTGTACATGATGCGGGTCGCCTCGATGTTAGCCGTGACGACGGCCTGCACCATGGCCGGCTTATCCTTGGTGGTTTTTTCGGTCGCCGACAGGAATGTATAGAGCGTCTTGGGCTGCAACTCCCACATGCGCCCGATGGCATGCAAGTCCGGAACTTTGCTCTTGGCGAGCATTTCCTGCTCGATGTGGAGGATCGCGGTGTCGACCTGATCGGCGACCAGCGCCGGCACGTCTTCGCTTGCGATGCTGACGAAGTTGACGTCCTTCGGGTCGATCTTGGCGGCGCGCAACACGCTGCGGCTGAGGAGATCGGCGAAGCCGCCGGGCTCCTGAATGCCGATGCGCTTGCCCTTAAGGTCTTCCATGGTCTTGATGTTGGCGCGCACCACCATCGAGGCTTCGAACTTCGGCAGATTGGCGGAGAGCGCTTTCACGGCGGCCCCGTTAGAGCGGCCAATGATGGTCGGTGCGCCGGGTGTCAGTCCGAGATCGATGTTGCCGGCGAGCAAGGCGCGATAGACCTTCACGCCATCGCCCAGAGAGACGATATCGACATCGAGGCCGGCTTTTTTGTAGAGGCCGAGTTCCTTGGCGACGATCACCGGCATGTGCACGATATTGGGCGGCGACGTCGGGATGCCGATGGTAATCTTCTCTTGCGCATTGGCCGCGCCCGGCAGCGCCAAAGCGGCGGCGGCAAATACGGCAAGCGTCGAATAAAGTCTGCGCATGTCATCCTCCCAGATGTTCCTTGGCCGCGCTCTTAGCGCGATCTTGCCCGATCATACCCTTAAAAACAACGAACCCCGCCGGCAAAGTCCTTCGTTTTTTGCCCCATAAATCGCCTTTGACCGCGCCGGAACGTCATGTCCATATAGCGCCTCAAACGACTCTCAGAGCGAGCGACCCCTTTGCAGCCGGAACCCATTCGCGACATTGCCCATCTCGGGCATGTCGAAATCCTGACGCCAAAATTCGATGCGAGCGTGAAGTTTTTCATCGACATCATGGGCATGACCCAGAGCGGCGAGAAAGGCGACAGCGTTTTCCTGCGCGGCTGGGACGACTACGAGCGCTATTCGCTCAAGGTCACCGCTTCGAAGACGTCCGGCATGGCACATTGCGCGTTCCGTACCCGCTCGCCGCAGGCGCTGGAGCGGCGCGCCGCGGCGTTGAAGGGCTCGGGCTTCGATGTCGGCTGGACCGACGGCGATCTCGGCCACGGCAAGACCTTCGTCTGCAAGGATCCGGACGGCCATGTGGTCGAACTTTATTACGACACCGAATGGTACGATCCGCCGCCGGACCAGAAGCCGGCGCTAAAGAACCAAGCGCAGCGCTATCCGGCGCGCGGCTGTAACGTGCGTCGCATCGACCACTTCAACGGCCTGGCCGTCGACATCAAGGCCAATCGCGAATTCTTCCAGAACTATCTAGGCTTCATGCTGACGGAGCAGATCGTGCTCGATGATGGGACGGAAGCCGGCATGTGGCTGACCGCGACCAACAAGTCTTACGACTTTGCCTATACGCGCGACCACACTGGCACCAAAGGGCGCTTTCACCACGTCACCTATGCGCTCGACCCGCGCGAGGATGTTTTGCGCGCGGCAGATATTTTTTTGGAGAGCGGCGTTTTCATCGAAACCGGCCCGCATAAGCACGCCATTCAACAGACATTCTTTCTTTATGTGTACGAGCCTGGCGGCAACCGTGTCGAAGTCGCCTGCCCTGGGGCGCATCTGGTGCTGGCGCCCGACTGGAAGCCGATCACCTGGACTGAGGCCGAGCGCAGGAAGGGCCAAGCCTGGGGCTTGCAGACCATTGAGTCGTTCCACACCCACGGAACGCCGCCGGTGGCGCACAAGAAGTAACGGAGCGAAGTCATGACCCGCCGCAACACGCCGCGTGTTTCCTTCATCGGCTTCGGCGAAGCCGGACAAGCAATCGCCGCCGGCCTGCGCGATGTCGGCATCGAGCGTATCGCCGCCTGGGACATATTGTTTCCGCAAGCCGAAGGCATGCGGCTCAAGGCCGCGGGAGAGACCATGGGCGTGCGGCTGGCAAAGTCGGCTGCCGATGCGGTCGCGCAAACCGACATGATCATTTCAGCGGTCACAGCAGCATCCAGCGTCGAGGCCGCGCGCTCGGTGGCGCCGCATCTTTCCGGCTCACCCTATTATCTCGACATCAATTCCGTGTCGCCCGGCCGCAAGCAGGAGACCGCGAAGCTCTTGGGCGACAAGGCTCGCTATGTCGACGTGGCGGTGATCGCGCCGATTCATCCATTGCGCCACAAGACCCCGCTGCTGATTGCAGGCCCGCACGCGCAGGAAATTTCGCCGCTGTTGGGCGAGCTTGAGATGCAGCTTTCAATCGTTGGCGCCGACACCGGAAAAGCCGCCGCGATCAAAATGATACGCAGCGTGATGATCAAGGGCATGGAGGCGCTCTCGCTCGAATGCTTCCTCGCTGCATCGCGCGCTGGCTTGCTCGAGGAGGTGACGACGTCGCTGAAGAACAATTATCCGACGCTCGATTTCACCAAGGTTGCCGACTACAACATTGAGCGCATGGCGAGCCATGGAGAACGCCGCGCCGCCGAAATGGAAGAATCCTCCGCGACGTTGCGGGAACTCGGCCTCGATCCGCTGATGGTCGACGCCACCGTCAAACGCCAACGTGAAATGGGCGCCCTCGGCAAACAAGACGCTGTGCGGGCGACTTTAAATGACGGTCGCGCCGCGATGCTGAAAGCGATCAGCGCAGTTGCCAAGGACCGGCACTAGCCGCTCGATTGCAAAAAGCGGTGCTGCAAAATCACAGATATAAGACGGCTTTCTGAATACGCGTTCAGAATTTTCGCGGTGCAGCGAAAGCTAAATTTCTTGTAATTTTTTTGAGCTTCCCTCTAGTATTGTCCATCTCAACACTGGGGAGGAAAAATATGAAACTTAGAAATATTGGTTATGCCATCGCCGTCGTCGCCACCGCCGCCGCTTTCGTTGTCGGCTCCGTGGACATTGGCGAAGCCAAAGGCAAGAAGAAGAAGGCTGCTGCCGCGCCCGCGATGGCGTCTGCCACGTGCTGGGTGCCCGATTCGCCGACGAAATATTGCGCGGTCAAGGGCGGAGTGAAGCTCACCTACGTCAACAGCTGCGTCGCAAAGGCCGAAGGCGCCAAGATCATTTCGAACAAGGCGTGCCCGGCTCCGAAGGCAGCCAAGAAGGGCGGCGGCAAGAAGAAGGCCGCCAAGAAGAAATAAGCTTCGCGCTATTTCTGATAAAACAAGGGCCGCTGCGTCGCAGCGGCCCTTTCCTTTTCTGAAATACGCGGTTTTATTTTTTGCGCGGTGGAATCTGGAGAAGCTCCGCGAGTTGTTCCTTCGTCAACGGCGCCTCAAGAAACTTCAGCTTCACCGCGTCGGCGACGGCACCGTCGAGATCGGCAAATTTATCGGTCTGCATCGTTTCTTTCGGCTGAAAGTCGTTCATCGACTGCTTGAGCAGATCGACCGGCAGCTTCATTTTGACCGAATACATTTCGATCGCCTTGGGATCGGAGTACATCCAGTCCACCGACTCGCGATAGGCGTCCATGAACCGCATGATGGCGTCGCGCTTCGTTTTCAACGAATCGAGATTGACGATCAGCGTGCGCGCCGTCTGGCTGCGCAATGAAGGCACATCGCTGCCGCGCGCTACAATTCGGATCTGGCCTTCCTTGATTTCCTTCAGGCCGAATGGCGGCGCGGCCCAGCCAATATCAACCTGACCCGACATCACCGCGGTGAGCGTTGCCGCCGGCCCACCAGTCGCGGTTGGCTTGGCCTTGGCGCCAAGTTCGCTCACGAAAGCAACCACGATGTTGTTGGAGCTCGAGCCGTTGGTCGAATAGGCGATGGTCGTTTCCGGTGTGGCGTCCTTCAAGGTCTTGAGCTTGGAATCCGCCTTGACGTACCAGAACAGATCGCCGGTGCCGGTGAAGGCCGGCGCCAGAATGCGAACCGGCGCGCCTTTTGAAAACGCGCGCATGACGCCAGCGGCACCAACGCCGGCGCCGATGTCGGCGGAGCCTGAGATCACCGCCTGAATTGTTTCGCCGGCTCCCTGCGTTCCCACATTCTCCAGCACCAGACCATGCTTCTTGAAGATGCCGGCGTCCTGGCCAAGCGTCGGCGCCTGGTTCTCCCAGTTATTGATCTGGCCGATCGCGACCTTGAGCTGGTCCTCGGCGCTTGCCGAAAATGCCGCAAGCGCCAGGGGCACGACCAGCCCGAGCGCGCCCACTATTTTATGAAATGTCTTCATTCGTATCCTCCATCTATTTTTGTCATTGATTACATTCAACACCGGGCGCCATCCGAGGGGAAGCGTCACCTTCGTTTGGATTTGCCGGGCTTTTTCGCCTTTTTACGCGGTTTGGCCGGCGAGGATTTTTTGGCGGCCGCCATTCCGCTAGCTTTAGCAACCCGCAACGACCAGTATTCCCAGGAGCGCGTCAGGCCGGTGGTCTTGGAGCTGATCGACCCGGCAAGATGAGCCTCGCCTGGCGACAGGGAGGCGACGTTGTCGCCAATCGCCAGGCTCTGCACCTGATATGCGGCGTTGCGGGCCGAGAACACGCAGCGGAACACGCAATCGCGCACGCTGGTGCCGGCGACCGTGACACCGTGCCGCTTCATCAGCACCATCCAATGCGGGCCGAGCGCGCGGGCAAGCGATGCGCCCTCCTCCGGCTTGATCACCAGCATATTGGTGTCGCCGAATTCGTCGTGCTGGTCCCAGGTGGGCGGCCGGATGCCGCCAACGGCGCCGAGATGAAACACCGGGACATAGTCGGTGCCGGTCGCCAGCAGCGGCATGAAAGCCGGGCAATGATGATGAC
This sequence comes from Pseudolabrys sp., assembly GCA_043734185.1. Lineage (GTDB taxonomy): Bacteria > Pseudomonadota > Alphaproteobacteria > Rhizobiales > Xanthobacteraceae > Pseudolabrys. The sequence goes on along the minus strand of JAYTFS010000279.1, from coordinate 8,312 downwards.
ACACCGCCATCACATCCGGCCGCGCCTTGTAGATTTCGCCGTGGATCACCCGCTCGGAATATTGCGGCAGGTCGGCTGAGCCGATTTTCTGCGAGTCGATGTCGTATTCAATGAAGTCGTCCGGATTCACCAACTCGGGTGCGCGCGAACGCGACAGCAGATAGCGGCCCGGATTGTCGGGATGTCGCATGCTGACATGGCCGAAAGAATCGATGATGCCCTCGTTGGCGACGATGCGGTTGGCGAGCGCCAATTCTGCGCGGGCTTCGGCTAGTCTGTTGGCCACTGGCGTTTCCTCTCACGTGTTATGGTTTTTATGCCGCCTATTATTCGCTGTCCCGCATTATAGGACAACTACCAAGCCGGGCCAGCGAGGACGCGCTTGACAGATCGCGGCCGTTAGGGACGGTTCATGTCATTATGACCGGGCCAGCCCAAATCGTCGTTCAGGACGTAAGCCATATGTATCGTCCGCCGCGCGGCCGCGAAGTGCTGGCGCTCGATGCGGTGTCGCTGGAAGTCGCAAACCGCGAATTCGTTGCTTTACTCGGGCCATCCGGATGCGGAAAATCGACGCTGCTCTACCTGATCGGTGGATTCCTGCCGGTCGAGACCGGCTCGATCAGCGTCGATAGCGCTCCGGTCATAGGTCCTGGTCCAGATCGGGGCATCGTGTTCCAGCACTTCGCACTGTTCCCCTGGAAGACGGTGCGTGGAAACATCCTGTACGGGCTCGAACGGCAGAACATGCCGAAGGACGAGCGCGAAAAGCGCGCGCAGGATTTCATCGATCTGGTGGGCTTGCGCGGTTTCGAAGACAGCTATCCCTCGCAACTCTCCGGCGGCATGCGCCAGCGCACTGCGATCGCGCGTACACTTGCTTTCGATCCGAAAATTCTCCTGATGGACGAGCCGTTCGGCGCGCTCGATGCGCAGACCCGCGGCTTAATGCAGAGCGAGTTGCTGCGCATCTGGCAGCGCACGCCCAAGACCGTGATCTTCGTTACCCATGACGTGCAGGAAGCTGTCTATCTCGCCGATCGCGTGGCGGTGATGTCGGCGCGGCCGGGCCGCATCAAGACCATCGTCGATACCAAATTCGACAAGAACGATCCCAATATCTTCAAAGCGCCGGCATTCGTCGAAAAAGTCGATGAGATTTGGAACCTGGTGCGCGACGAAGCCATTAAGGCGCAAGGCGTGCGCGCGCCATGATGAAATCATTCATCCGCTACTCGCCGTTGCTACTGATCGCCATTGCCTGGGAACTGGTGGCGCGCTTGGAATTGGTTTCCAACACCGCCCTGCCGCCGCTGTCGGACGTGATCATGGCCTGGGTCGACATGATCAAGGACGGCGAGTTGATCACCAACGGAGTGTCTTCGCTTTACCGTGCCTTCGCCGGCCTCGCGCTGTCGATTGCGATCGGCAGCGTGCTTGGGATCGTCATGGCGTGGTGGAAACCGGTCAACGTGCTACTGGCTCCCCTCGTCGAAGTTTTCTATCCGCTGCCGAAATCGGCGTTGATCCCGGTCACCGTGATCTGGCTGGGATTCGGCGACGGCTCAAAAATCCTGCTGATTTTTCTTGGCTGCATGCTGCCGGTGACGGTCGGCGCCTTCAATGGCGCGCGCTCCAGCGAGCAGGTGCTGGTCTGGTCGGCGCGCAGCATGGGCGCCAACAAGCTGCGTATGCTGTGGGACGTGGTGGTGCCAAGCGCGATGCCGGAATTGCTCAATGGCATCCGTACCGCGCTGGCGCTTTCCTTCATCCTGCTGGTGTCGTCGGAACTGATCGTGGCGCAAAAGGGCTTTGGCTTCTTGATCGGCTCGCTCGGCGCTAACGGATCCTATGACGCAATGTACGCGGTGGTGCTGACGGTGGCGTTCCTCGGCTTTGCTGCCGATCGAGCCTATTTGCTCATTCTCAAGCGGACGATGGCATGGCGGGAATAGGCGCATCCATTGCATTCTCCGAAGCGCCAGTGCTGCGCCTGGCACGTGCGCTGCTCTTTGGCTTTGCCCACGTATTTTCCATCGGGCTGGTGCTGGTGGCCTGGGAAGTGCTGGCTCGCAGCGGCACGTTCACGCCTTTCCAACTGCCGTCGCTCGACGCGGTGTTGATACGCATCTGGCACGACGCCGCGACCGGCGACCTGTTCCTCAATACTGCGCTCACGCTTTATCGTGCGCTGGTCAGTTTCGCCATTTGCGCGGTTGGCGGCGTGGCCATCGGCATGGCGATGTCGCGCAACAAGATCGCCAACTGGTTCTTCGACCCGATCATTTCGGTCGGCTTTCCGATGCCCAAGATCGCCTTCCTGCCGGTGGTGATCCTCTGGCTTGGCGTCTACGACCTTTCCAAGATCACCATCATCGTCATCGACGCCATCTTCCCGGTGATCGCGGCCACTGTCATCGCTATTCAGGGCGTGGAGCGCGAATTGATCTGGTCGGCGCGCAATATGGGCGCCAATCAGCGCGAACTCCTGACCCAGATCGTGCTGCCGGCAGCGCTGCCGCAGATCATGACCGGCTTGCAGGTTGCACTGCCGCTGACATTAATCGTTGCTGTCGTCGCGGAAATGCTGATGGGCGGCTATGGGCTGGGCGGCGCCATGATGGATGCTTCGCGCTTTGCCAATTCTCCCGGCGTGTTTGCCGGCATCGTCGAGATCGCGGTGGTCGGCTATTGCTTGGTCAAGGCGATGTCGATGTTGCGACGTCGGCTTTTGATCTGGCATCAAGAAGCCAACGAGCCGAGCACGGCGTAATATCGAAAAGGATGAAGGCCGCCGGCGAGTCTCCTCGCCGGGCGGCCTGTCCTTCTTCAGCAATCGAACCGATCAGTTCTTCTGCGCGGCCTGCGCTTGCGGATTGGCAGCGAGATAGTCCTGGTAGGTCTTGCCAGCGAAACTCGCCGGGGCTTCGGCTTCGCTTGCCTTGGCGGGACCGCCGTCGACGGGCGCGCTCGCCATTTCCTTGGTGCACAGATCCTTGAACACCACGATGCCTTCCGGCGTGTAGTCCTTGGTCAGGCAGGTGCAGGGACCAGCAACCACCGGCCGCACATAGGCGACGGGACGAACATAGCGGTAGTCGCGATAGTGCCAGTATTTGACGTGGTTGTGGAAATGCGGGTGACCGTGGATGCCGGAGTTCTTGAAGTTACCGGGACCATTCGGCGCCTTGGCATTGGCTACACCCGAGACAAGCGCGGTCGAAGCAAGCACGGCGACGGCGGCGAGGCTTTGGCCTGTCTGCTGGTTGAATGAAGCGTCGGATAGCCATTGGTCGGCGGCATCTGGAGAAAGGTTCAAGCCGCAATTACCGCGGCGAAACGGCCCTTTGGGCCAATGAAATATTGCAGGTAACCCGCCAATCGTGTCGAATATGGCTCTGGGACAAAAACAAGAATTAGACGCCGTCCAGGGGAAACGCTTTGAACGGGATCGCAACGCTGCTGCAAGGCGCGGTGCAAGAAGGGCATGCGGGCAAGCGCCGCAATGTCCTGTCTGGCGCGTGGGTGCTGTTGCTGCTGGCGATCCTGACCTTTCTGGTCATCTACCCCGTACTCACCTTGCTGCTCGGAGCGCTCACCGACACCAATCCGGTGGTCGAGGGCTTTAGCCTGAGCCATCTCTCAATCACGAACTTTCTCACCGTACTTGCCAATCCCAACGTCGCCGAGGCGCTGTTCAACACGCTGGTCGCCTGCGGCGGCGGCACTATCGTCGCCGTTGTCATTGGGCTGGCATTTTCATGGATCGTCGTGCGCACCAATACGCCGTTCAAAGGCTTTATCGCGGCGGCCAGCATTCTGCCGCTGTTTGCGCCGCCACTGGTGGCGGGCGTGGCCTGGACCATCCTCGGTTCGCCCAAGACCGGCCTGATCAACACAATGTTCAAATGGATGAGCCTCGACTGGCGCGTCGATTTCTATTCGCTGTGGGGATTAGTGTTCGTGTTCGGCATTTATTACGCGCCTTACGTCTACATGTTCACCTCCTCGGCGCTGCGCAACATGGACCCGAGTCTCGAAGAGGCCGCCGAGATTTCGGGCGCCAGCGCTTTCTCCACGTTGTTCACCGTCACCTTCCCGCTGATCATGCCGGCGATCGTCTCCGGCATGTTGCTATCGTTCATCGTGATGCTGGGCATCTACGGCATACCAGCCGTGCTTGGCGCGCCGACCAATATCAGCGTGCTCACCACCTACATCTTTAAGCTCACCAATTGGTCGCCGCCGCTTTACAACACCGCGGCTGCGGTCGCGATCATTCTGATGGTGGTCACCGGCCTGCTGGTTTATCTTCAACAGAAAGTACTGAGCGGGCGCAGCTACACTACTGTTGCCGGCAAGGCTTATCGTCCGCGCAATCTCGATCTCGGACCTTGGCGCTGGTTCACGTTCGGCATCGGCGTGGTTTATCTGCTGGTCGTGGTGGTGCTGCCGACTTTGGCGCTGATCGTTGCTGCGTTCCGCAAATTCATGTTCATCCGCGACGCCGCCAGCCTGTTCGACATGAAGCAGTACTCGCTGATGCATTTCTACAGCATCTTCGACAATCCGCTCACGCTGCGCTCGATCTACAATGCGGTCGAAGTCGGCATTATCACCGCGGTGGTGGGCGGAACGCTTGCCTTTGCTATCGGCTACACTATTCATCGCACGCACGTGGCGGGCCGGCGCTCGATCGACCTGCTGACGATGCTGCCTGTCGCCATTCCGGGCCTGGTGATCGGCGTCGCTTACTTGTGGGCCTGGATCGGCATTCCGGGCGGACTCTACGGAACGGTCTGGATTCTCGCGCTCGCCTTCATCGCCCGCTTCATGCCGGACACCGTCAAGGCGCTGTCTACTTCGTTCCTGCAGATTCATCGCGAGCTCGAAGAAGCGGCCTGGGTTTGCGGCAAAGGCATGCTCGGCACCATCCGCACCGTCGTGCTGCCGCTGGCGCGCCCCGGCGTGCTTGCCGCCATGACGCTGCTGTTCGTGCTGGCGATCCGCGAATTGGGCTCGTCGCTGTTTCTCTACACCAGCAATACGATGGTGATGTCGGTGCTTTTGCTGGACTATTACGAAGGCGGCAATCTCGGAAAGACCGCGGCATTCAGTCTGGTGCAGACGGTCTTGCTGGGCGTGCTGATCGGAGGCGCAAACTGGCTGTCGAGGGGGCAAGCTCAGGGCAGCGTCGCCCGCACAGGATAAAAACCAAAGGGAGGATTGGCTTTGAAGAAAAAAATCATGATGGCCGGCATCGCCGGTCTTGCCATCGCGCTCTGCAGCGCGCCGGCATTCGCACAAGCCGAATTCGGCTCGCCCGAATTGATCGCGGCGGCCAAAGCGGAAGGTAAACTCGTCTACTACACGGCGAATTTCGCCGAAGTGGAACAGCGCGTCATCAACGCTTTCAACAAGCGGTTCCCGGAAATCAAAGTCGAGATGGTGCGTGCGCCGGGCGGCCAACTCATCACCCGCGTTAAGACCGAGGCGGCCGCCGGCAAGCTTTCGGCCGATGTCATCGACCACTCCGACCGCGCTCTGATGCTGCCGCTGGCCGACATGTTCATGGATTACGCGCCACCGAACGCGGCCGACTATCTGCCGGAGGCGCAGATTGCGCCTCATCTTTGGCCCCGCGCCACGCTGGTCTGGTCGATCGCCTACAATACCGAGCTGGTGAAAAATCCACCCAAGACCTGGATGGATCTGACAAAGCCGGAATACGACAAGATGACGGGACAAGTGTTTGCCCAATCGGGCGGCACCACCTGGACCCGAATCATGTTCGAGCGTCAGGTTCTCGGCGAAGACTATTGGGCCAAGCAGGCCACAACCCATCCCATCCTATATCCCTCCGGCGCGCCGATGTCGGACTCGATGGTGCGTGGCGAGGTCGCGATGGGCCCCCTGCTCTACAATGCGATCTACCCGAAGCAGAAAGACGGCGCACCAATCAAGATATTCTTCCCGCCCGAAGGCGCGCCGGTCAATCCTTATGCCACCGGCATTCCGAAAACTGCCGCTCACCCCAACGCTGCGAAGCTGTTCCTCAATTGGTGCCTGTCGAAAGAGGGCCAGACCTTCATGATTAAGGAACTCGGCAATCTTACCTCGCTCAAGGTTGCTCCGGTCTATCCGGAAGGTTTCGATCCCAAAGTGGTCAAAGTCTGGTTTCCGAAGTTCGACGAATACGTAAAGCTGCACGGGCCATGGGTCTCCGAATGGGACAAGACCTTCGGTTATCGCCAGTGACCTGACCCTCGGTCATGACCGCAACCCTCGACGTCACCGACCTGCGCAAGCAGTTCTCGATTGGCCGGCCGGCCATCGACGGCTTGAGTTTTGCTGTGCCGGCCGGCGAGATCGTCGTGCTGCTCGGCCCGTCGGGCTGCGGCAAGACAACGACCTTGCGCTGCGTTGCTGGGCTTGAGCATCCGACCGATGGGACAATCAGCATCGCCGGCCGCGTGGTGTCGTCGCCGGCGCACGGCATCCTGCTGCCGCCGCGCTTACGCGACATCGGCATGGTGTTTCAGTCTTACGCGGTCTGGCCGCATATGACGGTGCGCCAGAACGTGGCCTATCCGCTCAAGCACCGCAAAATCGCGCGCACCGATGCCGGGCGCAAGGTCGACGAGGTGTTGGAACTGGTGGGTCTGTCCGAATACGCTGACCGGCCGGTCGTCGCCTTGTCGGGGGGGCAGATGCAACGCGTGGCGTTGGCGCGCAGCATTGTCTACCGGCCGCAGCTTTTGTTGCTTGATGAGCCGCTGTCCAATCTCGACGCCAAGCTTCGCCTACGGCTGCGCGACGATTTGCGCATCATCCTCAAGCAGACCGGCATGACCGCGCTTTACGTCACCCATGACCAGGCCGAGGCCGTCGTGCTCGGTGACCGTATCGGCGTCATGCGCGACGGCAAACTGCTGCAGATGGGCACGCCAGACGAAATCTATAACCGGCCGGCCGATTTGTTCGTCGCCAACTTCACTGGCGCTACCAACGAGATCACCGGAACGTTGATCGAGCGCAACGGTGCCTTCGGGCTCGCCGATATCGGCGCTGGCCAGCGCATTGAGGTGTCGTTGCTGCACGGCATTACGGCCGGTGAAAAGATCCGCATTGCCTTGCGGCCAGAAAATATCGCGCTCGGTCAACAAAACGGCAGTAACGGATTTAGCGCCCGCGTGCTCGATCGCCGCTATCAGGGCACGCAGACGATCTACGACATCGATCTCGCTGGCCATCACTTGGAAGCGCTTGAACTCGGCACCGCTGCGCGCCATCAGGTTGGCGCCGACACGCCGGTTACGCTGCCGCGTGACGCGTTATGGGCCTATCGTGACCAGGGCACGGCGCGCGATAATTAGCCAGGCAATCAGGGACCTGTACCGTATCGCGGGTAAAACGGCCCCTGACGCAGCTTGCAAAAAATAGTTGGACGCCCGACAATCTTTCTTTCGCGACGTGAAGCCTGCCGGTTGAAAGCGCAGGCCCGGCGAATTTGGGAGGATACAATGCGAATTCTGAAACTCGCGCTGGCCGGCGTGTGTGCGCTCGGCCTTTTCGGCGCCGCTACCGCCAACAGCGCGGAGCCGGTGAAGATCCGTATGGGCTGGGTGGCCCCGGTCGCCAATTGGGGTTCGATTGTTCTCGAAAAGAAGGAACTCGCCCAGCACATGGGCAAGTCCTACACGCTGGAAGCCATCCGCTTCCAGGGAACGCCGCAGATGATCACGGCGATCGCCAACAATGAGTTGGAAATTTCCAACCTCGCCTATTCCTCGCTCGCCATTGCGATCGAGAACGCCGGGCTCGACGATATCCGCGTCATCGCTGACGAATTTCAGGATGGCGTCGCAGGATATTTCAGCCAGCAATATTACGTCCGCAAAGACAGCGGTATCAACAAAGTCGAGGACCTTAAGGGCAAGGTTATCGGCACCAATGGCGCCGGCAGCGCTGTCGATGTTGCCATTCGCGCGATGCTGAAAAAGCACGGTCTTGAAGACAAGCGCGACTACACGATGTTGGAAGGTCCGCTGCCGGCCATGCCGGCCATGCTGCTGGAGAAAAAAGCGGATCTTGTCCCGGCGGTGCTCCCCTTCGCGTTCAATCCGAAACTGCGCGAGGAAGGCAAAGTCCTGTTCGAGCTGAAGGATGCGCTTGGCGTCACTCAGATGATCTCCTGGAATGCCCGCAAATCGTTCATCGACAAGAACCGCGCCGCCATGGTCGATTTCATGGAGGACATGCTGCGGATCACCCGTTGGTATGAAGACCCAAAAAACAAAGACGAAGTGGCC
>JAYTFS010000278.1:0-5794 GCA_043734185.1 Pseudolabrys sp. | reverse complement strand
CTCGCGCGTCTGCAGGCGGAATATGCCACGCGCGGCGTCAATCTCTTGCGCGTCGGCAAGAAATGGACCTTCCGCACTGCGAGCGATCTGTCGTGGCTCTTGACCAAAAACACCGTCGAGACGCGCAAGCTTTCGCGCGCCGCGATTGAGACGCTCGCGATCGTTGCCTACCATCAGCCGGTGACGCGCGCCGAGATTGAAGAAATTCGCGGCGTCGTCACAGCCGCAGGCACGCTCGACGTGCTGCTCAAGACCGGCTGGATCCGTCCGCGCGGCCGGCGCAAGGCGCCGGGCCGACCGATCACCTACGGCAGCACCGAATTGTTTCTGTCGCATTTCGGCCTCGAGGAAGTCAGCGACCTGCCGGGGCTCGACGAGCTCAAAGGGGCGGGCCTGCTGGAAGGCAACATGCCGACCGGGTTTGGCGTGCCGATCCCGTCGGACGACTCCACGCTGCGCGACGACGAGGTTCCGCTGGAACCCGGCGATCTCGACTTCGGCCTAGCCCCGCCGCCAGGTCAGAGCGAGAAGTAGTTAACCCGCACAGGACCTAACGGCCCGGAACTACAAGCAAATACGCGCGGCCTTCGCGCTGTCCTGGCTTTATGGCGGGGTCGTAAGTCCTTGTTTTTGCCTCTTCCGGGGCCTAGTTTCTAAATCATGGGCGGGACGAGCGCGTTCGTGCCGTTGCCGCGGAGGGTTCGCCGATGGGTTCGTTTAGCGTTTGGCACTGGTTGATCGTCCTTCTGGTCGTGATGGTGCTGTTTGGTGGCCGCGGCAAGATTTCGTCGCTGATGGGTGACTTCGCGCAGGGCATCAAGGCCTTTAAGAAGGGCATGACGGAAGACGAAAAGACGGCCGACGCCAAGAGTGAGCCGGTCAAGACAATCGATGCCACCGGCACGGCGAAATCGGAAACCGAGCGCCGCACCGAAAGCGTGCGCTCCTGATCGATGCCGCGGCGGCGGCGTTTTAAGCGAGCCAATTCATGTTCGGTCTAGGTTGGGGCGAGGTGGTCGTCATCGGCATCGTCGCGCTGATTGCGATCGGGCCGAAGGAACTGCCAACCGTATTGCGTTCGCTTGGCCAGTGGATGGGCAAGATCCGTCGCATGGCGAACGAATTCCAGGGGCAGTTCCAGGAAGCCTTGCGCGAGGCCGAACTGACCGACCTGAAGAAACACGCCGAAGACATCACTAAAGACATTTCCAATTTCGATCCGCTCGCGGACACGCAAAAGGAAATGGAGAAGGCATTCGAGATGCCGGATCCGTTGAAGAACCCCGATCCTTTGGCATCGACGGCGACCTCAGGCGCTGCGCCTTCCACTGAGCCGGCGCAACTTCCAGAAGTCACCGCACTCCCCGCCATCGACGTGCCCATGCCGGACTTGCCGCCGCCGGTCACAGAAAAAGATTTTGCTGCAGCGGAGAAGCCCAAAGAACCGGAAAAGCAGGCCGGGGGCAAAGCGTGAGCCAGGAAGATATCGAGTCAACCAAAGCGCCGCTACTGGATCACCTGATCGAGTTGCGCTCCCGGCTGATCAAGGCGCTGCTCGCTTTCGGCGTGATGTTCGCGCTCTGCTTCGTATTCGCCAAGGACATCTACAATGTCCTGGTATGGCCTTTCGTCTGGGTGGCCGGGCCGGAGAATTCCAAATTCATCTACACGGCACTGCTGGAATATTTCATCACGCAATTGAAGCTGGCGATGTTCGGCGCGGCCTTCCTGTCGTTTCCGGTGGTGGCCTCGCAGATTTATATGTTCGTCGCGCCGGGGCTCTATCGCAACGAGCGCAAGGCGTTTCTGCCGTATCTGGTGGCGACGCCGTTCTTCTTCGCGCTCGGCGCCACGGTGGTCTATTTCCTGGTGCTGCCGATGCTGGTGCGGTTCTCGCTCGGCATGCAGCAGCCGGGCACCGCCAACGAGGCGAGCATCGCGCTACTGCCCAAGGTCGGCGAATATCTGTCGCTGATGATGACGCTGGTGCTGGCTTTCGGTGTGGCGTTCCAGTTGCCGGTGATTCTGACGCTGCTCGGCCGCATCGGGGTGATCACCTCGCAACAGCTGCGCGAGAAGCGGCGCTATTTTATCGTCGCCGCGTTTGTTCTGGCCGCGGTGCTGACACCGCCGGATGTGATCAGCCAGATGTCGCTCGCGGTGCCGCTGCTCATTCTCTATGAGGGATCGATCTGGTCGGTTCGCTTTGTCGAGAAGAAGGCGGTGGCGGATGCGGCCGCCAAGGCCGCTACCGCGCCGGACGCGACCGCTAAGCCTGCGGAGTAGGGCGCAACCCCGCTTTCTGTCATCGCCGGACGTGCTAGAAGCGCCGCATGTACGATATCAAATGGATTCGCGAGCATCCTGAGGCCTTCGACAAGGGCCTGAAACGGCGTGGCTTGCAGCCGCTGTCGGAGAAGCTCATCGCGCTCGATGAAAAGCGTCGCGCGGCAATCACAAAATCCGAGCAGGCCCAGGCGCGCCGCAACGCGGCGTCCAAGGACATCGGCGCGGCCAAGGCGAAAAAAGACGAGGCCGCGGCGCAAAAGTTGATGGCCGAAGTCGCCGAATTGAAAGAGACCATGCCGGCGCTCGATGCCGAGCAGAAAACACTTGGCGACGAACTCGAAAAAGAACTCGCGCAGATTCCAAATTTGCCACTCGACGATGTGCCGGAAGGCGCCGACGAGCACGGCAATGTCGAGCATCATCAATCCGGCAAAAAGCGCGATTATGCGTTCAAGCCGAAAGAGCATTTTGATCTCGGCGCCGCGCTGGGCATGATGGATTTCGAGTTGGCCGCAAAACTATCCGGCGCGCGTTTTGTGGTGTTGCAGAAAGGTCTGGCGCGCATGGAGCGCGCGCTCGGGCAGTTCATGCTCGATACACATACGAGCGAGAAGCACGGCTACACGGAAGTAAATCCGCCGCTGATGGTACGTCCTGATGCTATGTTTGGAACAGCGCAGTTACCAAAATTTAGGGACGACCAATTCTATGTGAATTCGTTAGATGGGCTGCATAACGTTGTCATCGCGGCTTCTGGCGGTCCAGAAAAAGTGACCGACGATAGTTTGAAGGCGCGACTAGCTGAAACGATGGATTTTGAAGGTCGCTGGCTCATCCCGACCGCTGAAGTCCCACTTACCAATCTTGTGCGCGAGTCTATCGTCGACGAAAACACACTGCCGCGCCGCTACACCGCCTGCACGCCGTGCTTTCGCGCCGAGGCGGGCGCCGCCGGCAAGGACACGCGCGGCATGATCCGCCAGCATCAGTTCACCAAAGTGGAACTGGTTTCGATCACCACGCCGGAAAAATCGGGGGAAGAGCATAAGCGCATGCTGGCCTGCGCCGAGGAAGTCCTGAAAAAACTCGATCTGCATTATCGCGTCATGACACTATGCACCGGCGACATGGGATTTGCCGCGCAAAAAACATACGACATTGAAGTGTGGCTACCGGGCCAGAATATGTACCGCGAGATTTCATCCTGCTCGATCTGCGGCGAATTCCAGGCGCGCCGAATGAACGCGCGCTATCGCGCCAAGGACGGCAAGCCTGCCTACGTCCACACGCTCAACGGTTCCGGCGTCGCGGTCGGCCGCGCGCTGATTGCCGTGATGGAAACCTATCAGGAGGAAGACGGCTCTATCCTCGTGCCGGAAGCTCTCAAGCCATACATGGGCGGCATCACGAAGATCGAGAAGGCGTAATGCGTATCCTCATCACTAATGACGACGGCATCCACGCGCCGGGCCTTGAGGCCTGCGAAGAAATCGCGCGCGCGCTGTCGGACGACATCTGGATCGTGGCGCCGGAGACCGATCAGTCCGGCGTGTCGCATTCACTTTCTCTGAATGACCCTTTGCGCTTGCGCGAAGTAGGCGAGCGGCATTTCGCGGTGAAGGGCACGCCGACCGACTGCGTCATCATGGGAGCGCGCCACATCATGAAGGACATGCCGGACCTGGTGCTGTCCGGCGTCAATCGCGGCCGCAACTGCGCCGAGGATGTGACTTATTCGGGCACGGTCGCCGGCGCGATGGAAGGCACCGTGCTCGGCATCAAATCGTTTGCGCTGTCGCAGGCCTATGCCTTCACGACCAAGCACGCGCCTTATTGGGAAACCGCGATCACGCACGCGCCCGATCTCATCCAGCGCATTCTGAAAGCCGGCGTGCCGAAAGACGTGCTGGTCAATATCAATTTCCCCGACTGTGTGCCGAAAGAAGTCGCGGGGGTTGCGGTCACGGTGCAAGGCAAGCGCGATCAGGAACTGCTACGCATCGAGCCGCGCAACGATGGCCGCGGCAATCCCTATTACTGGATCGCGTTCGGCCGCGGCGGCAATCCGGGTGCGGCGGCGGGCAGCGATATGGCCGCGCTCAATGAAAAAAAGATTTCGGTAACGCCGCTGCGGCTCGATCTCACCGACGAGCCGTTCATGACCAAGCTCGCGGAAGCTCTACTTTGAGACGAGGCTTGCGAGCGTCGTCTTGAGCTGTTCGGTCTGGAACGGTTTCTGCAGAGCGGGACGGCCGCGATAGCGCTCGGCAAGGCTCGCCTCACCGTAACCGCTGACAAAAACGAACGGCAAGCCGCGCTTGGCCAGAATATCCGCCACCGGATAGATTTCCTTGCCGTCGACATTGACGTCGAGAATGGCGAAATCGAATTGCGCGTTTGCCGCGGCTTCGCTCGCCTCGGCAAGGGTACCGACCGCCGCGGCGATCTCGTAGCCGAGATCGGCCAGCATATCCTCCAGCAGCATGCGGATCAGGTATTCGTCTTCGACCACAAGAACGCGCGTGGCTTTGCTGGGATCCGTCATCGCCTGCCTTAAATCTCACGACCGTGCTGCGAAGGTTCCATTCGTCCGCGCTTTCGTCAAGCTTACCGAAACGGCCCGCAATCATGCTAAAATTGCCGTCAAAGTGAGGTGATAGCGTGTCCAAATCTCCGCGTGGCGAGCAAGACACCGGCGCCATGGAATTCCTGCTGACGCTGCGCCGCCGCGGCATTGGCGACCAGGCGGTGCTGCGGGCGATGGACGAGGTTCCGCGCGAGCGTTTTGTCGAGCCGCAATTTGTAGGCGCCGCTTATTCCGACCAGGCGCTGCCCATTTCCTGCGGGCAGACGATCAGCCAGCCCTATGTGGTGGCCTACATGACCGAGCAGCTAAAGTTGCGGCCGCAACATCGCGTGCTCGAAGTCGGCACCGGGTCCGGTTATCAAGCGGCGGTGCTTTCCCGCCTGGCGCGCGAGGTGGTGAGCATCGAGCGCTATCGCACGCTCGCCGAACAGGCGCGCGCGCGGCTTTCGGCGCTCGGTTACAACAACGTCGAGGTTGTCGTCGGTGACGGATTTGCCGGCGTACCGGGCAGGGCGCCCTACGACCGCATCATCGTCACCGCTGCCGCTGAACAGGTGCCGCAGACTTTGGTCGACCAGCTGGCCGACGATGGTGTCATGCTGCTGCCGCTCGGCGAGCATGGCGGCACGCAACACATCATCAGGCTTAACAAGTCGCAAACGGGTTTGACGCGCGACAACCTCATAGCGGTGCGTTTCGTGCCGCTTTTGCGCGGTCAGGCGCAGGAATTGTAAAAAGCAACTGTGGCATTTTTGTCGAGACTCGGATCGCGCCGTAACGATCCGCTAATTCTTAAAACCTTGTTTACCCCGGCCTGCTTTATTTCAAACTCTATGTTTTGTGCGTATGAGTGAGTAACCACATGTCGCGTTCCAGCGTGTCGTCTCGCCCGCGTAATTATACGCATGTCTGGCCGCG
>JAYTFS010000277.1:0-2634 GCA_043734185.1 Pseudolabrys sp. | reverse complement strand
GCGATTTTCATGGACACCTCACTGCTCCCGCTGGTGACTCAGACTTTGCCTCGTACGTCTTCTTTTTGCCGACGACCCATCAGGAACGCCGCAACGCCGATTGTTTGGATAAATGCCGCAGCGATAAACACCCAGGGTGCAGCCTCAGCCGATACCGAGGACCACGGGGGAGTGAAGGCTCGAATAAGGCCGAATCCAGCGGGCGCGAACGCATAAGCCCCTTGGCTAATTGCGACAATGAGCGGAACCACGCGCGACAGGTCCTCTTTGTTAAATTCGGCCTGCGCGATCAGCGGCGGCAGTGACGTGGTGTTGCCTATGCCCGCGCCGAACAACACGATTCCCAGAAACAACAGAGGAATGTTGGCGCCGGCTGCAAACAAAAAAGCGAGCGATCCCAGAATTTGCAAAGTGTAATTGCCGCAACTGAACAAACGGCGGTCGGCACCCACGGGCATCAGCCAGCCGACGACCGTACGCCCCGCAACGGCGGCAACGGTAGCCAAGCCCGCCGCGAAGCCGGCAAGTTGCTCACCCAATGCTGGTACGAGCAATGAAAATAGATGAGCGAGAAGTCCGATCTGCGCAAACAGGCCGAGGGTCATACCCGCAGCAAGCGTGATGAATCTTCGGTCTCGCCATAGTTGATTATTCAGGCATGATCTTTCGACTGGCGGCGCCGGATGCGAAATGGGCGCAACGCCATCGGGGCTCAATCCCATCTGCTCTGGCGCCTTGGCGTAGTACACATCGGCCAAAATCCAAATTGCAACAATCATGACGAGGCCAATCGCCACTGTGGCCCAAGGAAATCCGAACAGTCCTATCGTGGCAACCCAGAGCGGCGAGAAGACGACGCCACCAATGCTTGCCCCATTATAGGCTGAGGATAGCGCCGCCGGTCGCGTTCGCACGAACCATGGTGCAATGATTGCGTTGACTGCGGCGGCGCCCATGGTTGCCCATCCGGCCCCGCTGACAAGCGTCGCGGCAAAAAGCTGCCAAGGTTCTTTAGCTAATGCCCAGCCCGCGACGCCGACCGCAAGCGCGGTGGATCCAGCCTTTGTAACACGGGACACGCCGAAATGCCGGTATAACGTCGGCAGGTTCGCGACCACAACTGCACCAAACAGAAAGTGGACCGTCACCGCCATCGAAACGACATTCAGCGACCATCCGCGCGTTTCTTGAACGGTGTGCAGGTAGATGGGGGGTCCGTAAAAACCGACCCCCCAGCCGAACGTCGCAAGCACGAATACGGCCGCAACGACGCGCCACCCATAGAAGACGTCTGTTTTCCTACTGTCCGCCCGCCATGTCTGCATGGCGATACAATGCAGGCCAGCGCGTCGATATGCTACGGAAGCGGCCGAAGCATCGAATAGCGAGCGCGCTATATTCTTGGCTGGCGGAGGCACCAGAACATGGCCAGCAACGGATTATTTGCCGAGGTTGCCGCTTTGGCAGGCGACCCGGGGCGCGCGAGTATGCTGCACGCGCTTATGGACGGACGAGCGTTAACCGCAACCGAATTGACCAAGGTTGCTGGCATTACTCCGCAGACGGCGAGCGGTCATTTGAACCGGATGATCGGCGTCGGTCTATTAAATGTCGAAAAGCAAGGGCGACATCGCTATTATCGACTCGCCACTCCTTCAGTTGCTCAAATGCTGGAAAGCATCATGCAGGTGGCGTCCGAACTCGCGCCACGCAATAAAAAGCTCACAGTCGGACCGAAGGAAGCCGCGCTCCGCAGGGCCCGGACCTGTTACGACCATTTTGCCGGCCAGCTTGGAGTTTCTATCGCCGATGCGCTCGTCCGCGACGGCTATGTTGAGTTGACCAGGGACGCCGGCATCCTGACCGAATGCGGCATTGCCCGTCTCGCTAAGTTGGGCATGGACACCGCGCCAATGCTGGCGAGACGTACGAAGCGATCAGGGCGCGTTCTTTGTCGTCCGTGTCTCGATTGGAGTGAACGTAGGCCGCACCTTGCCGGCATTCTCGGCGCGACGATTTGCGAGCATAGCATGCAGCAAGGATGGACGCGCCGTCTCGTCGAAACCAGAGCCGTGCTGGTAACTCCGAAAGGCGAGTTGGCCTTCCGTGAAATGTTTGGCGCAAAGTTACCCACCTAACTGGGATATCCGATCGGACGACCGTTTCAATGAACTTCCCGGCGTAATGGCGCCAATGGAACTTCTACGCCGCTTCCTGATCGAAACGCTTCTCGAACGTGAAAACACCTCGCCGTAATCCGCGACGCGCCGCCGCCACACAGGTTTAGGGTGGACGATAGGCGACTGCGGACGTCACGATTGGGCACCGCATGCAGATTACGATAATCCTCGGATAGAACACCGATGTTGCGCGCGGAGAAAACTGGAAGGAGAGTGCTCGCTCTACCATAATCTTTAGCGGTCTTACGTTCGGCAGTCGGCCCGGCGAGCGCTCGGCAGCTCCACTCGCCGGCGCTTCCGGCGTCAGCAAAAACTCGATTGTGCATTACAGCAATAATCAGCCAGCGATGTCGCTGATGGGTCTTGGTCGTGTAAAAACGCCTTGGCAGAAGCATTGACGCTTGGTGACCCCGGCGCGGTGGCCGGGTGCATTGATTTTCCCGAGCTTTGCGGG
>JAYTFS010000276.1:0-4245 GCA_043734185.1 Pseudolabrys sp. | reverse complement strand
ATAGTCGCCGATCGTGGACATCATGCCGCCGCCGCCGGACTCCCATTTTTTGGCGACGCGCGGGTCGCCCATTTCCGAACCGGCGCCGATCTTGCGGTCGTTCGGAAACGGTTCGGCGATCAGTGATTGCCTGGCCGCATCGGTGACATAGAAGCTGGTATTGGTCATGCCGAGCGGATCGAGCAGTCGCTCCTTCTCGAACTGCAGCAGCGATTTTCCGGAAACCACCTCGATCACGCGGCCGAGGATATCGGTCGATTGGCTGTAGTCCCATGTCGAGCCGGGTTGATAGACCAGCGGCAACTTGGCCAACCGGTCGGCAAACAGGGCGTTGTCCGGATCGCCTTCACCCAATTTGGCCTCGACATAGAGCTTCTTGACCGCGCCTTCGCCGAAGAAGCCGTAGGTCAGGCCGGCGGTGTGACGCATCAGATCCTGGATCGTGATCGGGCGCCTGGCCGGGACCAGGTCGAGGCCAACTTTTCCGTCCTCGCCCTTCTTCTCGACGCCGACCCTCACGTCGGCGAAGGCCGGGATGTATTTGGACAGGGGTTCGTCGAGCTGCAGCTTACCTTCTTCGACCAGCATCATCGCCGCTACCGTGGTGATCGGCTTCGACATCGAATAGATGCGAAAGATGGTGTCCGGCGTCATCGGCGCCTTGGTGCCGGGATCGCGAACACCAAAACTGTTGAAATAGGCGGTCTTGCCGTTGCGCTGGATCATCATGATCGCGCCCGGGATCTTGTCCGTGGCAATCTCGTTCTTGAGATAGGCGTCGATACGCGCGAGGCCTGCACTCGAAAAACCCGTCTCCTCGGGCTTGGCCGTGACCGGACCTTCGGCGAATGCGCCCGAAATGGCCGAGAGCAATAATGCGGCGACGGCAACGCCGCGCAAACGGATGGATGCGAGCATGTCTATCCTCCCTGGTCGGATCTTGGCGTCCGAACGACCCAGCCGCACCTGACAGTGGGCCGATTGGAAGGGATAGTTGCTCAGCTCGCTGGCGCTGACAAGGCCTGCAGCGTTCAGGCCCCGGCTGTCAGCAGCGCCTTGAAATCGGCGCGCGCGCGTTGCGCCTCGCGCTTGGCGGCTTCCGACGCCTCGCCGAGGCCGAAATAGCCGTGGATCAGGCCTGGGCCGTCGTAATATTTGGTGGCGACGCCGGCGGCGATAAGCGCGTCCGCATAGGCCTTGCCTTCGTCGCGCAGCGGATCGAACCACGCGGTGGTGACGATCGCCGGCGCCAGCCCGACGAGACTCTTGGCGCGCAACGGCGACGCGCGCCAGTCGGCGCCTTCAGCGGCGTTGGCGAGGTAGTGGCCGCAGAACCATTCCATCACTGCGCGCGACAGGAAATAGCCTTCGGCATTTTCCGCGCGTGAAGGGAAACGCGCGTTCTCTTTGGCGTCGGCAAAATTGCCGAAAACATCGGTGACGGGATAGACCAGCAATTGCGCCGCGAGCTTGATGCCGGCGTCGCGGCAGGCGATCGCCGTTACGGCGGCCAGGTTGCCCCCGGCGCTGTCCCCGGCGACGCCGATGCGGTTGATGTCGCCGCCGAACTCGGCGATGCGTTCGACGATGTCCTTGACGGCGGCGAAAGCGTCCTCGAACGCGCCCGGAAAACGCACCTCGGGCGGGCGGCGATAATCGACGGAGATGACGACGGCGCCGGTTTCGATCGCGAGCAGGCGCGCCTGCCGGTCGTGGGTTTCGAGATCGCCGGCGACCCAGCCGCCGCCATGGAAGAACACCACCGTCGGCGATTTTTCGTTGGTGTTGCGATAGACCCGCGCGGCAAGGAAGCCGGCCGCACCCTTCACCTTGATGTTTTCTGCGCTCGCTACCGCAGGCGGCGGCACCGCGCTGCGGGAATCCGCCAGCGCACGCAACGCATCGCGCGCGCTCTGCGGCGTCATCGCCGTGGGATCGCGCAGCGGCAAAAGCGGAATGATCTGGGCGATGACGGGATCGAGCGGCGTAACCATGCAGGGAGCCTCGCGTTGGACAGGGCCGCACCATAGGTGGCACACCCAGCTCCGGCAATTAGGTTTTGCCGCATGGCTGCAGGACGCAGGCCAGCGCGCCTGCTATAGTTTGCCTATGTCGCGGAATATTTTTCTGGCAGCGCAACATGAAGCGGCGTGAATTTCTCGCAGCGATCGGCGGCGCAGCGGTGGCGTGGCCGTGCGCGGTCGGCGCGCAGCAGCCGGCGCGAATGCGGCGTGTCGCCGTGTTGATGCTCTATGCGGAGAGTGATCCGCAAGGCCAGGCCAGAGCTGCGGCCTTTCGTCAGGGCCTTGAAGGCGCGGGATGGGTGGCAGGACGCAACATCGCGGTGGATTATCTCTGGGGCACGTTCGGCTCCGACTGGACAGGTTACGTCACCGCGGAACTGGGCCGGTTGTCGCCGGACGTGATCGTCGCCAACGGCAGCACGGCGCTGCGGTCGGTTCAGGCGATTGCCGCCACCACACCGATCGTTTTCGTCGGCGTGAGCGAGCCGGTGGCGCAGGGATTTGTCGCCGGGCTTTCGCATCCGGGTGGCAACACCACGGGATTCTCGAATCTGGAACCGACCGTTGGCGCGAAGTGGATCGACCTGCTCAAGCAGATCGCGCCGCAGGTCAAGCGCGTGGCGTTCATGTACAATCCGGCCAATCCTGGCTCAAGGATAGGTCTCCAGTCGGCCCAGTCGGGAGCGCGCCAGCTTTCGATGGATGTTGTCGACGCGCCCGTATCTGATTTCGCTGCGATCGAAGCCGTCATTGCCGCGCTCGGCCGCGAGCCAGGCGGCGCGCTGGTGCTGCCACCCGACCCTTTCACCAGCAGTTTTCGCAAGCAAATTATTGCGCAAACGCTTGCCTTGAAAATGCCTGTCGTCTCCGCGCTACGTGCCCTCGTCGATGAAGGCGGGCTTCTGACCTACGGCGTCTACATCCCCGGCCTGTTCCGCCAGGCCGCGGGCTATGTCGATCGCATCCTGCGCGGGGAGAAGCCCGCCAATATGCCGGTCGAGCAGCCGACCCGGTTTGAGATGATCGTCAACCTCAAGACCGCCAAGGCGCTCGATCTGGTCGTGCCCGCCACGCTGCTGGCGACGGTCGATGAAGTCATCGAATAGCAACGCCTTCAATTTCGCTAAATTGATAGGAATTCCATCAAGCAGAATTTGCGCGCCCGTTGATAGGCTGTTCCCCGTTTACTCTCGATTATCCATCGGGAAGGAGTGCGGGGAACCGCCATCCCGGTTGTTGATTGCTCCTTTGGAAGGGAGACGCGGAATGAAGGAAGTTGCCGCGATTGACCGTGCGATCGATGAATTGCTGGTGCAGCTCGGCGAAATGGTGCTGAGGCTTTCCAGCCCGCAGGTGACGAAACGGGACGACGAGCGCCGCGCGCTGATACGTTCGGTCAATCAGTATTCGGTGTGCGCAGCCCGTTCCGACGATCCGCGCGTCCACGAGCTCAAGGCCGAACTCGACGAGACCATCAAGCCGCGGTTGCGGCTGGTTTCGAGCCGATAGAATACTCAGACCACGGGTACACGCCGGGCGGCGACGGCGGCGGGCGAGATCACGTCGATATCGAGCGGGACGCGCCAGCGTTCGGTTAGCCGAACGCGCGGCGCTTCGTTGCGCGGGTCGGCGCCGTCGATCACAAAACCCTCAAAACCGTTGCTCATGACCTCGTTGCATTTCTGTACGTAGATTGGAAAGCCGCCGATATAGGGCATGAAGACGCGCGGACGGCCGGGGATGTTGGCGCCGACATACCAGGAACTGCAGGTCGAGCGCAGCGAGATTTTTGAGACTTCATTGACGTGCTCGACCCACTCGTCCTGATATTGCTCGATGGGCTCGATCGTCGCTGCACCGATGTCGCGCAGATGGGCCATGCAGTCGGCCATCCAGTCGACATGCTGCTCGATCGCCTGGATCATGCTCGCCAGCACCGACGGGCTGCCGGGCCCGGTGATCGTGAACAAATTGGGAAAGCCGACCGTTGCTACGCCGAGATAGGCGCGGGGGCCGGCGCGCCATTTTTCGGCCAGCGTCTGCCCGTTGCGGCCGGTGATGCGGATCTTGTCAAAGGAGCCGGTCATCGCGGCAAAGCCGGTGGCTGAGACGATGGCGTCGAGCGGATATTCGGTGCCGGCGACTTCGATGCCAATGGCCGTGAAGCGCTCGATCGGCGTTTTGGAGACGTCGACCAGTTTCACATGCGGCAGATTATAGG
>JAYTFS010000275.1:0-4361 GCA_043734185.1 Pseudolabrys sp. | reverse complement strand
TGTTTCGGAATCCCGCCGCCAGTCAAATACCGCTTTCCGCCTCGCGCACGGCCTCCGCAACCGAGGAAGCGGGGCCGACGATCTCGTGCCCTGCGTCCCCTAACATAGCTCGTGCCGCCGTTGCGATTATCGGGTCACCCTCAACGATCATAATGCGCAGGGTAATCAACTTGGCTTTTCGGGGGACGCAGCGGGCTTCGTAGAAGCCCCCCCAAAACCTTAGGCGTGCTTGATATCAGCCGGAAGCTTTCCGCCATTTGCGGCCAATTCGGCCATCATTTTTTTATGTAGCCAGATATTCATGGTCGCCGAGTCGGAATTATCGCCGGTGTAACCCAGCTCTTTTGCAAGATCCTTTCGCGCCGTGAGACTTGAATCGATATCGAGCGCCTTCATAAGATCAACGATGGAGGTTTTCCAAGCCAGCTTTTCGCCTTTGCTCGCTACGGCTTTATCGAGGATCGCCGCGACATCCACGTCCGCTCCACCCGGAGAGGACATGCCCGGCGAAGAAGGCGTAACGGTCGCGCTCGGCGAGCCGGATTGCGACGCACCGGATGCTGGCTTGGCAAGGCTCGCACTACCGGAGGGCATTGCAGCAGCCTCTGCGTGCGATCCGAAAATCGCGCCCATAATTTTTCCGAAGATACCCATGTAATCAATCCCTTTTCAGTGTTTAGATTGCTCGGCTTCGTCCCGCGACCAAGCCGTAGATGAGAAGGACGATGATCGCGCCGACAACTGCACCGATGAGACCGGCACCTTGACCCGGGCCATACCACCCAAGAGCTTGACCCAAATACGTGGCCACGAAAGCGCCAACGATGCCGAGCCCGGCTGTCAAAAGAAAGCCGGACGGTTCGTTATTGCCCGGCATAAGAAACTTTGCGATAACGCCGGCAACAAATCCAATAATGATGGTCCAGAGAATGCTCATGTCCGGCCTCTTTGCTTGTTTTAGTTTAGTGGGGAATGCGACCGTCGGGCGTGTATTTATCCACAACATTCGGCAATTCTCGGGACAGGCGCGCCAGCAACTCTTCTTGCGATAAACCCGTCTGCTGCTCTAATGCCGCGAGCATATCGGGACCAATGGCTCGTTTGACGTCGGGAGGTGAGATTTCTTGATTGGGGCCGTTAGCGATCCACGAACGGGCTGTGTCACCTGTCCGTTTTCTTGAAACTTTTTGATTAACTCGCCAATCCCGCCGCTCAAAAGGCCGCGCGCGCCGGCTCCGCCAAGCATGCCGCCAAGATTCCCAAACAAGCCGCCGAGAGGCGAAGAATGTTGGCTCGCCGAACCTACTGGAGCGGTAGCGCCCCCGAGCATTTCGGCCAACTTGTCCCGGTTCTGGTATCCGGCGAGGGCGAGCATGCCCAATAGCGCTGTCATGGAAGGCATTCCGTTCGACATCACAATCCTCATTTATGCTTATAAGAAATCAGTTTGGTTCCAAGTTCCCCAGGGGGATTTTGTTCCGTTCGTTCCCGGGGCCGAACCGGGTGCGCGCACTACAAAATATGTAGCTGCGACGACACCGGAGCCGCTTGAGCACCGGCTCCGGCGATTGTGCTTTATGTCACGCGTCCACACCTTCGGCTTCGATGTTGACAACAGACTTAGCAAGCGCGGTCAGGTTTTTGTCAGTAGTTTTTTCTTCAACGAGCGTAGCTTCGAACAACCGAGCGGCATCGCCAAATCCCAATTCTTCGGCCCAAGTGCGCAAGGTGCCGTACCGCGCAATTTCATAATGTTCGACGGCTTGCGCGGACGCCAGAAGGCCGGCATCGAGGGCCGGGGCTCCTTTGAACTCTCTCATAATCTCAGCACCCTCGTCGGTTATGCCATTGATCGCCTCGCAGACCTTGCCGCGCACTGGCTTCCCAATAATCTTGAATACTTTTTCGAGCCTTGCGATTTGGCCGCGTGTCTCGCGCTCATGTTTGATGAACGCCGCCTTGAGCTCCGGTGATTGCGCCGCCTTCTCGGCGGGCCGTTTTCCTTTGTGTGGCTCTTTTGTGTACTGGTGAGTTCGAATGAAAGCCCGAAGCCATGTATGTGTCTTGATAGTGTTTCCCATCAGCCTCGAGCAACGTCCTTTGGGGGATGGCGCTACCGCAGTATGGTCGACGCATTCCCGGGGGATCGAACCGATCAGCCGTTCGGCGTATCCGTTTTGCCATGGAGAACGCGGCGACGTCGGCCGATCGCGAATGCCCATTGATCGCAGTCTTCGGATGAAGATCTCACCGTAGGCCCCGTCCCGATCGCGGGTCAGGTATCGGGGAGCTTGTTCCCAGCCACAAGCCTCTTTGATTTGATTTGCGATCCATTCAGCGGTGGGGTGCGAGGTGACGCCAAACCAAAAAATCTGCCGTCGGCCATGCCCCACGATCAGCAGTCCATAGAGGAGACGAAACGAGATTGTCGGCACGACGAACAGATCCATCGCGGCGATGCCGTCGGCATGATTATGGAATGTCTTCCATCCTTGGGACGGCGGGCCTCGCTGTGTGGCCATATACTTGGCCACGCTGGTCTGCCCGATTTCGATGCCGAGCTTGAGGAGCTCTCCATGGATTCGCGGTGCTCCCCACAGCGAGTTGGCGATGCTCATCTCGCGTACTAGCCGGCGTATTTCCAGCGGGACCCTTGGTCGGCCACCACGAGGTCGCGGCTGCCATCACCAGTACGATCTGAACCGAGCGCGGTGCCAGCGGACAATGGTTTCTGGCTTCACGATCGTCAGCGCATCGCACACTTTGGGGAACAATCGGTAGAGACCAACGAACACTAACCGGTCGATTGCGCTGAAGGAACGTTTCTTTGGAGCAGTTCGCCGCAGCACGTTTATTTGCTGGCGCAAAGTCTCCCTGCCTCAAGCGCTGCTGGCGACCGGATTCAACCAATAAGCCTGCAAAGGTCCCTCATGCACAAGCATCGCCCGATTCGCCGCCATCCGCCAGCCGGATTAGGTTTACGACAGAGACACGGAGGTAAGGTTCTTTATCAGCTGCGGGCTAGGGACCCCCTCCGCCGCGAAGTAAACCCCCATGGCTGGCGGTGGGTTCATCAAGAAGCAGGAGCTCGGGTTCCGTCACCCAGGCACGCGCTAGGGCTAACCGTTGCTGTTCACCGCCGGACAGCCTCCGGGCCCCCTCGTCGGCTCGATCGGCGAGACCGACGGTGCGGTCGTCAAGGCGCTTGCAAGCCACGGCAGCATCGCGGAGCAGACCGAGCCATCAACCCCACCTCGCGAGGCAATCGAGTGAGGCCGCCGTCGCAAGAATTGAGGTTCGGCGAAATCAACTGGCGATCCATCTCAAAGGTGACGATACGGATCGCGATTATGAAAGCCCCGACGATGGCCAGGCAATAGAACGCTCTTCTGAAAAACCTGACGTGATCCTCATTCCCTGGAAGCAACCATCAAAACCTGCCAGAGAAATTCTACTTCCCGCCAGCACGCCCGAGCATCGCGCTCGACCAATGAAGACTGAACGACGATCCGCGCTCATCCGGTCTTCCGGCTTGCCGTAATTACGTGATCAGCCGATACCGTGGGCTTGTCCACCGGCGGCGTGGTCGTCGACGAAGTGCGCATCGGCTGTTGGTAGGCGAAGACGACGTAATGCTCACTCTGCCCTAGAACGCTCAGGTGACGTTAGTGGTTCCGACATTGGAACCTTAGCCATCTTTGCGCGTATTCCCAAAACAAAACAGGAGGATAGGATGGGCTTCGGAAAAGGCGCACTTCTTTGTTTAGTCGGCATCCCGCTGCCGATAATTCTTCTTCTCGCAATTTTTATGCATCACTGATCTGTGGTGCTTCCCAAGTGCAATACCGACCCATCCCTCAGGGAGGCCCGGTACTGCAGCTTGATTTTGGTACGAAAATATTCATGGCCTCTAAACAATCTCTTGCCCCCGGTGATCGCGCTTCAGCGTTACGCTCTCACCAATCCCTTAAGATGGCCCGATCCGCACATGCATATGTACGCGGCAGCACCGTAAAATTCTACGAATGGCTCGAGCATCAGAAGCGTGGTACGCTCCCCGAAGGACCGGCGGTGTGGATCTGTGGCGACTGTCACGCGGGAAACCTCGGACCGGTGGCAGACGTCGATGGACGCATAGACATCCAGATCAGAGATGTCGATCAAACTGTCATCGGAAATCCTGCACACGATATCATCCGGCTTGCCTTGTCGCTGGCGACAGCTTCGCGCGGCTCCGACCTTCCCGGCGTAACTACGGCCCGTATCCTTGAACAAGTGATCGAGGGTTATCAAGCAGCTCTGCAGCGGGAAGCCGATGCGATTGAGGACGCTCCCAAGTCGATCCAACTTGTCATGAAAAA
>JAYTFS010000274.1:0-6759 GCA_043734185.1 Pseudolabrys sp. | reverse complement strand
CGGGGCTTTTGTTTTATTAGGCGACGCCCAACAGCATTAAAATAATGATCAAGCCGATGGGGAGGCCGAGCAACCAGAGCAGAATGGGCATGTGAGACTCCTGTTGTTCAAAGGTTCGATGCGATGTTTGTAAATTACGACCGGCGGCGCGCGGCGCCGGGCGTCAGCCACCACTGGCCGTTTCGCAAAAGTCCGCCTTCAATGGCCGCCAGACTGGCCGACAAAGCGCCGGCAAACATGGACGCGACCAGCCAAAGCGAGAACGTGGCGTACGACTTTCGCGCGACGTCCGCGGCAACGTTTGTCGCCGGGGCGACCGTGCCCAGAAGATGAGAAAACGCGCCTCCCATGACGGCCGCGCAGGCTACCGTCGCCACAGCCCAGACCAAAAAGCCGTGGGCTGAATCACGAAAATATCGTTCGTGTTCGTGCACGGTCGACCACTGCGAGCGCAACCGGCCGGCCAAATAACCGCCGACAATGGCGGGGATCATCGCCGAAGCAATCAGGTAAACACCAGCAGAGACTGTGAATGTCGCCGTTATGCCTTTTTCGGCCCAAGGCGAGACCACGGAAAATCCTACACCAACTCCAAACGCAACCATGACCAATGTAATCGCCACGGACGCTGTGGCGCCTGCTAAAACAGCGCTCCAACTGACAGCCGAATGAATGTCATCACCTGAATTATATGTCGCCATGTGATCCCAGCCTCCTTGCAGGCGGAAAAATTCCACACCTCGCGCGGCTTCAACACGGGGAAGGGAACTTGGTTCCGCGTGGTGCGCATTCTCGCGCTACCAGATTACCGGCCTGGAACTTTTGGGCAGCCAGCGAATTATTTCATCTCAACAAGGGAGATTGTCATGGGCTTTGGAAGAGGTGCGCTGTTGTGGATCCTGGGGGTCCCGCTGCCGATTATTCTGCTGCTTGCTTTGTTCATGCATCACTGACGACAAGCTCCTAAACAAAAAAGGCGATCGACCCGCATCCGGTTCGATCGCCTCTTTTTTATTTTTATGGGGAATTTGCGTCAGTCGACTTTTTCTCGCCGCGCTCGCCAGCCTTGACGATGCTACCTCTCGTGAAGAGAATTTCCTTGAGTTCAGCCCGCCATTCCGGCTTGCGGCGCAGCAGAAATTCCAGATCCATCCCGAAGTGCTTGAATTCTTCCTTCTGGGCGTCCTTCATGATGGCTTTTGCTTCGGGGTCTTTTTCCAGCGAAATGCGTTGCTCGTACCAGCCGATCGCCTCGGCTTCCTCGATCAAAGACGTGCACATGCGCGCAAAGGTGCGGGTTTTCTGGGAAAGTTCGTCGGGCGGCTCGTGATATTGGTCGAAACCCATGATTGTCGCCTTTGTGGTTGGTGATGGAACTGGTCCGCCGATAGGCGGCGGACTGGCATCCGGGTTCCATGGATGCGTCGCGGGCGGCCTCGTCGCGGCTATTTTTTTTCGACGGGGCCGCGCTTGTCGTCTTTGTTGGACATGCACTTGGCCATGAAGGCCTTGCGCTTGGCGCCTTCCAATTTCTGGTCATCCGCGCCGAATTTGCAGGTTTCCATCTTCTGCGCTGGCGTTGCAGCCGACGCCGGCGTCGCCAGCAACAGGAAGGGCAACAGGCTCATCAGTCCTAAAGTGCGGGGCATCGGCAGGGCTCCTCTAACAGCGGAATCAGGCGAGGGAGTTTAGCGTAACGCGGCAGCGATGTTGCCGCCATCGACGGTGGTTATATCGGCTGTAGTCTTGAGCGCCAGCGCCTGGGCGAGAAAGGCCTGCGCGACATCGTCGGCGGTGACTTCGCGCGCCAGCAAATTGCCGGTCATGTATTCCTTTTCGGAGACGCCGCGCGCTGTCGAGCGCTCCTTGATGAAGTCGTCATTGAGCAAGCCGGAACGGATGCGGTCGGCGTTGACGCCATTGGCGCGGATGCCGTCGGCGCCGTAATCGAGAGCATATTGCCGCAGCAGGAACAGCGTTGCCGCCTTGGGCAAGCCATAGGGGCCGAAATTGGCGCCCGGATTGACCGCCTGCTTCGACACGTTAAACAAGAGGCAGCCGCCGGTGCCTTGCGCCAGCATGATCTTGACGGCGGCCTGTGCGACCTTCTGATGCGCAAAGAAATTCAATTCGAAGCTTTCGCGCAAAATCGCCTCGTCGACTTCGCCGATCCTGCCTTGCCAGGCCGCGCCCGCATTCGACACCACGATATCGACGCCGCCGAAGGTGGCGACGACCTGGTGGAATGCGGCCTGAACCGATGTCGCATTGGTGACGTCGCAGGCCAGCGCAATTGCATTGCCACCGATCGCCTTGGCTTTTTCATGTGCGGCGTTGGAATCGAGATCGAGCAGGGCGACTTCGGCGCCGGCTTCCGCGAATAATTTGGCAATGGCCGCGCCAATCGCGCCGCCGGCCCCGGTGATGACCGCGACCTGGCCTTCGAGCGGCAGAGCCTTGCGCGCGCCGAGCTTGGCCAATTCCAGCGACCAATATTCCATGTCGAACATGTCGGCTTCGCAAATCGAGGTGAATTTTCCGATGGCCTCGGCGCCGGTGATGCCCTCGATCGCGGCATCGGCAATATCGGCTGCAATCTTGGCATCCTTGGCGCTAGTGCCAAGACTAAAAAGTCCCAGCCCCGGCACCAGAATGACGCGTGGCAGCGGATCGTGCATCGCGGCGGCGGGCGCACGTTTTTTGTTGCGCGCGAAATAGGCGGCGTAATCGGTCATGAATTGTTGCGCGGCCTTGTGCGCGGCGATTTTGAATTCCTCGAGCTTGCCGGCTTGTGGCGCCGGAACGATCAGCGGCCAATTCTTGGTGCGGATGGCGTGGTCGGGCGTGAGCACGCCGGCCTGGGCGTAGCGCGCGACGTCCTTGCCGTTGACGTAGTCGACAATCACATCGCTAGTGCGGAACTCCAGGATCATGCGCTTGTGAGCGCCTTCGCCACCGGCATCCTTGAGCGCGCAGGCGCCGCGCAGGATCGGCGCCACATCGACGGAGGGCGCGATCTGTTGCGGCAGCTTGGCGCTCGCAAATGTCTTGCGGTTTTTCTGCAACCGCATTTCGGCCAGCGTCACGAGCTCGATCATGCGCTCGTAAGCCTCGCGCGCGGTGCCACCGAACGTGAAAATGCCGTGCTTGTCGAGGATCAGGCCTTCGACGTTTGGATTCTTATCGAAAACTACAGCCGCTTCCTTTGCCAGCGCAAAGCCCGGCATGATGTAGGGCACGTAACCAAGCCGTGACCCATAGATCTCCGCGCACAGTGCGGCGGAATTCGGCTGGTCGATCAGGCTGAGCACCGCGGTCGAATGCGTGTGGTCGACAAATTTCGCCGGCACGAAGGCATGCAGCAGCGTCTCAACAGACGGCGAGGGCGCTTGTGGATCGAGCAGCGTGGAGCGCAGTACGCGCGCCATTTCGTCGTCGCTTAGCGCGTCGCGCGCGCGCAGCCTGTACAAGGCCTCCAGCCGCACCGCCGGCATGCCGGCAGGCTCGATGACGCCCATACCCCAGCCGGAACCCTTGACGTGCAGCACCGCGGCCTCTTCGCCGGTGAGGTCGCGCGCCGTCATTTTCACGGAGGTGTTGCCGCCGCCATGCAAGACGAGCTTCGGGTTGCTGCCGAGCAAGCGCGTGGAATAGACCCGTAGCGCCAGATCGGCGGCTATGCCGGCCTTGCCATAATGGTCGACCGCGTCTTTCGCCTCGCGATCGGACCAGGCGGACTTCATCGCCGCGCTTTATTCTTTATCGCCGAGCAGGCGCTTGCCCCACCAGCCACGTTTCGGCGCTGCCGGTTCGGCGGTGCTGGAAACCACTGGCGTTGGTGGCGGCGATGCCGTTGCGAGGGAAGGAGATGCCCCCGAGGCGGCAAACGGGGCCGGCTCGCGGATGGTCGAGCGCCGGCGTGGCGGCTCTTGTGATGACGCGCTGGCCGCGGGTGCTTCAGCCGGGGCTGCGGCAGGCGGCTGATAAGGTGGTGGCGAATAGGCAGGACTTTGGCTCACTTGCGCGCTGTCGAACTTCGACGGCGGCCGGTCGAGATCGGCAACCGCGCGTTCGAGCGTTGCGTCAGGCGCCGCTTCATTCGGATTGAACGAAGCAGGGGCGTCGCCATTGCGATTGCGATTGCGGCGTCCGCCGCGGCGGCCGCGGCGGCGGCGGCGCCGGCCTTCGGCCGTATCGCCGCCTTCGCCATTGCTTGGCGCGCCTTCGCGGCGGGGCTGCTGTGCCGCGCCTGCTTCCTCGGGCGCTGCATCGTCGTGATCCTCGGGGCCGTTGGTCTGAACGGCTCCGGGTGCGTTGCCAAATTGCGCGCCGCCTTCACGCGGTTCGCGCGGCTCACCGCCGCGTCCACGGCCACGGCCGTGCCGGCGCCGCCTGCGGCCGGCATCGCGCTCGCCTTCGGGGCGCAGGCCATTGGAAACCGCTTCCGCGTGCTCGGGATGCTCGCCGACTTGTTCGACATTGCTTTCGCCAGCCTCAGATTCGACGTCGGCTTCGTCCTCGATCTCCTCGTCTGCTTCCGTTCCAGCCGCGGCATCAAGAATGTCCTCGTCCGCATCCAGCGTCGTAATCATCTGCGGCGCGGCCGCGGCCAAAGCCTTGGCGGCCTCAACCGTATGCACCTGCTCGCCGCGATCGACGATGTAGGACACTTGAGCGTTTACCGTCGGATCGGCCGAAATGGTGATGGTCAGGCGGAAGCGCTCTTCCAACGCCCGCAAGTGGCCGCGCTTGTGGTTGAGCACATACAGCGCGACTTCCGAACGCGTGCGCACGATCAGATTGTGCGTGGCGCCCTTGTTGAGCATTTCCTCGATGGCGCGCAGCAACTGCAGCGCGACCGACGATACCGAGCGGACGTGACCTGAGCCGCCGCAGACCGGGCATTTTTCGGTCGAGCTTTCCAGCACGGAGGTGCGAATGCGCTGACGCGACATTTCCAATAGGCCGAAATGCGAAATACGGCCTACCTGGATGCGGGCGCGGTCGTATTTGAGCGCGTCCTTCATACGCCGTTCTACGGCGCGATTGTTGCGGCCTTCGTCCATGTCGATGAAGTCGATGACGATCAGGCCGGCAAGGTCGCGCAAGCGCAATTGCCGCGCGACTTCGTCAGCCGCCTCGCAATTGGTCTTGAGTGCGGTGTCTTCGATATGGTGTTCGCGCGTCGCTCGCCCCGAGTTGACATCGATTGCGACCAGCGCTTCGGCCTGATTGATCACGATGTAGCCGCCCGAACGCAGTTGCACTGTGGGCGAGAACATGGCGTCGAGCTGGCTCTCGATGCCATACCGTGTGAACAGCGGGGTGCCGTCTTTGTACAGCTTCACATTCTTGGCGTGGCTCGGCATCAGCATGCGCATGAACTCGCGCGCTTCCTTGTAGCCTTCGTCGCCGGACACGATGATTTCGTCGATGTCCTTTGAGTAGAGATCGCGGATCGAACGTTTGGTGAGCGAGCCTTCTTCGTAGACGAGCTTGGGCGCCATGGATTTGAGGGTGAGATCGCGCACAGTCTCCCAAAGCCGCAGCAGATATTCGAAATCCCGTTTGACTTCGATCTTGGTGCGACTGGCGCCTGCGGTGCGCAGGATGACGCCCATGCCTTCCGGCACTTCCAATTCCTGAGCGATTTCCTTTAGTCGCGTGCGGTCTTCGCCGCTTGTGATCTTGCGGCTGATGCCGCCACCACGCGCGGTGTTGGGCATCAAAACCGAATAGCGTCCGGCGAGCGAGAGATAGGTGGTGAGAGCCGCACCCTTGGAGCCACGCTCTTCCTTGACCACCTGCACCAACATCACCTGGCGGCGTTTGATGACTTCTTGAATTTTGTACTGACGGCGGAAGCGCGGCGCGCGTTCCTGTGCTTCTTCGAGTGCGTCGGCGCCGCCGACGGATTCCACCGCTTCATCTTCGTGATGGTCTTCGCCATTGCCGTTGGGCGCAGCCTCGGCGGGATGTTCACCGTTTTGTGCTTCCGCAGCCGGATGATCTTCGCCCTCGGCATGATCGTCGTGATGCTGGTCGCTTTCGAGCGCTGGCTCGATATCGCCGGCGGGAGCCTCAGCAGCCTCGCGGGCTTCGTCTTTCGCGTCTTCCTGTGCCTGGAGAGCCGCCGCATCCGGCTCGACAGTCGCAATCGGAGCCGCCATCTCGGCGATCTGCTCGGTCGTCTCATGACCGGAATCTTGACCCACACCGGTTTCGCCTGCCGGAATCTCAGAGGCTTCGCTGGCGGCTTCTTGCGGCGCGTGTTCGTCGCTGGCGAGCGGTTCGCTACGCACCGGATCGCGCGGGCGATCGGAACGGGAATTGCGGTGTCGGTTGCGTCCGCCGCGCCGGTTGGCGCGGTTGTCGGCATCTGCGTCGGCTTCACGCGCGTCGCGCTCTTCCTGAGCGATCAGCGCCTGCCGGTCGGCGACCGGGATCTGGTAATAATCGGGATGGATTTCCGAAAACGCCAGGAAGCCGTGGCGGTTGCCGCCGTAATCGACGAAGGCCGCTTGCAGCGACGGCTCAACGCGCGTGACTTTGGCGAGATAGATGTTGCCGCGGAGTTGCTTGCGGTTAGCGGACTCGAAGTCGAATTCTTCGACGCGGTTGCCGCGTAGCACCACCACCCGGGTCTCCTCCGGATGGGTCGCGTCGATCAGCATTTTGTCGGCCATTGGAAATTCTCACTGAGGCGGACGGCCTCGCGTTCTCGCGCGGATTTGACGGCGCAAGGCGACGCAATAAGGC
>JAYTFS010000273.1:0-1598 GCA_043734185.1 Pseudolabrys sp. | reverse complement strand
CCGCAGGTTTCCGGGCCAAGTAAAGCCAGAAAAGCGGCAAATCTGGCGCTGTTCGGCCCTGATTTGTCACGTTGTGCGCCCGGATCAGGGCTGTTCCCGGAGTTCTGAGACCCGGCAACAACAAATCTGGGGAGACAACCTTATGGATCTTATGGATACGAAAAAATATGCCGCCGAGGCCATCGGCACGTTCTGGCTGACATTTGCGGGATGCGGCAGCGCCGTCATCGCCGCCGGCTTTCCGCAGGTGGGTATTGGACTGGTCGGGGTGTCGTTTGCGTTCGGGCTGAGCGTCGTCACCATGGCCTATGCGATCGGCCATGTATCCGGCTGCCATCTCAACCCGGCCGTCACGGTGGGGCTTGCCGCGGGCGGGCGCTTTCCAGCCGGTCAGATCGCTCCCTACATCATCGCGCAAGTGACCGGCGCCGTTGCCGCCGCCGCGTTGCTTTACGTGATCGCAAGCGGCGCTGCCGGCTTCGACGTCACCAAGGGCTTTGCGTCGAACGGCTATGACGCACACTCGCCCGGCAAGTACAGCATGGTGGTCTGCTTCATCACCGAAGTGGTGATGACCATGATGTTCCTGTTCATCATCATGGGATCCACCCATGGCAAGGCGCCGGCGGGCTTTGCACCGCTGGCAATCGGGTTGGCGCTGGTGATGATCCACCTCGTCAGCATTCCCGTCACTAACACCTCGGTCAATCCGGCGCGCAGCACCGGGCCTGCGCTGTTCGTCGGCGGCTGGGCGCTGGCGCAGCTCTGGCTGTTCTGGGCAGCACCGCTGATTGGCGGCGTGCTGGGCGGGGTAATCTATCGCTGGCTCAGCGGCGAGCCGACCGGTGTCGTCGAGGGCCGCCGATAAAGCGTTTTCGAGCGAAGTGGATACCGGTTCGCATAGCAATCAAGCCTGCGCAGCTTGCGTAGACTTATCTGCGGTAGAAAACGCGTCAAAAAAAGAAACGAGAGCTTCGGTTCTGATCCAGTCAGAACCGAATGCTCTAGTCCGAGTGGCGGCTACTTCTGCGCGGCGACACTTCGGTGACATGGCCCATCTTGCGGCCCGGCTTCGGCGCGCCCTTGCCGTAAAGATGCACGGTGGCGCCGGGCACCGTCAGCCACTGCTCGTAGCCGAGGATATCGTCCCCGATCAGGTTCGTCATGGTGACCTCGCCATGACGAATCGGCTTGCCGAGCGGCCAGCCGGCGATGGCGCGGATGTGCTGCTCGAATTGCGAGATCGAGGCGCCGTCAAGCGTCCAGTGTCCTGAATTATGGACCCGCGGCGCGATCTCGTTGACCAGCACTTTTGGCCCGCCGTTTTCGGCTACCACAAACAATTCGACTGCGAGCACGCCGACATAGTCCAGCGCATTGGCGATCTGCTCGGCGATGCCGCGCGCCTGTGCCGCCAGCGCATCCGATATCCGGGCCGGCGCGCGCGAGATTTTCAGGATGTGGTCGCGGTGCTCGTTTTCGGTGACGTCGAAGCTTTCGACCTGGCCGTCGGCTGAGCGCGCCGCGATCACCGAGATCTCGCGCTCGAACGGAATGAAGGCCTCGAGGATCGCCGATTTGGTGCCGAGGTCTTCCCA
>JAYTFS010000272.1:0-1597 GCA_043734185.1 Pseudolabrys sp. | reverse complement strand
GCCGCCGAATAGATCGGCCCCGGCGCCGTCAGCGTATAATTGGGCATGATCAGCGTAATGGTCGCCATCACGAACAGCACGCTGAGATACAGGTTGGCGCCGGAGACCTGAAAATCCTGTTCGCGGTAGCGCAGTCCGCCGATGAAGATGCAGATGCCGACGAGGCCGTTGCATACGATCATGACCACCGCAAACACCGTGTCGCGCGCCAGCGCCGGCACCGGCTTGTCGCCGAGCATGATGGTCGCGATCAGCGCAACCTCGATGATGGTAACCGCCAGCGTCAGCAATAGCGTGCCATAGGGCTCGCCGATCCGTTCGGCGATCATTTCGGCGTGATGTACGGCTGCAAACACGGTGCCGAACAGGATTGTCAGCAACAGCGCCGCGAACAGCAAGCCGCCGGCCGAGGGCGTGAAGGTAAGTCCGAGCGCGGTGGCGACGGCAAAGAGCGCCACCGCCAATGCGGGGAAAATCCACGAAGATTTCGGCATCGGGCCGTGCGCGCTCATGCGATCAGATCCTTGAAATAATTGCGGGCCGACTATGCAGCAAACCTTCGCCGCCGTCAGCCTTTTGCGGCGTTGATGAATTGCCGCGCCGTTTCGATCGCGCCGAAATTGCCGAGATTCTCGTGACCGCCCCCTGGGAAGCGGACGAACTGCTTTGGTTCATGGGCGAGCGCAAACAGCCGTTCGCCAAACACGATGGGGATCGCGGGATCGTTGCTGCCGTGCATGATCAGCAGCGGCACCTTCACGTGCGCGATGCGCTCGTCCGAGCGGAACTGGTCCCGCATGACGAGCCGCACCGGCATGAACCAGAACAGCGATGCAGCCACGTCCGCAGTCGACGTATAGGGCGCTTCCAGGATCAGCTTGCCGATGGGCTGTCTCGCCGCCAGCGCCACTGCAACGCCGGTGCCGAGTGAAAAGCCCCAGACCACGATCCTGCTCGCGCTGTATCGCTCCGTCGTGAAAGCGTAGGCCGTGGCTGCATCCTGCAGCAATCCGTGCTCGCTCGGTTGTCCGGTTGAGCCGGCATAGCCGCGATAGGACAGTGCAACTACGCCGGTGCCGTCGGCGATCAGCTCGCGAAAGCGGCCGAAGAAGCCGGCGAGAAAATCGCCATTGCCGTGGAAGTGGAGAACGACCGGACGGCCGGGCCTGGCCGGTACATGCCAGACGATGACTTTCTCACCGTCCGCGGTGGCCAGCACATGCTCTTCGGCCTCGGGAAAACCGGCCGCCTGCGGCGACGTGCGCTCGGCAGTGGGGATCGGAAACAGGAACGAGCGCTGCACCAAGAACATCACGGCAAGCCCGCAGGCATAGCCGACCGAAACGACGATCAGGAGCCATTTCAGGGCGGTCATGAATGCCCGCTTGTCAGGACGGTCATGATTTCCCGTAGCGGGGGGTTACATCGCCTTGACGATGCTCTCGGTGACCTTCTTGGCGTCGCCGAGCAGCATCATGGTGTTGTCGCGATAGAACAAGGGATTGTCGATGCCGGCATAGCCCGACGCCAGCGAGCGCTTGATGAACATCACGGTGCCGGCCTTCCAGACCTGCAGCACCGGCATGCCGTAGATCGG
>JAYTFS010000271.1:0-3253 GCA_043734185.1 Pseudolabrys sp. | reverse complement strand
GTCGCCGGCATC
Source organism: Pseudolabrys sp. (assembly GCA_043734185.1). Classification (GTDB taxonomy): domain Bacteria; phylum Pseudomonadota; class Alphaproteobacteria; order Rhizobiales; family Xanthobacteraceae; genus Pseudolabrys. The sequence continues at coordinate 3,241 of JAYTFS010000271.1, read as the reverse complement.
ATCCGCGTGCCGATGATCATCCTGCTGCATCCATCGATGCCGGTCAAAACCGTCCCTGAATTGATCGCCTATGCCAAGGCCAATCCGGGCAAGGTCAACATGGCCTCCGCCGGCAACGGCAGCGCGCCGCATATGGCGGGCGAACTGTTCAAGATGATGGCCGGCGTCAACATGGTGCACGTGCCGTATCGCGGCCAGGGCCCGGCGCTGACCGATCTGTTGGGCGGCGAGGTGCAAGTGCTGTTCGCCACCGCGCCGGGCACGACGGACTACATCGCAACCGGCAAGCTGCGTGCGCTCGCCGTGACCACGGCGGCGCGCGCGCAAGTGGCGCCGGACCTGCCGCCGGTCGGAGACTTCGTGCCGGGTTATGAGACCAGCCAATGGTACGGCATGTGCGCGCCGGGCAAGACGCCGGCTGAAATCATCGGCAAGCTCAACAAGGAAATCAACGCCGCCATTGCCGACGCCGGCATGAAGGCCCGCCTTGCCGCGCTCGGCGGCGAGCCGCTGCCGGGTACGCCGACCGAATTCGGCAAACTGATCGCGGAAGAAACCGAGAAATGGGCCAAGGTGGTTCAGGCCGCGGGGCTGAAGCCGGATTGATAGGCGGTCCGTAGGGTTGGGCAAAGGCGCGCTTGCGCCGTGCCCACCGAACTATCCGAGACCATTGCCTGGAATTGGTGGGCACGCTTTCGCTTTGCCCACCCTACGAAGCATGCGTTGCACGCCTACCTTCCCTTGTAGACCGCCCGGCGCTTTTCCTTGACCGCGGCGGTGGCCTCGACGGCGTCTTCGCTCTCCTTGACTTCCATGAGCGCGCGCTGGGCGCGGCCGGATTGTTCGGACGGCCCCTGCGCCAGCACCCCGTCGGTGACGAAGCGCTTCAGGGTTTTCAACACCAGCGGCGAGAACTCGGCCATCTCGCGCGCCATCTTCAGCGCGACCTCGACCTGCTGCCCGACCGGCACCACCTCGTTGACAAGGCCGATATTCCAGGCGCGTTGCACCTCGACGATGCGGCACAGCAGCATCATTTCCATTGCGATCTTGTGCGGGATGCGCGCCGCGAGGCCTGCGATCATGCCGCCGGTAAATCCCATCCGCGCCTCCGGATACGAGAACTTTGCATTCTCGGCCGCCACCGTCAGATCGCACATCATCGACACCACCAGCGCGCCGCCGACGCACCAGCCGCCCACCGCATTGATGATCGGCTTGGTGGTCTCAAAACCGACGGTCGGAATGCAGCGCCACAACTCGGGGAAATTGCCGGTATCGGCGCCGCCGGAAAACGCCTCATTGCCGGCACCGGTCAATACCGCCGCCTTCTGCGTCGGCGAGCGCTCGAACTCCACAAACGCCTGCTGCAGCAACAGCGCGGTTTCGGCGCAGATGGCGTTGCGGCGTTCCGGCCGGTTGATCGTGACCAGCGTGGTGCCGTCGGCATTGTTCTCGACCAAGACCTTTTGCGTGGAGGCTTTTTGCATGGAGTTTCCCTCTTTTGACCGCGCGACGGCGGGTTGTTTGTTGAACCTTAGCGGGGATATTTCGTCTCAACCAGCTGCGGGATTGTTCGTATCAGGCCGCCAAGTTCGCCTAACGTCAGCAACAGAACAACGTCCTCCGGCCGCAACATGCCGCTCAATCTCTGCAGTGCCTCGTCCGGCTCACTTATCGCCTCGGCGTCGTAGTTCGCCGCCCTGACGCGGGCGACGATTTCGTCCTGGGTCAATTGCGCATGGGTGCCGGCGCCCTGCGATGCCGGCTCAAAGATGAAAATTTTGGACGCGCCCGCAAATGCATCGTCATAGGCTGATATCGCCGCCCGGTTTCGCCAGGTGAATGTATGCGGCTCGAACACGATGATCAGCCTGCGATCGGGGAAATGGAGTTTGGTGGCGACGATCGCGCTTCTGGCCTTTTCGTAGGATGATCCAAAGCCTTCGTACACCGGTAGCCTGGATGCCGGCGAGAGCAATTCCATGCGGCGCTTGACCCCCTGGAATGTGCGCATGCCGGCGTTCAGTTCCTCAGGCGACAGCAGCTTCTTCTCCAGCAGCATGGTGCTGACGCCAACAATATTTTCGATGTTGTGATCGCCGAGCATCCGGGTTGACAGTCGAATGATCTTGTCGTTGCCGCGCATCAGGTCGAAACCGGTTTCCGCGCCGCGCTCGATGTTGGCGGCATGCCAGTGCGCTTTGTCGTCCAGCGCATAGAAGACCGTGGGACAGGCGAGGCTTCCAGTTAAGGCCCGCGCGTGAGGTTCGCTGCTGGAGACGACCAGAAGCCCCTCTGAAGGCAGCGAGCCAAGCAGGCTGCGAAACGGGCTGAGATAGTCCGCATGGGTCGGGAAGACGTTGATGTGGTCGTGGGTCGCCGAGGTGAGCAGGACGTTCTTTGCGTTATAGAGCAGGAATTTCGATCTGTTGTCCCAGTTCGATGCCGGGTATTCGTCGCCTTCGAGAACGAATGTCGGGCCCTGTCCGCGGTGGGCGTGCCGTTCGAAGCCGTTGGTGATCTCGCCGATGAAATAACTCGGGTCCTTGTTCGCGACTCTCAGGCACCACGCCAGCAATGCCGTGCAGGTCGATTTGCCGTAGCTTCCGGCCGCAACGATCGTCTCGGAACCGGCAGTCATGTCGTGCAGCAGATCCGCAAACGATCGCACCAGCTTTCCGCTGTCCATCGCGGCGCGAACTTCTTCGTTGCTGTCAGGCTGCAGCTTGGCGTTCTTGCCGATCACGATGACATCGGCGTCTTCAGGGATATTCTCCTTGCGGTATCCCGCGGCAAACGGGATCTTCTCATTCCTGAGATAGTCGCTGACCGGCGGATAAAAGCCTTCGTCAGACCCGGTAATCTGTACGCCCATCTGCCGGAGCAGCAGCGCGGTCGCACTCATTCCCTTTCCGGCGATGCCAATAAAATGCGCCTTCGAAAACTTCATCTGCCCCCCTGTTTCGCGAATACTAGCGCTTGCGGAGGAATGATGAAACCAGCGAGGCGACGCCGTGACGCGCATTCGCACGTCAGGTTGGCTTATTCTTGCAGGGCTACCATGAAAAAAGGCCCCCGCAGCGCGCGAGGGCCTGTTCGCCTATTTCTCTCTGGCCTGGAATTCTTCCAGTTGGATCTTCTGTGACGAAGACCTGATCCGCTCCAGCAATCGCAGGAATTCAGCGGTTTCTTCCGCGATCGACTTCGGCGGCGGCTTGGGTGGGAAGGGTATCACTTC
>JAYTFS010000270.1:0-3718 GCA_043734185.1 Pseudolabrys sp. | reverse complement strand
CGAAGTGATGCAGCTTGGCGCCGCCAAGAACACCGCCACCAACGAAGACGAATACATGGCCGTGATCCGCGCCAAGACCGCGGAACTGTTTGCCGCCGCATGTGAAGTGGGCCCGGCGCTGGCCGCGAAGGAAAAGTCCGCGCAGGCCGCCTGCCGGTCGTTCGGCATGAACCTGGGCATCGCGTTCCAACTGGTCGATGACGCGCTCGATTACGGCGGCACGTCGGCAAAGCTCGGCAAGAATGTCGGCGACGACTTCCGCGAAGGCAAGATTACTTTGCCGGTGGTGCTGTCATTCCGCCGCGGCTCGGACAACGAGCGCACATTCTGGAACCGCACGCTTGGCGCAGCAGAAATCCGCGACGGCGATCTCGATCAGGCTATCGCGCTGATGAGCAAGCATCACGCGATCGAGGATACGGTCGGCCGCGCACGCCACTACGGCGCGATCGCCACCGATGCGTTGGCGCTGGTGCCGCCGTCAGAGATCAAGACCGCGCTGGAAGAAACCGTCGCGTTCTGCATCGCGCGCGCGCACTAAAGCGCAATTCCTAGTAAGGCGAAAAACCCGTTCTCGGGTCGCGCAGTAATTGCGAACGGATAAAGGGATCGGGATCTTGCCCGATATATTGGCCGTCTACGTATACTGGCGGTGTGCAGCCATTCGGCCGCGGTGGTGGATTCCAGAAAAAACCATTTAAGGAATGATCATAGGGCCGCTCGACGCACTGGCGCTGGGCCTTTTTCTTGGCGTGCGCCACAGTCGAATTCGCCGTGGCGAGGGCCAGCCCGGCAACTGCGACGACGATCCATCCGAATTTCATGACGAACTCCTGTAGCGCTGCGTAGCTGTAAAGCGCCCAGACTGGCAACGGTTCCCCGCAATGCGGGCAATTTCAAGATTTTAGCCAAGCGTCGTGGCCGAAACCCACCAGTGCTTAGGCGCGGCTTGCAGCAGCGAGGCCGCCGCAGACGCCTCGCCCGCCGTTGCAAACAAGGCAAAGCAAGTCGCGCCCGAACCCGACATGCGCGCGAGGCGGGCGCCCGGCAGCGCTCGTAGCGCATCCAGCACCTCGGCTATAACCGGCGAGCAGGTGATCGCGGCTTGGGTAAGATCGTTTCCGTGCTGCTCGAGAAACGCAATCATCGCATCGCTCGTGCGCGGCACCTCGCCGATATTGTTTTTGCTGCCTTGCGCGCCGACAAACTTGGCGAATACGTCGCGCGTCGGTACCGCCACGCTCGGATTGATCAGCACGGCCGGCATCGCCGGCAGATCGAGCGGCGGCGCCAATTTGTCGCCGACCCCGCGCATGATGCAGCCTCGTGATATCAGGCAAACCGGCACATCGGCGCCAACTTCCAACGCGACGGCCCCCAAGCGAGGATCGTCGCGCGCGATGCCGTTGGCGCGGGCGAGCAAGCGCAATGCCGCCGCCGCGTCGGCGGAGCCACCGCCAACGCCGGCCGCCGCCGGAATATTCTTCTCAAGCTGAAAGTGCCCCCCCTTTAAGCCTTCAATGCGCTGGCGAAGCATGGCGAGCGCCTTGAGCACCAGATTATCGGCGACGTTGCCGCTCGCGGCGGCGAATGGCCCCGACACTTCGAGCGCGGTCGTTTCGCCGGGCTGCAATGTGAGCGTATCGGTGACGTCAGCGAAGGCCACCAGGCTTTCCAAATCGTGGTAGCCATCGGCGCGGCGGCCGAGCACGCGCAAAGTCAGGTTGATCTTTGCGGAGGCTTTCTCGAAAAGCGGTGCGGGCAAAAATCAGCCCCCGTCGCCACTCTTTTTGCCGGCCTTGGCCTGAGACGACGTCTCTTCGGGCATTCCGTTCTTGAGCTTTTCCTCGATCTTCGGCAGGTCGTCCGGATCGGGCTTGAGGTCGCGCGCGTGCGCCCACTGGAAGCGGGCTTCTAGCACACGACCGATGCGCCAATAGGCATCGCCGAGATGATCGTTGATGGTGGGATCTTCCGGCTTGAGCTCGATCGCGCGCTCAAGATGCTTGGTGGCTTCCTCGTAATTGCCGGTCCGGTAATAGGCCCAGCCTAGCGAGTCGACGATATAGCCGTCGTCCGGCCGCTGCTGCACGGACTGTTTGATCATCGCCATGCCGTCGTCGAGATTGGTGCCCTGATCGACCCACGAGTAGCCGAGATAGTTGAGCACATGCGGCTGATCGGGCGACAGTTCGAGCGCCTTCTTGAGGTCGGCTTCGGCCTTTGCCCACTGCTTGGAGCGCTCATGGCAGATGCCGCGGAAATAGAAGATCACCCAGTTGGATTTATCAGGCACAGGGACTGCGGCGATGCCTTTGGAATAGACCTCGGCGCATTCGGCAAATTTCTTGTGACCGCGCTGAATATTGCCCAGCGCCATGATCGCTTCGAGATCGTCGGGGTGCTGCTTGATCAGCGTCTCGAGTTGTTTTTCCGCTTCGGGTGCGCGCTCGAGCGCATCGAGATTGGCGGCCATCTGGATGGCGGCATTGCGGCGCAGCGGCGAATTCGCCGGAATGCGCTCATAGACGTTGATCGCCAGCTCCGGCTTCTTGAGCGATTCATAAAGATCGGCAAGCGAGAGCAGCGCCAGCGGATGGTTGGGCGCCAGATGCAGCGAAAGCTGAAGATAGACCAGGCCGAGATCCTCGCCGCCGCGCCGGCCCAGCGAGGCACCGAGCCCGTAGAGCGCTTCGCCGGCGCCGGCCTGCGCCGTTGAAACCATCACGGGCAGTTTTTCGCCGGCCTTGAGCTTGGTCATCGCCTCGACCACCAGCGGGTGTCGCGGCAGTACCTTGTCGAAGGCCGTATAGACCTCAAGCGCCTCCTTGGGCGAGCGGTTGCGCGACAGCCAACTGCCATAGGCCTCGACCACGCGTAGCGCCGCGGAGTCGAGCTTGTAAGCGCGCTCCAAGCGCTTGCCGGCTTCAGCGCTGTTGTTCGCGAAATCGTAGATGAGGCCGGCATGCAGTTCCTTGAAAATGGCGTACCAGTCCGGGCCGGCCAATTTGTCGATCGAAGCGATCGCGCCCTTGCTGTCACCGGCGCCGGCCATGCTCCAGGCCGAGAGAAGCGTCGCGGTCAGATCGGTAATCGGGCCTCGGATCGATTGCGCCAAATTGGTGCGCGCAGGGGCGTATTGTTTGAGCTTGAGCGCGTGCACGCCGAGCACCAGTCGGGAGACGCGGTCATTCTTATCGGCCGCGCCGACGCGCTCGGCATATTTCACGGCTTCGTCGATATCGCCGCCGACCAGCAGCGAAAGGAACGTGCGGTCGAGCAGTTCGCCATTTTTCGGATCGCGCTTGAGCGCCGCCCGGTAATAGGCCGCCTCGATGGCAGCATCGCGTTGCCGGCCGGCATGACGAGCCGCCAGATAGCTGCCGGAGGCGCTGAGCCCGGAAAGTTCTTGCGCCGTCAGCGCTTGCGCGGAAAGCTCGAACGGCAAGCTCACCGCAAATACGGCAAGCGCAGTGCCGGCGATGCACCGGGCGAGGCTCGAGGAAATCACTGGCGATGCTCCAATGGGGCGGACGGGTCGCGGGATTGGCGCGCGCCGCCGAGGTTGTGTCGAGAATGGCCTTTTTGCGCCGCCGCCGCAAGAACGGCTCTCTTATCGTGCGGCGGATGAGCCTGAAAGGCCGGATGTGGCGTTATCGTGGCCGGCCCGGCCCAAAGAAACATTAAACCCGTCACATATTCGGGTAATTCGGTCCAC
>JAYTFS010000269.1:0-3148 GCA_043734185.1 Pseudolabrys sp. | reverse complement strand
ACCACCCGGAAGCCCATATTTTCCAAAACTGGAACACGCTCGGACAGCGGCAGGGGCCGGGCCAGGCTCCACACCTTCAGGCCAACGGCGCGCTGCTCTTCTTCAAGCCGGTGATGAAAGTCGACGCCGAGCGGCCGTTGCTCGGTCAGCCCGTCGATCACGCGAATGTCGCCGACCGCCACCGCGGGCGAATAAGTGTCCTGGTAACCAGCGGAAAACGCTTCCCGGTAGCGCTCGATCAAATCGCGGGATTTGGCCGGCGAATTGGCGAGCGCAAGCGTTTGCGTCAGCCCATCGGTCCAGCTGCGCACAATAGCCGAGACGTCGCTTTCCAGCTTGGCACGCTCTACCTCGGGCGTGTCGCCGTCGGAACGGCCGATGATGAAATGCACGCGCACCATCGGGCCATCCGGGAAGAACGGATAAAACGCCGAGACCCGCCCGACAAATGCGCTTGCAAGGTATTCGCCGATTTTTTCGCGGATATGGCTGTCGTAACGGTCACGTGGAACGAACACCAAGACCGACACGAAACGGTCGAAGCGGTCCTTGCGCGCCAGCACGCGCACACGCGGACGCTCGTCGAGCTGCAATATGGCGAGCGCGAAGCGATAGAGCGTGTCCTCGTCGATCTGGAATAATTCGTCGCGCGGATAATGCTCCAGCACGCTGGCAAGCGATTTTCCGGAATGGCTGCTGGGATCATAACCAGCGCGCTGCTCTATGCTGGCAAGCTTGCGGCGCAGGTAGGGAATGCTGTGGGCGGTGCGGGTGTAAGCCGTGGACGTGAACAATCCAACGATACGAAATTCGCCAATTAGATTGCCGGCTGCGTCGAAACGCTTGACGCCAATATAGTCCAGATAGACGCGCCGGTGCACGCGGGCGTGGATGTTGGCTTTGGAGATGATGAGTTGGCGCGGCTCCTTGAGGAACGCCATGATCTCCGGCGTAAATTCGAGCGACTCGCCACCGCGCTTGAGCACGCTCAACTCGCGCGAACGCATGATGCCGAGTGAACTGTCGAACATCGGCTCGATCGCGGAGCCCTTGACCGTGTAATTGCGCAGGCCGAGGAAGGTGAAGTTGTCGGCCAGCAGCCATTGCAAAAACTGAATGGCTTCCGCGATTTCGTCGACCGGCAGCGGCGGCGGATTGGTCTTGAGCTCGGCGACGATGCCATTGACGCGCTCGAGCATCGGCCGCCAATCCTGCACGGCCAGCTTTACTTCGCCCAAAACGACATTGAGCCCTGATACCAGATCGGCGCGAACGGCCTCATCCTCGATCGGCTCGAGATGGATATGGATGAAACTCTCGCGCGCAGTGTTGGCTGCATCGGCCGCGCCAAGCGCGATCAGTTTGCCGGCTTCGCGGCGCACGCCGAAAACCGGATGCGCCACCAGCCGCACATCAAGCCGCCGCTCGGTGATTTCACCCATCACCGAGTCGACCAGAAACGGCATATCGTCGTTGATGATTTCGACAACCGTTACCGCCTTGCGCTCGCCCGATGCGGTGAGCGCAACGGTTTCAACGCGGACCTTCGGCGTGCCTGGCGCGCGTTCGGCGATTAAATCGTAGGCCCGCTCGGCAAGCATTGCGAGATCGTCGGCGCCGTAGCGCACCACGTCCTCAGGCACCGCGCGGGCATAAAGCCGCGCGACAAAACTCGCCGGCATGTCTTTGCGCCGGGCAGCCAGCGCCGCGCCGGCGTTGTCGAGGGTCGCGTGGGCGGCCGAATCCTCGGTGCGGGCGGTACGCTCAAGCATGCAGACCTCGCGTTGTTTTTGGCGATTCGGCCGAGGCGGAATTGGAGTTTTCACTTTTCGCGGCAGGGCGTCGAGAGCAACACACCATTTGGTGACGAGGCTGTGACGAGCGCGCGAATGGCGGTCGCAACAACCCATTAAGATGCTGAAATAATAGGCTAAACTGGCGGTGCGCAGTCGTATCGCGGCACGTCAGAACATTGTAGTCTGCGGGTTCGGGCAAGACATTCAGGGGCAAGGGAAATGGCCAAGGCCAACAAAGCAGTCAAAACCGCCGGCAAGGCGGCAAGTATGAAGCCCCGGAAGAATCTCCCCAAAGGCAAACCGGTGTTGCGCGCCATCAAGGGCGGCAAGAATGGCGGCAAAGCCACGCCGGCGAAATCGCCGCCGCCAGCCGCGCAGTCCAAGACCGCGATGATGAAGGCGCTCGCGCCTAAGGCGGTACCGGCCGTCGCCGACGACGTGCCGGTGATCGCGCTCAACCTGGACCGGGTGAAGCTTTCGCCCGCCATGTCCGCTTATTTCAGAAAATGTCAGGACAAACTCGGCTTCGTGCCGAATGTGTTGCTCGCTTACGCCTTCGACATGGCGAAGCTGGAAACCTTCGCTGCGCTGTACAATGACCTGATGCTGGGCAACTCGGGCCTGTCGAAACTCGAGCGCGAGATGATCGCGGTAGCGGTGTCGTCGCAAAACCGCTGCTACTACTGTCTCACGGCGCACGGCGCCGCGGTGCGGCAATATTCCGGTAACCCGCTGACGGGCGAACACCTAGTCATGAATTATCGCGTCGCGCGCCTGAACAAGCGTCAGCGCGCCATGCTCGACTTCGCGGTCAAACTCACGGCTTCGCCGTGGAGCGTGGAGGAAGGCGACCGCGAGCGGCTGCGCCGCGCCGGCTTCACCGACCGCGACATCTGGGATATCTCTTCGGTCGCCGGCTTCTTCAATATGTCGAACCGTATCGCCAGCGCGACCGACATGCGGCCGAACGCGGCGTATCACGGGCAGGCTCGCTAGGAATTGTCCGCTATTCCTGGAAAACTTCCTCGCGCTTGGCCCTGATCGACGGCAGCACGAGAATGACGAGTAGGATAACGGCCAGCGCGAGCAGCGCCGCGCTGATCGGCCGCTGCACGAACACCAGCGGATCGCCGCGTGAAATATACATGGCGCGCCGGAAGTTCTCCTCCATCATCGGGCCAAGCACGAAGCCAAGCACAAAAGGCGCCGGCTCGGCGCCCACTTTGTAGAAGAACACGCCGAGAAGGCTGAATAGCAGCATCACCCAGATATCGAAGACGGTGTTGCCGGCCGAATAGGTGCCGATGCAGCAGAACAGAACGATCGCCGGAAACATCAGCCGGAACGGCACG
>JAYTFS010000268.1:0-2211 GCA_043734185.1 Pseudolabrys sp. | reverse complement strand
CGGATGTATTCGGGAACTGGCGTGTGAGCGGGGCAGGCCCATTGGCAATCGACCACTTTATGAAAGTAGTCCGGCGCCGAGATATCAGTCGGTTTCATTCCTACCTTGTCCGCGCGAGCAATGAGAGCGCGGCCTTATTTTGCCTGCGAACGCTCAGTTGGCGTTCTTGTGGTTTTCGAATTGGATCATAGGCTTATCTTATTAGAGCCATTCCAGACGCTGCACAAAGGCAATTTTGCGCGATCTCCAGCTTTCAACGCATGGCGCACATGTGAACGTTAATTTGACGCGCAGATGTGGCAGTGCAGCATATGCGCTGCGGCTTACTGGCCGGTCCTCGGTGATTGAATGCCGGTCTCGGCCGAAGGAGGCCTGCGCACGGTTTGTTGCGTTGCGTTAAGAGCACCTTCACCGGACGGCGCTACCATCGTCGGGTTCACAGCCCTCTTGCCAGAACACGCGATTTCATGCCGCCGCAAGCCGATCATACGTCGCGCGTTGAAGCACTCGATCTGTTGCGCCTCGTGGCCGTGTTGGCTGTCGTTCTCTACCATTTCGGCTTTTGGGGCCCGGCCGCGGGCGGGATGCCTGCCATTCCCTGGCTTGCTCCGGTTGCCAAATACGGCTTTTTGGGTGTGCCCGCCTTCTTCATCATCTCCGGCTTCGTCATCGCCTATTCCGCGGAGGGCAGGACCGCTACGGGCTTCGCCATTGCCCGCTTCAGCCGGATCTATCCCACCTTCGTCTTCTGTATGACGCTGACGTTCCTGTCGGTCCTGTTTCTCGGGCCGCCGCACTTCCAGACCGGCTTCGCCCAGTGGTTCGCCAATCTGTTCATTGCGGCGACGGCGTTTGGTCAGCCCTACATGGATGCGGCCTACTGGTCGCTGGTGATCGAGGTCGTGTTCTATGCTTGGGTCGCGCTGTTCATCGCGGTTGGGCTGTTCCCGCGCCGGATCGACGCCATCACTTTGATCTGGCTCGCAATCACCTTTGCCAACGAACTGACCATCGATGCGCCGCTGATCGACAAACTGTTTCTCGCTGACGACAGCGGCTTCTTTGCCGTTGGTCTGCTGATCTATGAATTCTACCGGGGACGCCGCGGCGCCATGCTCTACGGCATGCTCGCGCTCTCTATCGGCACCGCCGTCTTCCAGTCGGTCCACAAGCTGGTGCGGCTGGCGCCTCACACCGGCGGCGTATTCGATGACGGGATCGTGGTGGCGATCTGCTTCGTATCTGTCGCCATCATATTCCTGGCGACGCGAATCCGTCGCGTGCCGGTACCCGCGGGTCTCGTGATCGCGGCCGGTGGCCTGACCTACCCGCTCTATCTGCTGCACATGCAACTCGGCTACGTTCTATTCTATCGCCAGGCGCCGGCTGGCGCCGTACCGCAGGTGGTGGCGATCGTTGTGGGAATGCTGCTGCTGTCCTGGGTCGTGTGGCGCTACTTCGAAAGGCCCGCGCAGCGCAGGACCAAGGAATTCCTGACCGGCCATGCCACCCGGCTCGGATGGCCGATCAAACCGGGCACGGCCGCCGGAACGACGTGAGTCAGGCCCCGAGATCGCTCTTCGCAAGATCCCACATCAGCCGGTAAACGCCGTGTGTCACCACCAGCGGCTTGATCGCGGCATTGTCGTTGAAGCGCGCCGCGGCCGCGGGGACCGCACTGATATCGGTGGCGTCGATCAGCACGAACCAGTCGCCGGCGCCGGGATTGGGCGCTGACGGATCGACGGTGATCGGTTTCGACAGTGCCGGATCGTTCTCCAAGAGATGCATGGAGATGATGCCGTCGAGTTTGGCGGGATCGAGTTGATCCCGCAGTGCACTACGCAATTTGTCGTGTCCGCCGGCCGGCGGACGCAGCCGGATGATGCCGAGTGCCGCGCCGCGGCCGATGCCGCGGCTGATGGTGATGCGCGAAACGCCGCGGATCATATCCTTGAAGTTGGCGATGTTGGCCTTCGACCAGACGGTCTGGTTGGCGAGCGCGGTGCGATAGAACGGGCTGTCCAGCACCTCGATGGTTTCGGTGGAATAGAGGCTGAGATATTTCGGATTGCCTTGATGCGCGACATACCGCCGCGCTTCGAGGAAGCCTGGCATCGCGACGCGCTCTTCGAGATGTTCGCGGTCGTACCAGCGGTTGAATTCAGCCTCATGGGCGGCATCGATGTTCATCGACGTCAGCAGCATGCC
>JAYTFS010000267.1:0-3220 GCA_043734185.1 Pseudolabrys sp. | reverse complement strand
CGCAGCAGCGCGCGCGACCGTGATCAGGGTCTCGCCGGTGGCGTCGGAAACCAGATGGAGATGAAAATAACCGGTGTCAGGCATCTGTATGAAAGCATGATTGGATGTGGATACGAGGGGAGGAGGCCACGGCTTTGCGCCTCACGCAAGCCAACACTGCGCATCCATGCAATATCCGTCCACATGCCTCGACCGTTGGACAATGTAAGAGCGCCGTTGCGGACTTGATGCCGGGATGTGGACAGGCATCTGGGGACACGCGGGGATAACGCGATAAAAACCCTTTAAAACCGCGCTTGCCGCTGTGGACGGTAAAACATTGGATAAGCCTTCATTCCGGATTGAAGCTTGCCAGCCAGTGGACAGAGTCTGGCTTGCGAGTCATGAGTCCAATCAACGGCCTAAAAAACACTACAAAGAATCTAATTAGAGTCTTTATGGAAGAAGCCTGGAAACCTGAAGGCATGGGGATAAAGCCGGTGCTGCGCGCACTTTCGGGTCAGCATGATGCCGTGCCGCCGGTCTGGATGATGCGTCAGGCGGGGCGATATCTCCCCGAATATCGTGCAGTGCGGGAGAAAGCAGGCGGTTTTCTCGATCTTTGTTTCAATCCGGAGCTTGCAGCCGAAGTAACGCTGCAACCCGTGAAACGGTTCGGCTTCGATGCGGCTATTTTGTTTTCCGACATTCTGATCGTGCCGCTGGCGTTTGCCCGCAAGGTTGAGTTCACGGCTGGCGAAGGCCCCAGGCTTGAACCGCTGGTCGATGCCGCAGGCCTGGCGAGCATGCACGAGACCATCGACGGGAAAATTCTGGCGCCGATTTATGAAACGGTGCGCCGGGTGAAATCGGCGTTGAGCGACACAACGACTTTGATCGGATTTTGTGGCGCGCCCTGGACGGTGGCGACTTACATGGTGGCGGGCGAGGCAACGCCCGACCAGGCGCCCGCGCGGCTGTTTGCCTACCGCGATCCGGCGAATTTTGGGAGGCTGATCGACCGCCTGGTGCAAGGGTCAATCGAATATCTCGTCGGCCAGCTCAAAGCGGGCGCCGAAGTGGTGCAGATCTTCGACACTTGGGCCGGCGTGCTCGGCCCCGAGCAGTTCGAGCGCTGGTGCATTGAGCCGACGCGCGCCATTGTTGCCGGCGTGCGGGCGCAAATTCCGGATGCGAAGATCATCGGCTTTCCGCGCGGCGCCAGCGCCATGGCGCTGCCCTATGTGGTCGCAACCGGCATCGATGCGATCGGGCTCGACTGGACTTTTCCGCGCAGCCTGGCGCGCGATATTCTGCAACGCCGCACCGCGGTGCAGGGCAATGTCGATCCGCTTGCGCTGCTGGCCGGTGGCGCTGCGCTCGACCGCGAAGTCGACGACGTGATGGCGACGCTTTCCGGCGGGCCGCTGATTTTCAATCTCGGCCACGGCATATTGCCGGCGACGCCGATCGCCCATGTCGAGCGCATGCTCAAGCGCGTGAGAGGTGGCTAACAGATGTATCTTTGGATCAAAGCCTTCCACATCATCGCGGTCATCTCCTGGATGGCCGGCATGCTCTATCTGCCGCGGCTGTTCGTCTATCACGCCGCGGTCAAGCCGCGCTCCGAGCAATCGGAAATCTTCAAGACGATGGAACGCCGGTTGCTCAACTACATCATGACGCCGGCGATGGCGCTGACCTGGATCTTCGGCATCGCGCTGATGATTCAGGGCCAGTGGATCGGCGCCTCCTGGTTTCACAGCAAGTTTGCCCTGGTCATCGTCATGTCCGCGATGCACGGCCTGTTCAGCCGCTGGGTGGCGGATTTTGCCCGCGACCTCAACCGGCACAGCCAGAAATTCTTCCGCATCGTCAATGAGATACCCACAGTGCTGATGATCCTGATTGTGATCCTCGCCGTGGTTAAGCCATTCTAGAAACTGAATAAATTCGCGCACGATGGCGCGCCGCCCTTGCTAAAATCGCGACTTCGCCATATGTTCATATCTCCCACCGAACGCAGGCGGATGGTGTCGCGTTCCGGCTCCCAAGATTAGGGCCGGCGACAACATCGGGTCCCGGGCACTTTTCCAAAACTCCCTCGTCCCCACAGACCTGCGATCTATCTCTCCCCTTAAGTCACTCGGCACTCGAGTCTTTTCATTTTTGAGACTCCGCCAGTTACCCCTTCCAAGGATCAATACCCCCAATGCGGGAAATGAAACTCCAAGACCTCAAGGCCAAGACTCCGGCCGAACTGACCGCGTTCGCTGAAGAGCACCAGGTCGAAAATGCCAGCACGCTGCGCAAGCAGGAGCTGATGTTCGCCATCCTGAAAAATCTTGCGACCGCGGAAATCGACATCATCGGCGAAGGCGTGGTCGAAGTTCTCTCCGACGGCTTCGGCTTCCTGCGCTCGCCGGAATCAAACTACCTCTCCGGCCCCGACGACATTTATGTCTCGCCCAGCCAGATCCGCCGTTTCGGCCTGCGCACCGGCGACACCGTCGAGGGCCAGATCCGTAGCCCAAAAGAAGGCGAACGCTACTTCGCGCTGCTCAAGGTCAACACGATCAATTTCGAAGACCCGGAAAAAGCGCGCCACAAGATCAACTTCGACAACCTGACGCCGCTGTATCCCGACGAACGGCTCAAGATGGAGCACGAAGATCCGACGAAAAAGGATCTTTCAGCCCGTGTTATCGACATCGTTTCTCCCATCGGCAAAGGCCAGCGCGCGCTGATCGTGTCGCCGCCGCGCACCGGCAAAACCGTGCTGCTGCAGAATATCGCGCACGCCATCACGGCCAACCATCCGGAATGCTATCTGATCGTGCTGTTGATCGACGAGCGGCCGGAAGAAGTCACCGACATGCAACGCTCCGTGAAGGGCGAGGTGATTTCCTCGACCTTCGACGAGCCGGCCTCGCGCCACGTGCAGGTCGCCGAAATGGTGATCGAAAAAGCCAAGCGCCTGGTAGAACATTCACGCGACGTGGTGATCCTGCTCGATTCGATCACGCGCCTCGGCCGCGCTTACAACACCGTGGTGCCGTCATCCGGCAAGGTGCTTACCGGCGGCGTCGACGCCAACGCGCTGCAACGCCCGAAGCGCTTCTTCGGCGCCGCGCGTAACATCGAAGAAGGCGGCTCGCTCACCATCATCGCCACCGCGCTGATCGATACCGGCAGCCGCATGGACGAAGTGATTTTCGAAGAGTTCAAGGGCACCGGCAAT
>JAYTFS010000266.1:0-8851 GCA_043734185.1 Pseudolabrys sp. | reverse complement strand
AACTTTCATGGACTCCTGCCGCATCAACGTGGACGGCATGGGCTTCATCACCGCCACCATGCACACCACCTCCTCCGGCCAGGGCCACGAGACGCTGGTGGGTACCGTGATCGGCGAAGTGCTGGAGCTTGATCCCGACACCATTCGGATCACGCGGCCGGATTCGCTCAACTCACTGCCGAGCGGAACGCCGGTTGGCAGCCGCATGGCGATCATGCTCGGCGGCGCGGCATTTCACGCAGCCGAAAAGCTCAAAGCCAAGCTCACGGCCATCGCTGCGCATGACCTCGGCATTCCGCTGGAACGCGCTGTCTATGCGCAAGGCAATGTTCACGACCGCGACAAGCCCGCGCATAAGCGCAGTTGGGCCGATCTGGTGCAGATCGCCTATCGCAATTTCCACCGCATGCCGGCCGGCATGGAGCCGGGGCTTGGCGTCGAGCATGTCTATCAAGTGCCGACCGGCGGCACGCTGCCGACCGCCGATGGGCGCGTGCAGATGTATCCGTGCTTCTCGTTTGAATTCCATCTGATGTTGATTGCCATCGACCCCGACATCGGCCGGCCCGAAATCGTGCGCTACCGCCTGGGCCACGACTGCGGCACGCAGATCACGCCGAAAATCGTGCGCGGCATGACCATGGGCGGCATCGCGCATGGCATCGGGGCGGCGCTCTACGAGGAATTCGCCTATAACGACGAAGGCCAGTTGATCGCGCAGACCTTCATGGATTATCTGCTGCCGTCTTCGCACGAAGTGCCGGCGGTCGAGATGTTCGATCACGAAACGCCCTCGCCGCACACCGTGCTCGGCCAGAAAGGCTCCGGCGAATCCGGCTACCTCGGCGCGCCGGCGGCGATCGCCAATGCCATCAATGACGCGCTGCGCCCGCTCGGCATTTCGACCAACCGGCTGCCGATCAAAGTCTCGAAACTGGGCGACATGATCGCTGCCGCTAAGGAGAAGAAATGATCGTCGACGCGCATGCCCATTTGGTGCCGCCGGATTTGCTGGCCGCGGTCCGCAAGGATGCCGCGAAGTTTCCGAGCGTGCGCCAGATCGAGGACGCACACGGCCTCGCGCTTAGCTTTGCCGGCGGCAAGCCGACGAGGCCGGTGTCGAAGCCGTTGTCGGATATTCCCGGAAGGCTGGCATGGCTCGCCAAAAACGGCATCGCCAAGCAGGTGGTCGGCGGCTGGGTCGATATTTTCGGCTATGAACTGCCCGGCGCGGAAGGCGAGGCCTGGGCGCGGATCACCAACGATGCGCTGATGGCGGCCGCCAAGGCCGAGCCGCATTTCGTGCCACTGGCGACGGTGCCGCTGGGCGATGGTGCGCGTGCTGCAACGGTCTTGAAAGCAGCAATGGCGGCGGGCTTCAAAGGTGCCATGATCGGCACGCTGCCGCGCGGTGTTGGCTCGACGCTGGACGCCGCCGACCTGGAGCCGTTCTGGAAGGCTGCGGACGACACGGGTGCCTTCATTCATGTCCATCCGAGCTACGACGCCGGCGACGTGCGCATGAACGATTTCGGCCTCGCCAATGGTTTGGGCCGCATTACCGACGCGGCCATCGCGGTGGCGCGGCTGATTTCGGTGGGCCACGTCGCGAAATACAAGAACGCGAAGATTTTTGCCCCGATGGGCGGCGCCGCCCTGCCCTTCGTGCTCGGCCGGCTCAAGCGCAACCACGCGATCACCCCGGGCATCGGCGACCCGGTCGCGGGGCTTGCCTCGCTATACACCGATACCATTCTGCACGATGTGCGCGTGCTGAAATTCGTGATCGAGATGATCGGGACCGATCGGCTTTTGATGGGCTCCGACATGCCGTTCCCGATTGGCGATACCGAGCCGGCCAAGATCGTCACCGACGCCGGGTTGACCAAAGCACAAACCGATTCCATCAACGGCGGATTGGCGGCGCGGCTGTTTGGAATTCAATAGACTGAACAAAAGACGGCAACGGAGAATTCGAATGACCAAAGCTTTCCCATTCATGCGGTCCGCGCTCAGCGGCGCTGCCGCAATCGCGCTGGCGACGCTGATGTCGCCTGCGCCAGCAGCGGCCCAGGCGCCATCCAAAATGACCATCGTGGTGTTCGGCTTCCCCTCGCTCGGCGCCTTCATGCCGCCGGTGATCAAGGCCAAGAAACTCGACGAGAAACACGGCATCGACATCGAATTCGTCGAGCGGCCGCCGGATGCCTATACGACGCAATTCAACTCCGGCGAGTTCAAGGTTGGCGGCAGCGCGGCGGTGCTAACCGTTGGCCTCGCCGACGCGCGCGGCGTCAAGGTGCAGTACCTGTTCAACCTGTTCGACTTCTGGGGAACGATCGTGACCTCGCGCGGTGAGATCAAGTCGGCAAAGGATCTGGAAGGCAAGGAGCTCGCCGCCGCCGCTTCGACCACGAACTACATCATGTCGTCGTTCTTTGCCAAGCAGCAGGGCGTCGACATGTCGAAGGTAAAGGTGGTCAACACCGCGACGCCGGGTCTCGTCGGCTACGCGCTCGCCGATCGGGCCGACGCCGTTCAGCTCTGGGAACCGGCCTATACGCTGCTCAAGGCCAAGAAGCCGGACGTGCGCATGCTCGATACCAACATGAGCGCGACCTGGAAGAAGTTCGCCGGCGGCGAACGCATCCCCTATCTCGGCCTGGCGGCGCATACCGACTGGATCGAGGCCAACCAGACTCTGATCCCGAAGCTCTACGCCACCTACAAAGAAGCCGGCGAATACATCGCCAAGAATCCGGAAGAGTCGGCCAAGCTGATCGCGCCGAAATCGGCGCCGGAGGATCAGGCCGCTTTGGTCTCGTTGATCAAGGCGAATGACCGGCTCGGCATGAGCGTCGTGGGCGCCAACGAGGTGCGCAAGCAGATCGAGGCGGTGTACAAGGCCGGCATCGACGTCGGCTATCTCAAGACGCAGCCTTCCGGCGACACGATCTACAACAAGCCGCTGAAATGATGAACTCGCGCATCATGCGCATTCTGCAAGCCACCGCCGGCATGATCTTGCTGGCGGCGGTTTGGCAGATTCTGTCGATGTTCCTGCCGCCGTTCCTGTTTCCGCCGGTGCCGGAAATCATTTCGCGCACGGTCGAAATCCTGATCACCGGCTCGCTGTTGTGGGACGTCGTGCTGACCGGCTTGCGCATTTTCGGCGGCTTGTTCGGCGCCTTCATTCTTGGCGCGATGTTGGCGCTGGTGATCGCGCGCTCGAAGGTCGTGGAGAATTTCCTCGCGCCTGTGTTGACTTTCTTCCAGGGCATCCCGGCGCTGTCCTGGGTGGTGTTTGCCATCATCTGGTTTCACGGCACCGAATTCCGCGTGCTGTTCATCATGGTGATGACAACGCTGCCGGCCTTCACGTTTCAGATTCTCGACGCCATCCGCTCGATGTCGAAAGACCTGTTCGAGATGACCATGTCGTTTCGCCCTTCCCGCTGGACATTGTTCCGTTTCCTGATCGTGCCGACTATCGTGCCGGGCATTCTCACGGCCTGGAAAGTGAATCTCGGCAACGCCGCACGCGTCGTGGTGGTCGCGGAGCTGGTGGGCGCCACTGGCGGCGTCGGCTATCAATTGCTGCGCCAGCAGCAATTGTTCGACATGGCCGGCGCCATGGCCTGGACGCTGCAACTGGTGCTGTTCGTGCTGGTGGTGCAACAGACCATCAATGCGATCGAGACCTGGGCGCTCCGCTATCGCCCGGTGTCAGAGCGGGCAATGTGATGCGCGACGCCGAGCCCGTCATCCGCTTCAGCGACGTTACTAAGACTTTCCGCCGCCCGGACGGGCGCGGTGATTTTGTCGCGGTCGACAAGTTGTCGTTCGAGATCGCCAAGGGCGAGATTGTTGCCGTGCTGGGCAAGACCGGCTGCGGCAAGTCCACCATGTTCAATATCGTTGCCGGGCTGATCGAGCCGAGCTCGGGCGAAGCCAAAGTGGTCGGGCACGATCCGTTCCGCGAGTTCGAATTCTTCCGCGGCAAGATCGGCATCGTGTTCCAGAACGACCGGCTAATGCCATGGCGCACTGCGCTCGATAACGTGTTGCTCGGCTTGCAGGTGCTCGACACCGATCCCAAGCAAGCGATCGCGACCGCGCGCGGCTGGCTGGCACGCCTCGGCCTGTCGGGCCACGAAAACGATTATCCGCACGCGCTCTCGGGCGGCATGCGCCAGCGCGTGTCGATCGCGCGCGCCTTCGCGGTGGCGCCGGAAATCCTGCTGTGTGACGAGCCGTTCTCCGCGCTCGACGAGATGACTGCGCGGGATCTTCGCGCCGAATTCGTGCGGCTGGTGCGCCAGACCAACAAGACCGCGGTGTTCATCACCCACCAGATCGGCGAAGCGATGGAAATCGGCGACCGCGTGCTGGTGTTCCAGCGCCCGGCCCGCATCGCCTATGAGGCATGGCTCAATGCCGGCACCAGCGAAGCCGACCGGCGCCAGGTGCACGACGACATCATGAAGGTACTGTCGGCCGAACAAGCGGCGTAAGGCGGCTTGCGGGCAGCCCTGCCCGGTGCCACCCTTCTCT
Organism: Pseudolabrys sp.; assembly: GCA_043734185.1. GTDB lineage: Bacteria > Pseudomonadota > Alphaproteobacteria > Rhizobiales > Xanthobacteraceae > Pseudolabrys. Next base: position 4,297 of record JAYTFS010000266.1, on the reverse strand, counting down.
ATCAAAAGCCCCATGCGATCAGACCGGTCAAACCGGCAAATGGGGCCGGAGGAGAAACGATGAAGCTCGTTCTCAACATTCTGACCGTGCTAGGCCTCCTGCTCGACCCAGTCGCTGCGCAATCGGCCTATCCGAACCGATCGGTGCGCATTCTGGTCGGGTTCACGCCGGGAACGGCGCCCGACGTTGCCGCGCGTATTCTCGCCAACAAGTTCTCGGAAGACTGGGGCGGCACGCCGTTTGTGGTCGAGAATGTCCTCGGTGCCGGCAGCAATATCGCCACCGAGCGCGTCGCGCGGTCTGCCCCCGACGGCTACACGCTGCTGATGGGCGGCAATCCGTCGCTCGTGATCAGCCCGAGCCTATACGACAAGCTGCCTTACGACCCCGAAAAAGATTTCGCGCCGATATCGCAGGTGTTCATCGCGGCGAATGTTCTCGCCGTGCCGCCGGAGTCGCCGGCCAAGTCGGTGCAGGATGTCGTCGCGCTGGCCCGCGCGCAGCCCGGCAAGCTCACGTATGGCCATGCCGGGATCGGTACGTCGCAGCATCTCGGCGCCGAATTGTTCAAATACATGGCGAACGTCGACATCACTGCCGTGGCCTATCGCGGCACGACCGCGCTGATGCCGGATTTGCTGGCCGGGCGCCTCAATCTGTCCTTCGCCAATATCGTCAATGTGGTGCCGCTGGCCAAGGAAGGAAAATTGCGCGCGCTTGCCGTCACGTCAATTAAACGCTCGGCGCTGGTGCCCGATCTGCCAACCATGGCCGAATCCGGATTCCCGGGGTTCAATGCCGTTCCGTGGTTCGGTCTGCTGGCGCCGGCAGGAACGCCTGCGGACATCGTCGAAAAATTGCACCGCGAGACGGTCAAGGTTTTGGCGATGCCGGATGTACGCCGTCAATTCGATGAGCAGGGGCTTGAGCCGGTCGGCAATACGCCCGCCGAACTCGCGGCCATCATCAAGAGTGAAACGCCGCAATGGGCCAAGGTGATCAAGGAGGCCGGAATAAAGTTGAGCAACTAGCTCAACCTTGCAGACCCAGCTCTTTGACCAGTTCATCGATGCGGCGGATTTTTTCCAGATCGCCGGCCAGCGCCCGCCGCGCGTCGGCTAGAGCAGACTGCGCCTTGTCGCGTTCGCCGAGTACGGCGTAGGCGCGCAACAGCCGCAGCCAGCCTTCGACATCGGAACCGTCCTGCTTCAGCCGTTCGGCAAGCCGCGACACCATGCCGCCGATCATTTCCTTCTGCTGATCGGGGGCGAGCTTCTGCGCTGCCGCCACATCCGCCGAACTCGGCCCCGGCGCATTCTGCTCCAGCGCGCGGCGGACCACGGCCACCCAAGGCGCGCCCGGCGGCGCCTTGGCAAGTAGATCGCGCCAGACCGTCTCGGCTTCGGCACGGCGGCCATCCTGGTCGGCCGCGAGGCCATTATAGAAGCGCGCCTTGGCGTCTTCGCGGTCGAGCGCCAGCGCGCGGTCGAAGGCGGCCTTGGCGTCCGCCGTGACGACGCCGTTTTGCGCCGCGACCAGCGCCTCGCCGAGATCGGCCTCGCGCGACACGGTGCTGCCGTTCAGACGGATGGCATTGCGCCAAGCCGCAATCGAATCGTCAAAGCGACCAAGCCGCATATAGACCGGTGCCAAAACTTCCCAGGCACGGCCATCATTGGGATTACGCGCGACGTGATCTTCCACCTGCGCGATCATCGACTCGATCGAACGGTTTTCGGTCGCAGCCTGCCGCGCGGCCAAAGGCGCGCCCGGCATTTGCGGTGAACCGAGAAGGAGATAAAGCCAAATCGCGCCGGCCGGCAGCACAACAAGGGCGACGATGGCGGCGGCGCGGCGGCGGCGCGGCGGCGGATCAGCGATGGATTGTTCTATCTCTGCGGCATCGGCCGCCGCCAGCAGGCGGCGCGAGACTTCGACCTTGGCAGCTTCGGCTTCGGCCTCGCCGATCAGGCCTGCCGAACGGTCGCGCGTGATTTCGTCCAGCTGGTCGCGGTAAACGGCGATATCGCTGCCGCCGCTATCGTCGCCGCGCCGCGACAGCGGCCAAAGCACGGCGAAAATCGCCGCCGCCGTCATCAACGTAAAGACAAACCAGAGTGTCATGACGAGAGTCTAGCAAAGCATTGGAATGACGGGCCAAATTTGGCCGCTCAAGGGCAAATTACATTATTTTCTCGCCGGAAAGAGCGCTATTTGATCATCCCGACTGCCCGCGGCAGCCACAGCGTCAGTTCGGGGATCATCGTGATCGCGATCAGCGACATCAGCAGCGGGATGAGCCACGGCAAGATCGCCATGGTCGTTCGTTCAATCGACAATTTGGCGATGCGCGATAGCACGAAAAGCACCATGCCGAGCGGCGGATGTAGCAGTCCAATCATGAGATTGAGGGTCATCACGACGCCGAAGTGGACCGGATCGATGCCTACCTTCAGGATTACCGGCATCAGCACCGGCACCAGAATGCTGATGGATGCTATCGGCTCCAAAAAGCATCCGACCACCAGGAGCAAAAGATTGGTCAGCAACAGGATGACATATTTGTTGTTGGTGTATGCCAGCAGAGCCTCGGTCGTGTACTCGGTGACGCGAGTCGTCGTCAGCACCCAGCCAAACAGCGAGGCGGCGGCGACAATCAGCAATACGCCGGCGGTGGTCTCGATGGTGTCGCGCGTGACCTTGTAGAACTGGTTCGGCGACAATGTACGATAAAGAAAGATTCCCAAAATCATCGCCCAGGCGCAGGCCGCAATTGCCGCTTCCGTCGGCGTGAACCAGCCGAAAGTCATGCCGCCGACGATGATCGCCGGTGTCAGCAGCGCCGGAAACGCCGCGATAAAGGTGATGAAAAGTGTGCGCCAATTAAACGCTTGGTCGCGGCCCATGCCATAGCGGCGCGCGCAGTAATAGACGTAGGCCATCATGAAAGCCGTCATGACGAAGCCCGGAATGACGCCGCCGAGAAACAGCGCGCCAATCGAGACGTTGCCCATCATGCCGTATATCACGAACGGCAAGGACGGCGGGATGATCGGCCCGAGCGTGGAGGACGCGGCGGTCACGCCGACCGAGAACTCGGTGTCGTAGCCGTGATCCTGCATCGCCTTGATTTCGATGGTGCCGAGACCCGCCGCGTCGGCAATCGCGGTGCCCGACATGCCGGCAAAAATCACCGACCCGATGATGTTGACATGGGCGAGCCCGCCCCGCGTCCAGCCGGCGAGCGCCACGGCAAAATCGTAAATGCGGTTGGTGATGCCGGCGGAATTCATCAGATTGCCTGCCAGGATGAAGAACGGCACCGCGAGCAACGGGAATGAATCGATGCCGCCCGCCATGCGATGGAGAATGACGAAGTCCGGCAGGTCGGCGATAAAGTGGGTGTAGATGAAGGACGACCCCGCCAGTGCGATGAATACGGGCACGCCGGTCAACAAAACCACGATGAACAGAAACGCCATGACGATCATCGGGATGCCTTGCTCAGTCCGCTGTGATCTGGTGGGTGATGTCGTCCGGCTTGTTCCAGCCCATTCGCGCGTTGCGCCAGGCATTCATGGCCTGGCGAAACAACATCAGGAAGCACCCGAAGGCGACGCCGCCATAGACCCAGCTCATGGACAGGTCGAACACCGTCATGCGCTGCATGGACATCCGTTCGGTGATCGTCACGGACACGAAGGCGAGCAAGCCGATGAAGGCGAGCTTGACGAAATCGACGAAGGCAAGAAGAGCAGAGCGCAACCGGCCGGGCTTCATGACGTTCGAGAGAAGCTCGACGGCGATGTGGCTGTTGCGCCTGGTCACCATCGCGCCGCCGATGAACACAACCCACATCAAGCCATAGCGCGCGATTTCCTCGGTCCAGGCCAAGCTGTCATTGAGCACGTAACGCGTAAAGAATTGCAGGAAGACGATAAAGGCGAGGCTCCAGAAAATCACAAAAGCGAGCCAATCTTCCGGGAATTTTTCAATGACCACCTCTTCGTCTTTCGCGACGATGAGATGGACGTTGTCGTCCGGCGCCTTCTTCTTGTTCTGTTTTGCCATCGCTGCCCCGCGTCACGCGTCATGCGATACGCATGACGCGTGAGCGATGTGCCTTACTTCAGGGCCTGTAGCGCGTCGTATTCGGCTTGCGACCAACCGGCGCCAGCGCTGGCATCGTTATGCAATGGGATTGCCGCCTTGCGGAACGCCTCGCGGTCGACTTCGACCACGGTTTTGCCCAGCTTGCGTAGCTGATCGGCGATCTTCTGCTCGGAAGCGCGAATTT
>JAYTFS010000265.1:0-14414 GCA_043734185.1 Pseudolabrys sp. | reverse complement strand
ACGTCGGCGAACATGTCGGGAAGCAGCAGGCCCTCGGGATTCGGAATTTCGATGCGGACCCGCACCGTGCGGTTTTCGGTATTCACCTGCGGGTAGATCAGGGCCACGGTTCCAGTGAAGGTGCGGCCCGGCAAACTTCTGACCCTGATCACCACCTGCTGGCCGCGCGTCACCAGGCCGAGATCGTGCTCCGAGACGTCCGCGAGGACCCAGACCGTCGAATTGTCGGCCAGACGGAACAGGACGTCGCCCGGCATGGCCCGGATTCCGTCGACCACGTTGCGTTCGAGAACGAGACCATCACGCGGCGCCGACCATGTTATGGTGATCGGCGCCTTGCGGGTGCGTTCGATCTCGGCAATGACGGCGGGCGGCACTTCAAGGTTTTGCAGCCTCCGTTTGACACCGTCCAAATTCGATTGCGTCAAGCCCCTGCCGTCCAGCGTGGCAACGAGGTCGGCGCTCGCGAGCGCCATCTCGGGCGAGTACAGGCGCATCAGTGGCTGGTCCTTGACGACGTGGTCGCCAGTCGTCACGTTTTCCACCTTCTCGATGAAAGCCGGGGCCCGCAGCGAGATGACCGCGATCTTGCGCTCGTCGAGCTTGACGGTGCCGGGGGTCCGGACAGCGCGGGTGATGGCGCGGCGCGTGGCTGGTTCGGAGCGTACGCCGGTCCGCTGCAGGCGGCCGGGCGATACCTTGACGGTGGAGCCGTCGTTTTCGCCTTCGTAGACCGCGATGTAGTCCATGCCCATGGAGTCTTTCTTCGGCACGGGCGAGGTGTCGGGCAGTCCCATCGGGTTACGATAATAAATGAGCTTCTTGCCGGTCGTGGCAGCGCCTTGTTCGGCTGCCGCATCCGCCGGCTTGTCATCGAAGCTCACGTCTTCGCTGGCTTGGACGGCGACAAAATCGCGACCGTCAGGAGTTTTCTTCGGCTGCGCGAAGTACTCCGCCTTGCCGTCGGGATCCCGGTAGTAGACGACTGGTCCGGAGGCGGATGTCTTTGCCTGTCCCCCAACCAATGCAGCGGCGGGAGACGGCACCCGCCCCGGAAGCAGGAACTGCGTGCGGCCCAAGCTGAAGCCTATGACCAGCACCGCAGCCAGAACGCACGCAAGCAACAGTGCCGAAACAACCCGCTTGAATCGCGATTTGTGCACCGGCAGGTCATGCCCCGACTGCGGATCAGCGCGAAAGGTCAGCTGATCCATTACTTGTTCGCCTTCAGCCCAAGCCGGGCCTGAAGTGTGCCGCTTTCGCCTTGGATTTTGGCGGCGAGAGACAGTTGCCAGTCGCCATCCATGGTGAAGTTGGCCCGGAAACGGTAGACCCCCGGCTCGCCTGGCGGAAGGGCATTGAGTTCTGCCGTCATGTCCCGCATCCCTTCCGGCGCCATGTCGAGCCGCCGTGCAAACACGACCGCATCTGGCACGGCCTTTCCGGTCGATTTGTTGACGATCCGGACGGCAATGACGGCGTCCCCCATCTTCATCTCGGTTTCGACGAGCCGGAACTCGAATGCATTGATGTCCGCCCGCGCCGCGGCCGGAAGAGCGAGCGGGACCCCGATCAACAGCAGGAGCCGGGCAAAACGGCCGAACTTTCCGGACTTTCCGGGCATCAAATCGTCCCTGCTTGTCATGGTGAGTCAACCCTCATGGTGAGTCATTACGCGGGATTGCTACCAATAGATCCGGGCTCACGTGGGAAGTTCGGAATCCCGGCAGCCGCGGTTACAGGTCGACGGCGATGTCGGGGAATAATCCCGATATGATTACCGGGATTACCGGGCTTTCATTGGCTAATCAGAATGAACGTGGTTAATCTGAGGTCAGGTTTGAGCTTATTTTCTCCGTATCCGAGGAGGATCCGACATGGGCATGGAAATGTCTTGGGCAATGGTCACTGTCTGTCTCATCGCCGTCATCGTTCTCTTGCTGGTCGGTGCCGCCGCCATCAAATATTTGTTCTTTCGCTAACGTGCGCGACGTTCGGCCGCCGTATCAGCGACAATCCCAGCTGCCCTTCGGGCCGTGGCGGTGTGCTTCTGGAACGACGTTCGAGCCGGCTGCGCCGCCGACTGACCTGCCGATGCAGCCTGTGCCAAACCGGCACCAAGGCACGCGGCAATCATGACTGCTTTGGTTGTACGCATGGTGCGTCTCCTCTGAGTTATGTTTCTAGGTATACGCTTCGAACAAAACCATCTGTTCAGCGCTGAGGCGCCGGCTCCGGCTGTTTGGCAGGATCGGAATTGCGCGCCATCATCTGCTCGCACTGATCCATCATCTTGTTCATGCGGCCCATCATGTTCATCATCGAGCCGCCGATCATGTGATCGTCGTTCATCGTGCCGTCGCGGGACGCCGGAGGCACAGCAGGCTTGTCCTGCGCGAACACGATCGGACCGGTGCCAATACCTAGAGCGAGCAATCCCAACGTTGCGACAGTGTATCTGGTGAGCTTTGTCATTTGTTTTCTCCTTGACCCACATCAAAGTTTTCAGAAGCGGCGTCGACCTTCTGGTTCAGCGGTCGGCTGCAATGACGTCCGAAGCGGGGCCGTCTCGGGTTTGGAGCGCCTCTCCAGGGGCGTGCCGCTCTTCCTTGAACACAGGTGAAGGCCGCACATGGCCGCGCACGGAAGAATTCCGACAAGCAGCGGGGCGACCCCGGCCGCGACGAGCCAACTCCAGTTAAAGACAACGCCGGCGATCAGGGCCACGGCGGCAAGCCCGAGCAGCCATTTGCGATTCACGCGGAAACCTGCCCGATTGCACTGTAGCGACGATTGCGAGCGGTCAATGCTTTGCACGATCCAAGCCTCTTTTCGGCGGCGACTATTGGCGTCATTTGGGAGTTCGGATCGGGATGCTTGAAGGTTACACGCTCACGCGGTCGTGAAGCCAAGAGCGCGGTCGCGGCGGCGGCCGACGTAGCGGGGCTTTTGGTGGGAAGCCGCGAGCAAAATGCCGCCTACCATCTCAGAAGGCGAGGACCGAGCTTGGCGCCGGCGAGCGTGCAAAGCGCGATGGTCCCTCCGTACCAGAGAGCGATGAACGGCAACGAGTCCGCCATGCAATGCAGCGCATATCCCATCGCACTGATGCCGCCGGCGACCAACCCGACCAGAGCGCCGGTGCGGACGAGATTTGTCGGCGCCGCCTGCCGCACCGCCCAGACAAGAAGGGCAAACGGCACCATTGCGATCAGCGGGATTGAAACGAGACATTCCAGCCATGCGCCATGCGAAACCATGTGCCCCCAATGCGAGCCGGGCGCGAAACTGAGACTGGCGACTGCAAGCAACGTTATCGCAACGAACGGCAGCACAATCAGGAAAGGGGTTTTTCGGGACGAACCGGGTCGCGCCGACTTCACCAGATAGAACCCGGCGATCGCCGCGGCGGTGCCGCCAAACAATAGCTTTACACAAAGAAACGCGAATGCACCCGGATCGACGTAGTCGGGTCTGGGTCCCAAGGTCAGCAAGGCGGCGGCGATCGCGGCTGCCACGCCTAAAACCATGGCGACGGCCAGAATCCGCGAGGTCTTGCCATGATCGACAGGTTCGAGATTGGTGCTCAGCATGTCGATGAACTGATCAGTTTTCATGAACGCTTCTCCTTGGCCATGAGGAGAGCCAGTGTCCGCAGCCCCCTGTGGACGCTCACCTTCACGGCCGATTCCGACATCCCGCAAATGCGGGCGGCTTCGACGACACTGAATCCTTGCAGCTTTACATGCTGGATCGCACAACGCATTTTCGGGGACAGGCGGGTGAGCAGCCGCTCGATATCCATCGCGCTTTCTGCATCCTTTTGATCGTCAATCTCAGACATGATGTCCCCCGCTTCATCAAGCGGGATCTCGGCGCTTGACGTGCGAGTGTGCCGGAGATGGTCGATCAACTTGTACCGCGCGATCGCGTACACCCACGGTGTGAAGAGCTCGCCCGGATCGTAAGTGTGTCGTCGCGTATGGATGGCCAAGAGCGTTTCCTGCAGAAGGTCTTCGGTTTCCGCACCGGAGCGCCCGGCACGGGAAAGTCTCGACTTGAAGTAACCGCGCAAATGCCCGCTGAGCCGGTTCAGCAGCCGGCGATAAGGTTCTTCCTGACCCGCCAACCCGGCCGTCATCAGGGCTTTGAGGGCAGCCTCGTCCGGCAACATTGATGTTCCTTTATTCGAACGAGAAGAGCCGGAGGTTACACACGCGTTGGTGAATGATCAAAAAGACTGGCCCCGTTCGATAATCCCGGCTCGAATACCTCGCACTAGACCGCCTCGGTTGGCGGCATCGTCCCTTTAGTAGCGCTCGCTACGCAGCCGAGACCGCGCCCGATCTGTCGGGTACACTTAGCATCATTTCGGACCCATCCCTTGAAAGGTCACTATTGATTAACAGCGGAGATTGAGCAGACGCGGTGCACAGCGTATTTTATGAGCGCATGGTCTAATTCTTGTGGAAGACTGCTCTGAGCTACCAAGTACCCCAATTGGTACCCAGAGACGCGGAAAGCACTGATTTGCGGGCGTAGTTCAATGGTAGAACGGCAGCTTCCAAGGTATGGCTTCCGTGCATCAAACAATTTTGTCGTTTCGCTCGTTTACCTGGTCATCGGGGAATCTCGAGTGAGCACCAATCAGTGATAAAGAATAAAAAATGTGTTTTTCCGAACCAGTGAGTTTTTTAATAGGCGGGACCCTGATTGTTGGCGGTGCGCTTGCGGGCTGGAAAGCAGTCAAGATAAACAAAAGGTACTTTCCCGTTTCTCAAATACCGACTCTTGCTGGGCTGCAGCAATTCATGGAGGGTCATGTGTGGATGGGCGTGAATAACGCCGACCCCACCATGGTCTGGTGGGCTGCCATGGGCTTTATCTTTTTCTCATGGCTGATGTGGCCAGTCTGGATACCGCTAAGCATTTATTTTCTGGAACCTCCAACCAGTCGGCGAAAACTGCCGTTACTTGGCTTTGGACTGGCGGGACTGGTTTTCGGGCTGATCCTCTTTGTCCCACATCTTTTCCATCCGGATTGGGTAACTGTCAGGATCAACCACCAGTCACTGGCGTATGAAGATACGATGTTTCTCGACTATCTGATACCGCGCTCAGTGACCTATCTGATTTACATTTTGCTGCTGATAGTCCCGACTATGATCTCCACCTACTTGCATATCCGTCTGTTCGGATTGACGCTCATCGCCATAACCGCAGCGGTCTATTTTTTTCTAACGTACGCATACATATCTTTCTTCTGCTTACTGGCCGGGCTAGGGACTATCCACTTGATTTACATCATCGTGTGGAACAAATGTCACCGCGAATGCCCAGAATTATTTAGATAGGCCAACCTTTCCAGTAGCGTTCAGCCAACCGCCGTGCAGGCGGTACACTGGTACTGACCGCTAAGAAAAAGCCGCCGATGACGGCGGCTCTCTCAAAAAAATGCGCGCTGTAGAACTAACAACCACAACCCTGCTTCTCACTCTTGTCCGGCTTATCGCTACAGCATTCGCTCTTATAAGGTTGCGTGGCCGTCGGTTTACTGGCCCCATTCGTCGGCATGGGTGCCGCCTTCGTCCCAATTTTGGCTTCAGGTGATGAAGACCCACCACAACATGAACTAGACATAGCCAGCCTCCGATTTTATGAGCTTTCTCTTCTACCCCTCATATGTAGAGCGCTCGCGATTATTCAAGATTGCGTGACCGGCTGTTGAACAAAAAGGCAGTTCAAACGTTCTTCTTTTTGGCGATCATGCCGAAAATAAATCTAGGAAAACTCATATGTATAAGATATTTCTCGCAGCAATCACACTCACGACAATTTTGGCTATTGCGCCTGCTTCAGCACAAATGATGGACTGTACGGATTCGAACATGATGAAGGCCAGCGCCGACACGGAGAAAATGCCGGCCGGCGAGAAGAAAAATATGGCTATGAAAGAGATGACGATGGCCAAGGATATGATGGCCAAAAAAGATATGGCTCAGTGCAAGACCCATATGAATAAGGCGATGGAAACGTCGAAGTAACTTTTAAATGAAAGACCGATCGCCCGCGTACGGGGGTCGGCCTTTCATCTTTTAAGCCGAAAATTCTCCAACTTCATTGCTGTCGTGGAAGACACCCCATTTACGCGTTAAAGCTTGAGCGTGCGCAAGCGTAGTGAGTTAGCAATGACCGACACGGAGCTTAGCGCCATCGCGAGCGCGGCTACGATCGGACTGAGGAGGATCCCGAAGGCTGGATAGAGAACACCTGCCGCAATCGGGATGCCGATAACGTTGTAGGCGAATGCAAAGACCAGATTTTGGCGTATGTTGCGCATCGTGGCCCTGCTCAAAATTATGGCCCGCGCAACACCCGCAAGATCACCTTTGACCAGGGTAATCCCGGCACTCTGAATTGCGACTTCTGTGCCCGTTCCCATGGCAACGCCAACAGCGGCTTCTGCCAAAGCTGGAGCATCATTCACCCCATCGCCCGCCATGGCCACAGTGCGCCCTTCGGCCGTGAGTTTTTTGACGATGCGATGCTTGTCTTGGGGTAGAACGTCGGCTTCGACTTCCTTAATGCCAAGCTTGCGAGCGACAGCCTCGGCAGTCTTCTTGTTATCGCCGGTCAGCATCACAATACGTATGCCGTCTTTACGCAGGCTCTCCAGGGCGGCTTGCGTCGTGGATTTGATCGGGTCGGCAACAGCAATGACGCCACCCGGCTTACCGTCTACCGCAAGGAAAAGCGCGGTCGCCCCGTCGCTGCGAAGTTCGTCGGCCTTTTGTTCAAGATCACCGAGCGTGATGCCAAGACTTGCCATCAGTTTCGCATTTCCTAGTGCAATGGACCTGCCGCCGATTCTGCCGGTAACCCCCATGCCCGTGACAGAAGCGAAGTCCGTGGGCTCTTGAATCGATGCATTGCGATCGCGTGCCGCGGTAACGATGGCTGCGGCCAGTGGATGTTCACTGGACCGTTCAAGACTAGCAGCCAAGGGGAGAATCTCAGACTCTGATAGTCCCGCTGCCGGGACGATTGACGTCACCTTGGGCTTGCCTTCAGTGAGCGTGCCGGTTTTGTCCACGACAAGGGTGTCTACCTTTTCCATACGCTCAAGCGCTTCGGCCGACTTGATTAGGACGCCAGCACCAGCACCTTTGCCAACGCCCACGCCGATCGACATTGGGGTTGCAAGACCAAGCGCGCAGGGGCAAGCGATGATGAGGACGGTAACCGCTGCAATAAGCGCGTAAGAAAATGCGGGAGCGGGGCCCCAAATTGCCCACGCGACGAACGAGATGACCGCTATGGCAAGGACCGCCGGGACGAAGTAGCCCGACACGGTGTCTGCCATTCGTTGAATGGGTGCGCGACTTCGTTGCGCTTCCGCGACCATTGTTACAATACGTGCGAGCATCGTGTCAGCGCCAATTTTATCGGCGCGCATGACCAAAGACCCGGTGCCGTTTACGGTGCCTCCGATAAGCCGATCCCCAGCTTGCTTGGCGGATGGCATTGATTCGCCCGTGACCATGGACTCATCGACAGCGCCTTTCCCCTCCAGTACTTCACCGTCTACCGGCACGCCGTCGCCGGGACGTACCCGGAGGCGATCGCCCACTTGAACCAGCTCAAGTGCGACTTCCTCATCCGCACCATCCGCGTTGATGCGGCGCGCTGTTTTAGGAGCTAGTTTGAGCAAGGCGCGGATCGCTCCGCCGGTTTGCTCGCGAGCGCGCAGTTCCAACACTTGGCCTAGCAACACCAGCACGGTGATCACTGCAGCGGCTTCGAAGTAGACGGATACAGCTCCGCCCATCTGCCGAAACCCGACGGGAAACACTCCGGGCGCAAAGGTCGCAAAGAGGCTGTAGAGATATGCGGCACCCGTTCCGAGGGCAATCAGGCTGAACATATTCAGGCTGCGGTGCACGACCGATGCCCAAGCGCGCTCGAAGAATGGCCACCCGGCCCATAATACGACCGGGGTGGATAAAGCGAATTGAATCCAGTTGGAGGTGCGTGGCGAGACAAAGTCATGCAGGCTTAGCGTAGGAATGTGGGCTCCCATTTCCAACACCAAGACCGGCAAAGTTAAAACCAGTCCGACCCAGAACCGTCGCGTCATATCCACGAGTTCTCGATTCGGGCCTACATCTGTCGCCGGCATTACCGGCTCCAGTGTCATTCCGCAGATAGGGCAATTACCCGGTCCCGTCTGGCGAATCTGCGGATGCATCGGACACGTATAAATAGTGCCTTGCGATGGAAAATCTTTTTCCCCGCGAGTCAAAGGTCCGGACGCGGGCACGGCTATCTTATTATGAGCCGCTGAATCACCTATCGGCACCTCCCGCTGCGATTTTGTAACAGTGTTCGATTGCACTATTTTTTGCACTCATTTTTCCTGTTTGTGGTCTTGCCCGTGATGATGGCCGAACACATGCATTAGGGGACAGCCGAGGAGTATAAGGTAAGGCAGCGCAAGCAAAGTGTGCGTTGTATGCGCCCAAAACAGATATACGCCGAGAGCAGCGAGTGAGAGGGTGGTCACCCATCCCAGTTTTGAACCTAAGAAGTCACGGAAAGAATTCATTGGCCATACCTGTTTTTTTAAAGCTCCGTGCATTGTGCAGATCTTTTCATGGAAAGACGGATCCCGTTTTTTTAAGGAAACGGCAAGACATCGTCCCAAAGATGTAATTTTTTTTTGAAAAAACGAGCTACTTACCAAATGCGCGCGCCCTCCCTTTACATCTAAGCGCCAATCCCGAAGAAAGGTTCCTAAAGCAAAATAACCGCCGCTCAAGGAAGAAAGTTCGGCCTAGTTGTGCTTCAGGTCACTTCGGTTACCATTCAGGGATGGACCGAACTGCCATCCTAACCGCGTTTGAATGGGCTGCTTTTTCGGTATTCGGACACCTGCTGCGAAAGCAAAGAGTAGTTATCCTCGAAAAACGCATATGAAACCTAAAGGGAAGTTTTGGACGGCATCATCAATCACGCTCACTGTTGCGGGTGTGACGCTGATCGTCGTCGGTCTGTATTTCATCTTGCTGCGTCCTCCGCTTCTACCTGAAGATATGCGTTATATGGCATTGCCGCCGGACCGACTCGATATCATCAGGCCGCGCTTAGAAGCGTGGCTCACACAAGTGTTCCGCGTGATGGGCGGGTATGTGCTGGCGACTGGGGTGCTCACTATTACTATAGCCTCAACGTCGTTCCGCGCTCACCACCCTTACGCAGCAATAGGCGCTCTATTAGGAGGATTCGCATCCATAGGCTTAATGGCGGCCGTGAACTTTGTCCTCGATTCGGACTTCAAATGGGTTCTGCTCGGTATCGCAATACTATGGGGGAGCAGTCTGGCCCTGTTCTGGCATGAGACTAAATCCCAACGCGCTTGATGGTGGACGCGCGTGCGCTTGGCGCTTCCAAGTCATACTCATCGACCATTCTATTGTTCAAAACGAAATTTTCAGGAGTGAGCCATGTCGAGCATTGTTCAAACGACGAACAACGAGGCGGTAAAGCCAAACCTGAAAGAAAAAAATTGGTTTGCTTCGAATTGGGGTCTGCTTGCTGCGGTTGCGGCCCTTATTGGGATTTTACTCATACAGACGCCTGAAGGACTGCCGGTGGCGGGGCATCGCATGCTCGCCATTCTCGCATTCGCGGTCATCATCTGGATGACAGAGGCCATTGACTATGCGGTTTCGGCGATCCTGATCGCGGCGCTGATGGCGTTCCTGTTGGGTTTAGCGCCCAGCGTCGCTAATCCCAACGTCCTGATGGGCACAAGTGCAGCACTAGGCCTTGCCTTCAGCGGATTTGCCAATACCGCGCTAGTACTGGTGGCCTCGGCGTTGTTTCTAGCCGCCGCTATGACCGTGACAGGACTCGACAAGCGCATCGCGCTGAGCATCCTTTCGCGCTCTGGCACCGAAACCCGCCACGTCGTAATCGGCACCATCCTGGTCGGCATCGTGATTGCCTTCATGGTGCCTTCCACCACAGCGCGCGTGGCCTGTCTAGTGCCCATTACGCTCGGCATCATCGCGGCGTTCGGGGTGAACAAGCGCGGCGCCTTCGCCAGCATGCTGATGATCACTACGGTGCAGACCGCGAGCATCTGGAACGTCGGCATTAAGACCGCAGCGGCGCAGAACATGGTCGCCATCGGGTTTATCGAAAAGGCGTTCAACCAGACGATCACGTGGCTCGATTGGCTGATTGCCGCCGCGCCCTTCGCCATCCTGATGTCGATTGCGCTTTATTTTGTCATGATGATCATGATGAAGCCTGAAGTGACAGCCGTCCCGGGCGGCCACGAGGGCATCCGCAAATCACTGACCACGCTTGGGCCAACGAAAAGCTCCGAGTGGAAGCTTCTTGCGCTAACGATGACCCTGATTGCTTTCTGGGCGACCGAAGGCGTGCTGCATAAATTCGATACCAGCACGACAACGATTACCGCGGTTGCGCTGATGTTCATGCCAGGATTCGGAATCCTCACCTGGAAAGACGCGCAGCCGCGCATTCCGTGGGGCACCATTATCCTGTTCGGCGTAGGCATTAGCCTTGGGACCGCATTGTTGCAAACCAACGCGGCAACGTGGCTTGCCAATATCGTGGTGACGGAATTCGGCCTAAAGAACGCGAGCGTGCTGTTCATTCTCGGTGTGATGAGCCTGTTTCTAGTCGTCATCCATCTAGGCTTTGCCAGCGCCACCGCGCTCGCGGCTGCAATGATTCCTATCGTGATAGCGGTGCTTAAGGGCGTGGCGACGCCGGGAATAAACGTCATCGGTATGACTCTGCTGCTGCAATTCGTGATCAGCTTCGGCTTCATACTGGTGGTGAATTCCCCACAGAACATGGTGGGCTACGGTACCGAGACCTTCTCGGCGCGCGATTTCGTGCGCACCGGCTTCGTGCTGACGTTAATCGCGCTGGCACTGGTGATGCTCCTGGGCGCTACCTATTGGCATTGGCTTGGCTACGCCTGATCGAAGCGCAAAGCGGGGTTAAACGAAAGTTGAATGTCTGTTATTGGAGTAACAACGAACATTGTTCGGCTAGGCATTCCTAATTGATGCATGTCCAAACGATGTTGGCCATTTCATGGAATTGTAAGAACAACTTTTGAAGGAGATTGATCGTGAAAAAACTTCCTTACGTGCGGACGATGTTTGCCACCTGTATGCTGTTTCAGGTGATCTTTGTTTTGTGCACGGCGCTGTGGCTGGTGTCCCCGGACCTGAAAGGTCATGCCTTTCTGCCCGCGATCTTCCCCAATTTCACGCTGCTCACAATCGGAAGCTTTATCTACGGCCTGATTGCAAGCATGTTCTACGGCTGGATTGTCGCGATCATTTTCGTTTTTTTCTATAATCTATGGCCTAACTTCGCCGGGAAGATCGTGGGAAGAAAATACGCGGGCCTGTGACCCGCGCCCCTTTCGCAGCGCTCTAATGATGTGCTCGTAAATGCGGGCAGGGGCTAGCCATCCTAACGGCTCTCTTTGTGAGTGTATCGCGGTTGCCAGCGCTATTGGCACTAAGCGGACATTGAAGTCGCCGTAGTGGCTGGCTGTTAAAGCTGAAAATGGCGGCGCTTCGTATACATCTCATCAGCGCGCTTCGTTCTAAATTCAGTGGCGTTGCAATCCGCAAACGCATGAATCATGATGGCGGAGCCAAATCGGAGCCAAAAGTCGAAAAACATGCATTTGCGGGCGTAGTTCAATGGTAGAACGGCAGCTTCCCAAGCTGCATACGAGGGTTCGATTCCCTTCGCCCGCTCCATTTATCCCCGCAGCCCAATGACTTCTGCACACTCCAAGATTTTGAGAACAACAGCCTTTCACGTTAATCGTGGACAACTCAATTATTGAAAACACTGTGGTTTTTGCATCACGGAAATCCGATTCTCATGCCAAATCCTGCCAAAAAGCGGGTTGAGTTATCCCCTTCACGCAGCTTGCGCGTTTGCGGTGTCGTGATTCAATGAAGACATATTAGCTAGTGCGTTCGTGTGTGCGCCTGTTCACTAGCGGGCGCACGTTCGAGCGAAAATTATATGCGAGAGTTAAAGTTTAGGGCGTGGTGTGCAGAGCTAAAACATCCAGGGATGAGGGTGTTCACACTGGAGGATGTTCAGATGGGAGCCTTTGCGTTGCACCCGAATGATGGCGTGATATGTTGGCCCCATCGGCCCGATCTGTATTCCGGCCTCTGTTTGGTCGCCCAGAGTTATGTCGGTGAAAATCACATCCAACTGTTGATCGGAGTGAACGATACCCTGGGCTTCGGCCAAGGTGCTGGCGGTCAGCGTGTCATAACCAGCATGTTTGAGAATGGAGAGGTCGAACGCAAAAAATTTGACACGGTAAACACAAGATAATCTCTACTCCGAATTTATATTTTATATTCTTCGCAACCATAAGTAGAAAGGAAAGTGTGGGCTGCTGCCACTAAGCCTTCTGAGTTGTCACGCCACCACCGACGAGGGGATCGAATAGCGATGGAGTTTGTTGCGGTGCATGAGTCCGTTTGTGGCACTTAGCGGACAGATCCGTTTTGTCAGTTTTTGTCCGCTTTTGGACCAGTGCGGACAAAAGTCGGTTTTTGGGCTGATTGGCTAGGCCGCTAATGACCCAATGCCGACATTCCGTCGGAGGGTACGGCGCCTTTGTTGGTGTTGTTTTGGCGTGGATTATACTTCGGGCTCGGTTCCCTGACGTCACGCGATAACGCAAAAAAACCGTCACCACGCGCGATAACGCGAGGCACCCCCAGGTACGATAACGCAAGTCCAGCAGACAGTCTTCCGCCCCTCACTACTGCGGCCCGTGTCGACGACATCATGTCTGCTTACAGGCGGGCAGAGCCGACCTCGCTCTGGCACTCGCGACGGCGCTATTGGGGTAGCGCTCTTGGCTCCCCAAGCTTATGATTGATGAACGAAAATGGCTATGAGAGATGAAGTGACCTCGTCGACTCCACGCACCCGCAATCTTATCGGCACGCTTGTGCTCGTCCTCGCCGCTGCAGCGCTTGCCGGCTGCGGAGCGTCGGCGCGCACGTGGGCCGCTGCCGACTGCTGGAAGTCGACAGAAAAGGACTACGCCAAAGTAAATATCGATAAGCGCGCCGACATCGTCAACAAATGCATCGATGACAAGCTGAGATGAAGGCAGCAGCGGCGGTTCGATCCGCAGTGAAGCAACCCAAGTTCACTGGTCGTGAGGTCCAGGGCAATGTCCCGGGTTTTTCTTTTGGTGAGAGCCGAACTCTTTAATGTCCGCTTTTGATGCTGTGGACGGCTCCTCCACCGGCACGTGAGTGCCATGAATATGGGTGCTGTTAAGGCCCCCACTATTCAGAGGAGCCAAGCATGCAAACGATCACGACAATCGGTCTCGACATCGCCAAGTCGGTATTCCAGGTCCACGGCATCGATGCGGAAGACAGAGTAATCATCCGGCGCCAGTTGAAGCGGCGTTATGTTTTGGCGTTTTTTGCGAAGCTGCCGCCATGCCTGGTCGGGATAGAAGCCTGCGCCTCATCACACCATTGGTCGCGCGAGCTAAAGGGCCTTGGCCATACCGTGCGGCTGATGCCACCGGCCTACGTAAAGCCTTACGTCAAGCGGCAGAAGAACGATGCGGCTGACGCGGAGGCGATCTGCGAAGCGGTGACCAGGGCCAACATGCGGTTCGTGCCAACCAAGACCCCAGAGCAGCAGAGCTGCCTGATGCTCCATCGTACGCGCCACCTGTTCATCCGCCAGCAGACTTCGGTGATCAATGTGATCCGGGCCCACCTTGCTGAGCTCGGGATCGTCGCGCCGGTCGGCCGCAAGGGGGTTGAGGAGTTGCTCGATGTCGTCGCCGATCCAAGCGACAAACGGGTGCCCGAGGTTGCACGCGCGTGTCTCGCAGCACTGGGCGCACAATTGCGCAGGCTTAAGGAACAGATTCTGGAGTTCGACCGCATAATCTTGGCCTGGCACCGATCCAGTGAGACGAGCAGGCGGCTCGATGCAATCCCCGGCGTTGGTCCGATGCTGGCCACCGCTCTGGTTGCCAGTATTGCCGATCCGCAAGCCTTCCGGTCAGGACGCAACTTCTCAGCCTGGATCGGGCTGGTGCCCAAGCAGCACTCAAGCGGGGGCAAGGACAGGCTCGGTAGTATCAGCAAACAAGGCGATCGCTATCTGCGTAGCCTGTTCATGGCCGGCGCGCTCGCCGTCATCCGCTATGCCAAGATCAATGGCACCAAGCACCGGCCCTGGCTCACGGCATTGTTGGCGCGGCGGCCGGTCAAGGTCGCTGCAATCGCGCTTGCCAACAAGATTGCACGAATGGTCTGGGCCATGATGGCCAGGGGCGAGCGATA
>JAYTFS010000264.1:0-2268 GCA_043734185.1 Pseudolabrys sp. | reverse complement strand
CCTCGTTGTGACGATGGCCAACGCCCCTCTGACTGGGACGGGATGGACAAAGATATGCCCTGATTTTCCCTTCGGATAAAGCGAAATATTTTTTATTTTAGGGCTTGACACGGCTTCTGAAAACCAGAAGCGATTTGCCCCGGCTCCGCCTTCGCTCGTTGAGCCACGGCGGACAAGTCGCCAAGGCTATGCCGGGCGCGGCCGTCGGGCAAATTTGATGTAGCTCCAGCGTCTTTGCCTGCGACAAACGCGAAGCGTTTGCGCACGGGAGCGTAAGCGACGAAGCAATCCATTCTTCCTTTTAGTGGCGAGATGGATTGCTTCGCGGAGCCTGTCATCGGGCGCGCATTCGCGCGACCCGCTGGCTCGCAATGACGAGAGTGCGTAGAACGAGCGATGGGTCCGGTGCCAGAACACCACGTCACCACGCGTAGCGCACCACGCCCTTGCCGGCGTAGGAGCGCGTCACGTTGGAAAACTCGCCTTCGAACGTGCCGGTGGCCGACCAGCCGTTCATCCATTGATCTCGGCCGACGCCGTGGTCAGCGCGGAGTCGCTGGTCTGCCGCGCGCCGTTCACGACGAAGGATGCGCCCGGCAGGCTCTGGAAAGTGGCGCCGATGGCGCGGCATCGTGAGCGAGACGGAGCGGCCGGACACCGTCATTGCGAGCGAAGCGAAGCAATCCATAGAGCGGCAAAACAAGAATGGATTGCTTCGTCGCTTCGCTCCCGTGCGCAAACGCTTCGCGTTTATCGCAGGCAATGACGAAGATGGAGCGGCTTACCTTCCCGGTCGCAATTCCAAACTCTCCAATCCGGCGGCGATGCTGACGCCGACCTGGCCCTGTACGCTCAGTGGCTGCAGCGCGATCGAATTGGCCGAACCGCCGACCAGCACGTTGCCGCCGACGCCGACGCCGAGCGTGGCGCTGCCCTGTGCGCCGACATAATTGCCGGCGAGATCGCCCGGCCCGAGCCGCGCTACCGGCGCGAACACGCCCCAGGCCAGTGCGGATTCCTGGGTGATGCCGAGGTCGAGGCCGACTTTGCGGACGGTCGCGATGTAACGGTCTTCCGGCATGCCATCGGCGCGCAGCACGCAGCCGAGATTGGTGACAGAACCGACGATGAAGCCGACGCTGGCGCCGCCGCGGCATTCCAAGATGCCGACCTGCACCCGCTGCTGTGCATAGGCGCCGGCGATCGAAGCGGCCAGCATGGTGACGGCGGCAGCGGCAAGAAGGAGGAAGCGGCGCATGAAGAAATCTCCGGCTGAAACGACGTGATGCGAGCAGGATCAAGAAAAGTGCGGACCAGGGGCGCGCGCCTTTCTATGGCACAACATCTGCGGAGGTTCCAGATTTGGTGGTGCGCCGATGCCAACTCCAACGTCATTCCGGGGCGATGCGCAGCATCGAACCCGGAATCTCGAGATTCCCCGATGCGCAACTGCGCATCTGAGGTTCGCGCTTTCGCGCGCCCCGGAATGACGGGCTGAAAGCGCCAACAAAAAAAGGCCCGCTCTCGCGGACCTTTTTCATTAAAATTATCTTCAGCCGCGGCGATGCCGGTGGCCGTGGCGGCGCGGAGCGCCATACCCGCGAAACGGCTCGAGCTGGATGTCGGCAATACCGGCGGCGACATTGAGCCCGGTCTGGCCCTGCACGCTGATCGGCTGCAACACCAGGGCGTTGGCCGGACCACCGACCAGGAAATTGCCGCCACCGCCGATGCCGACCGACGCGTTGGCGCCGACACCACCGTAATTGCCGGTGAGATCGCCACGGCTGACCCGGCTGTTCGGCGCATTCACCGCCCAGGCCAATTGCGTCTGCGCGGTGATACCGAGATCGAGGCCGTAGCGGCGTACGGTCGCAATATAGGGTTCCGGCCGGCGGCCTTCGCTCTTGAACACGCATTCGAGGCTGGTCACGGAGCCGACGACATAGCCGACATTCTGGCCGCCTTGGCACTGCAGGATGCCGGCGCGCACCGGCGGCAGCGCATCGGCGCTGGCGATCGGTGCAATCAGCGCCGCGATGGCGATGCCGAAGGTGGTAAGGCGTTTTACGAAAAGCATGTGTCGTCCCCGCTTGATGAACTCAATGTGCGGCGGACAGGAAGGAAGCGCCGTGTTCAAAACATGGCGCTTCCTGAAGAAGACTTCAAAACATCAATCGCGTGGCGCGTGATGTGATTTGACACGCCTTTTTTCTGACGTGTTTTGTCGACGGGTTCTTAGGTGAGAACCGGAACCCATCCCGCATC
>JAYTFS010000263.1:0-15720 GCA_043734185.1 Pseudolabrys sp. | reverse complement strand
CAAGGGCCAGCCGCCGCATCTGACCGGTGCCGATTTCCTCACGCGCTTTGGGATTCCGGCCAAGTCGGCCGCGGCTTACGCGATGACCGCGGCGAATTTTTCCGCGCTGGCAAAAACCTATGGCCGCATCGGCGGCCTCGACCGCCTCGCCACGGTCGTCAAAAAGGTGCGTGCCGAGCGCGGCGACAAAGTCTTGATGCTTGATGGCGGCGACACCTGGGTTCGCTCGGCGCCAATCGCAGCAAGGGCCAGGACATGGTCGACTGCATGGCGCTGCTCAAGCCCGACGCGATGACCGGGCATTGGGAGTTCACCTATGGTGAGGCGCGAGTGAAGGAACTGATCAAAGGCCTCGGATTTCCGTTCCTCGCGCTCAACATCCGCGACACCGAATGGAACGAGCCGGCGTTCGAGGCGACGAAGATGTTCGAGCGCGGCGGAATCAAGATCGCGGTGCTGGGCCAGGCATTTCCCTATACGCCGGTCGCCAATCCGCGCTGGATGATGCCGAAATGGTCGTTCGGCATTCGCGAAGAGGAAGTGCGCAACCAAGTTGACAAGGCCCGCAAGGCCGGCGCCCAACTTGTGGTGCTGTTGTCGCATAACGGCTTCGATGTCGACCGCAAGCTGGCGATCCGCGTATCAGGTATCGACGTGATCCTCACGAGCCACACGCATGATGCATTGCCTATGGCGGTGAAAGTAAACGAGTCGCTGCTGATCGCCTCCGGTAGCCACGGCAAATTCCTGTCGCGGCTCGATCTGGACGTGCAGAATGGCTCGGTGAAGGGCTTCCGCTACAAATTGATCCCGCTGTTTGCCGACGCCATCAAGCCCGATTCTGAAATGTCAGCGGCGATTGCAAAAGCGCGCGCGCCTTACTCCAAGGAACTGGCGCGGGTGGTGGGGTATTCGGAATCGCTTTTGTACCGGCGCGGCAATTTTAACGGCACGTTCGACGATCTGATCTGCGACGCGCTGCTTAAGGAACGCGACGCCGAGATCGTGCTATCGCCGGGATTCCGCTGGGGTACCAGCGTGCTGCCTGGTGCGCCGATCACCATCGAGGACATCCACAGCGCGACCGCGATAACCTATCCGCAGGTCTATCGCATGGCTATGACCGGGCAGCGGCTCAAGGAAATTCTCGAAGACGTCGCCGACAACCTGTTCAACCCCGATCCCTATTATCAGCAGGGCGGCGATATGGTGCGCTGTGGCGGTCTCGGCTACGCGATCGACGTGAGCAAGCCGATCGGCCAGCGCATTTCGGCAATGACGCTGTTGAAAACCGGCAAGCCGATCGAGCCAACGAAGGAATACACCGTCGCCGGCTGGGCCAGCGTCAACGAGGGCACCGAGGGGCCGCCGGTGTGGGACCTGGTCGAGCGCTATGTCGCGGCCGAAAAGACAGTGCGGATCGCGCCAAATCAAAGCGTAAAGGTTTCAGGGATTTGACGGCGGCCGATATTTTGCGTCGGGCGCGTCTTTCGCTTATGACTTTCCTCGAAGCGTAATTCACCAGCCCGGGCGCATCATGGCCAAGCTCAAACTTTCCGTCGCCGTCGGACCCTATGATCGCACGCGCGCTCTGATTGACGGCACCGTGCAAATCGACGGCGTGCAACCTGTCTGCATGTCATTGTCGCCGGAAGAAATATTTTTCCGGGCCTTTCGTAAGGCCGAGTTCGATATCTGCGAACTTTCGCTGTCGAGTTCTACGGTCAAGACGGCGCAGGGCAATTTTCCTTATGTTGGTATTCCGGCCTTCGTCTCGCGCGCCTTCCGCCACACTTCGATCTATGTGCGAACCGACCGCATCAAAAAACCGGCCGACCTCAAAGGCAAAAAAGTGGGACTTCCGGAATACCAATTAACCGCCAATGTCTGGGCGCGCGCCATTCTTGAGGACGACTACGGTGTAAAGCCGTCCGATATCCATTGGGTACGCGGCGGCATTGAAGATGCGGCGCGTCCCGAAAAGATCAGCATCAAATTGCCGGCCGACGTAAAGCTGGAAGACGCCCCGAAGGGTAAATCGATCTCGGCGCTGCTAGCGGAGGGTGCC
The DNA here is from genome assembly GCA_043734185.1 of Pseudolabrys sp. Classification (GTDB taxonomy): domain Bacteria; phylum Pseudomonadota; class Alphaproteobacteria; order Rhizobiales; family Xanthobacteraceae; genus Pseudolabrys. Next base: position 13,652 of record JAYTFS010000263.1, on the reverse strand, counting down.
ATCGACGGTTTCATGGCGCCGCGCCCGCCGTCGTTGCCAAAAAATACACCGAATGTCGGCTGGCTGTTTCCCGATCCGGTGACGGCGGCGAAGGATTATTTCAAGCGCACCGGAATATTTCCGATCATGCATATCGTCGGGGTCCGGCGCGAACTGGCCGATAAGCATCCTTGGTTGCCGGGGGCGGTGTTCAAGGCCTTCGAGCAGGGAAAGGCTGTCACGCTCGAGCAATTGAGCGACACGTCTGCCACCAAAGTCACGCTGCCGTTTGTCGAGGAACGGCTGGCTGAGGCCCGCGAACTGATGGGCGACGATTTCTGGTCTTACGGCGTTGCGGCCAATCGCAAAACGCTGGAGACCTTCTTCCGCCATCATCATTCGCAAGGCCTGTCATCGCGCCTGGTGACGCCGGAGGAGTTGTTCCACCCCGGCACTCTCGAAAGCTTCAAGTTATAACAATGGCAACTGTTACCAGCATCGCCGGCGGCGCGCCCAAGCCGGTATTTGACAAGCTTCGGCCGGTCTACGAGCAGCGTAGCGGCAACACGCTGAGCGCGCTCTACGACACCATGAGCGGCATTCAGGGCCGGCTAGCAAAGCACGACAATCTCGACGTCCTGCTGATGCCGGTGGCCATGCTCGATGCGCTTGAGAAAGACGGCACGATCTTGTCCGCAGGCCGCGCCGCGCTTGCCAAAATCGGGCTCGGTGTCGGGGTCAAGGCCGGCGGCCCGATGCCCGATATTTCAACTCCGGACGCCCTTCGCCGCGCGCTGGTTGCCGCCGTCACGGTGGTACACGCGCCGCCAACTGCGACGCCGAGCGGCGCGCAGAGCGACAAGGTCATCAAGCAACTAGGCATTGCCGAGGTCATGACTGGGCGCGTCGTTCACAAGGCCGGGCTTGCGGGCGGCGTGGCGATGATTGCGAACGGGGAGGCCGATCTCGGCATTTTCCCAAAAAGCGAAATGGTGAATGTCGACGGCGTTACGTTGCTCGGTTCGCTGCCGGGCGATTTGCAACTGAATATTATTTACGGCGCCGGCGTAGTCGCCGCCAGTCCGGAGAAAGCGGCCGCGGCCGACTTCATTCAGTTTCTGATTGAGCCGGAAAGCCGCAAAGTTTGGACAGCCTGTGGCTTTGATCCAGCTTAGGATTTAGGTGGCCTCAGCTTCACGTGGATATTCTTTTCCTGCGTGAAGCTCAGCATCTCCTCGAAACATTCTTCTCTGCCCAAGCCTGACTGCTTGAAGCCGCCGAACGGCGCGCCGAGGAAGTGCTTGCCGAACTCATTGATCCAGACGTAACCCGCTTCCACTGCCAGCGCGGTGCGATGCGCCGTGTTGAGATCGTTGGTCCATATCGAGGCAGTCAGTCCGTATTCGACCTCATTCACCTCGGCTAGCATCTTGGCTTCGTCATTCCATTTGAAAACGCCGAGTACCGGCCCGAAGATTTCCTCGCGCGCGATTCTGTTTTTGCCGGTGACGGCAAACACCGTCGGCTCGATATAGAGGCCCTTGGCCAGCGCCGGATCGGATGGAGGCCCGCCCCCCGAAATCAGTTCGGCGCCTTCGCTTTTGGCGGATTCGATAAAGCTCATCACCCGGTCGTATTGAACCTTCGAGACAATCGCGCCCATCGTGGTGGCCGGGTCGGTCGGAATGCCTGGCTTGAAATGCTTGATCTTGTCTTTCACCCGCGAAACAACCGCGTCGTAGATTTTCTCATGGATGAAGGCGCGGCTGGTGGAGCCGCAGGATTGACCACACCAGGTGAAGTTCATGCCGCCGATGACTGCGCCGGCCACTTCATCTGGTTCGGCATCGCCGTAGGCGATCAGCGCGTTCTTGCCGCCGAGTTCCAGCATCGTGCGCTTGACGGTGTCGGACGCTGCTTTCATCACTGCGCGGCCGGTCGGCACACTGCCGATCAGCGCGATCATCGCCACGTCGGGATGGCTCGCAAGCCGCTGGCCGGCCTCACGTCCACCAGGGACCACATTGAACACGCCGGGCGGCAGGAGCCCGCCGATCAATTCGGCCAGCCGCAGCGAGGAGAGGGGGGCTTGCTCTGGCGGCTTCACGATCACGGTGTTGCCGGCGGCAAGCGGAGCCGCCGATTTTCCGGCGCAGAACATGAACGGATGGTTGAAGGGGATGATGCGTCCGACAACGCCTAAAGGTTCTCGCACCGAAAAATTGACGACGTCCGGCCCCATCGGGATCGACGTGCCTTTCATCTCCGTGACGAAACCCGCAAAGAAATCCATCTGCGCGGCGGCGATCATGGCGTCGCTCACCATCTCGCGGACCGGATTGCCGCAATCGGCGGCGTCGATCATGGCGAGTTCGTTGGCGTTCTGACGGAGAATTTCAGCGATCCGCCGCAGGATCTTGGCGCGTTCGAGCGGCAGCACGCGCCGCCACTCCTTGAAAGCGGCCTTGGCCGCTGCCACCGCGGCGTCGATATCCTCAGCGCCGGCATCGGCCACCTTGCCGAGCGATATTCCGGTGCCGGGACTCATTGTGTCGATGAAGCGCCCGGATTTAGGTTCATGCCAGGCACCGCCGTAATAAGCGCCACGGTTTTTCGGCAGCACAACCGCCTGCGCGGATGCAGCCTGCGGAGATACAGCAGTTGTCATGTCAGTTACCCATGCTCGAACGGTTTATTTGCGCGGTGAAATCTGGATCAATTCGGCAAGCTGGTCCTTGCTCAACTCTGCCGGAATGAATTTCAACGTCACAGCCTCGGCCATCAGACTGTCGAGGCCATGGATCGCGTCCGGATTGACCAGCGACTTCGGGAAGAATTCTTCGCGCACGCGCTTAGCCATGGGCTCGGGCACTTTGACGAATTCGGCGTAGTCTTTGATGACCTGCGGGTCGGAGGAGTACATGTAATCGATGGTCTCGCGATACGCCTTCATAAATCGTTCGATCGTGTCTTTTTTTGTCTTGAGCGTTTCGGCGTTGGCGACGACAACGCGAATGGTCTGCCCGCGCACCAGCGCTGCATCGGTCGCCTTGGCGACGATGTGAATCTTGCCTTCCTCAATTTCCTTGAGACCAAACGGCGGCGAGGCCCAACCGACGTCAACCTGATCGGTCATCACGGTCGTCAGCGTCGCGGCCGGATTGCCGGACGCCTGGGGCTTGGCGGTCAGTTTGAACTCGTTGATGAAGGCGCGCACCACGCTTTGGGTCGAGGAGCCGTTGCTCGAAAAAGCGATGGTCTTGTCGTTCGTATCCTTGAGCGTCTTGATCGCCGGGTTCTTGGCGTACCAATAGTCGGCGGCGCCGGTCGCCTGCGCGCCGATGATGCGCACCGGCGCGCCCTTGGAGTAGGCCGCCATGGCGCCCAGCGTTCCGACCGCCAGTCCCAGATCGACGCTGCCGGAAATCACCGGCTGCAGGGTTTCGCCGCTGCCGGAGGTGTAGATCATCTCAAGTTGCAGGCCGTGCTTCTTGAAGATGCCGGCTTTGCTGCCGAGCTCGGCGATAGCGGTATCCCAGTTGCCGCGCTGCCCGATGGTCAATTTCAGGAGATCTTCGGCGCCAGCCGGGCTGGTGGCGACAATCGCGGCCAAGACCGCTGCGCCCGCGATATTCCGGATATGTTTCACGGTGCGTCCTCCAGTTCGTTTATTATCGTTTTATCGTGTGTAGGCCGCCAAGCCGGCCGACCAGAGCATTCGCCCCGATCGCCAGGACAAACAGCACAATCAGCATGGCATACATGCGGGGCATGTCGAAAATGCTGTAGGCCTGAATAATCAAAAAGCCGATGCCTTTGTTGGACAGTTTGGTTTCCGCCAGCAATGTGCCGATCAGCGCCACGCCGAGGCCGAGGCGAATGCCATTGATGATCGGATGCCGCATGGCCGGCAGGTAGATCTTCATGACCGACTGCCATGTGTTGGCCCGAAAGCTCTTGCCGACCTTGATCAGTACCTTGTCGATCTGCCGCATACCGGCGGCAACGCTGAGTGCAACCGGGAAAAAGCACGAGAGGGTGCCCAGCGCCATCTTCGATTGCGGGCCGACCCCAAACCACATGATCAAGATCGGGAAGAAGATGATCTTCGGCGTTGGTCCCAGATAATAAAGATAAGATTCAAAGGCTTTCGACAGATAGCGGTTGGCGCCAAGTGCGATACCGACCGCAATGCCAGCCAACCCGCCGATGAGAAGCGCCATGCCGACTTCACCGGCGGTCACGCCGAGGTTGAAATAATAATCGCCGTGCGACAGCAGGTCGGCCAACGCGCGCCCAATCGCCAGCAGCGAAGGCACCACGTCGCGGTACAGCCAGCCGGAATGCGCAAGGAATTCCCACACCGCCAGCACCGTGACGATGATAGCCACACGCAGCAGCGTGACCGCGCTCACGGTCGGAGCGGGAACCGTGACGGGCTTTATTCGAACGGTATCAGCCATCGCTCGACCTTTTCCAAGACCATGAAGAACAACACGCTGACCAGGATGACAAAGCAGATCGCCGCGTAGGTGCCGGCGAGGTCATAGCGCTCGGCAAGTTCGTTGATCAATTGCCCCAACCCGCCGAAATTGATCAGGAATTCGGTACCGACGATATTGATAAGCGCGAAAATCAAACCCAGCCGGACTCCGACAAAAATCGTCGGCAGCGCCGCCGGGAATAGAATTTTCCAGAACTGCTGCGTCGGCGTGAGGTTAAAACTTCGCCCGACATTGACCAGTACCTTGCGCGTGCCGGAAATCCCTTCGAGAGTCTTCAAGATCACCGGCGGCAGGGCGGCAATGAACCCCATCATGATGATGGTCCAGACGTTGCGCCCGAAGATCACCAGAAACAGGGGATACATCAAAACGAGCGGCGCTGAGGCAAAGGCGGCAACCCAGGTCTCGCAGGCTTGTTGCAGAAGCTTGAAGCGATGCATCAGCACGCCGCCTGCGACACCGAAAAACGTAAGCATGACTCCGGCCGTAAGGCATTCGGTGAGGGTAATCAGGAAGCGATGCAGGATATCTTCCTCAATTATCACCCGCCCGAAGCTGCCGATGATTTCCGAAGGCGGCGGCACGATAAAACGGCTGATGAGGCCAATCCGAATGAGCAGTTCGACGACCAGAAAGAAAGCGACCAATGAGCCAAGTCCGACTGCGGCAGGAGGAATTCCGGCCGCGCGCAAATGTTTTGACAGGGCCACGGCGGTCATGACGATGACCCCGGGGGTTTCAAGGCATTTGCTTCCGCGTCGTGCATGCCGCGCGTCGCTTCTTCGCGCAGGTCGCTCCAGATTTGCGCGACGTAACGGCCGAAGGCTTCGCTGCCGACGATTTCCGATGTGCGCGGGCGCGGCAAGTCAATATCCACGATGCGTTTCACCTTGCCGGGTCGGTAGGTCATCACCAGGATGCGATCGGACATCTGCACCGCTTCTGTGATGTTGTGGGTGATCAGCAGGGTGGTTTGTTTCAGCTGTTGTTGGATTTGCAGCACCTTGTCGCCGAGCAAGAGCCTTGTCTGTTCGTCGAGCGCCGCGAACGGCTCGTCCATCAGCAAGATCTTGGGCTCGGACGCGAGTGTGCGAGCCAGCGATACGCGCTGGCGCATGCCGCCGGAAAGTTCGCCCGGATAGCGGTTTTCGAAACCGTTCAGGCCGACCAATCCGATAAAGTGCCGCGCGCGTTCGATGCGTTTGTTCTTCGGCATGCCGATGAGCTCAAGCGGGAAAGCGACGTTGTCCGTCACCGTGCGCCAGGGGAATGTCGACTCCTCCTGGAACACCATGCCGATGGATTTATGCGGCCCTGAAATTGTTTCGCCGTCGACGCTGACTTTGCCTTGATAATTGCCGAGCAAGCCGCCGATGACATTGAACAAAGTCGATTTGCCGCAGCCGGAAGGCCCGATCACCGACAGAAATTCGCCGCGCTTGACGTTGAAAGAAACATCATCGACAGCGACGACCGCAGCGTCCTCCGTCTCAAACCGCACGCTGATGTTGTCAACGACCAGAATGGCATCGGCCGCTTTTGGAGATGTCGCGGGCGGCATCGTTGGCCTATTCGCTTTTGCGGGTCATCGCCGCCGTGGTGGCGGCGGTGTAGCCCGGTTCCACGCGCACATCGACAACGGCTACATGGCCGGCCTCGACCGCCGCGACGGCCTTTGCGAATGTCGCATCCAGGTCGTCGATCGACGTTACAGGTCCGAATCCTTGCGCGCCTTGCGCGCGTGCGATGCCGGCAAGATCGATATCCGGTTCGGAAATTCGCTGGCCAACCCACCGGTTTTCGACTGGACGGTTGCGGATGCGTGCGACCCGCTCCTGATGCAGTTCGTCATTAAAGAATGAGCGATTGTTGGCGACCACGATCAGCAAGGGAATGTGGTAGTGCGCGGCGGTCCAAAGCGCGGTGACACCCATCATGAAGTCGCCGTCGCCGCAGATGGCAACGGGCAATCGGCCGCTGCCTTTGAGCGCCAGCGCCGCGCCGACCGAAATGCCCGGTCCGCCGCCAACGCCGCCGCCGCCGTCGGAGCCGAGATAATCGAGCGGATGCCGTAACGGCCAGCTGGCGCCATTCCACGATAGCGGAAGATGGGTGAGGGACATCGGCCGCTCGCCAACGGCACGGCGTAAATGATCGGCCATGTGATCGACTGTGATCTTGTCACCGCTGAGGTTGGGAAATTCACGTTTGGTGGCGGCAGGCGTCCGCACGGCGGCTGGCCCCAGCGCTTCGAGCAACAGTGGCACGGCCGCGTCGGGCTCGCACGCAATGAACACATCGACCGGCGGCAGGCCCTGATAGTCCATGCTCCAGCCATTGTGCAGGTGGTGATCGACCGACACCTGGATGACTTTGCCAAGCACATTGCCGCCGGCATTTTTGAAAGTCCCTGCCACATCGAGCCAGTCCAGGCTCAGGATCACATCGGCAGCGCGGATGGCCTCAACGGCTTCTGGCGCCAGCACGGTGCCGCCGGGGCTGCCGGCGTGCAACTGATGATCGGTCGGGAACGAGGCGGCGATTTTGAGATCGGTCACCACGCGCGCGCCCAGGCGTTCAGCCAGCACGATGCGCGTGTTCCAGGCTTCCACGCTGCGCGACACACGGCCAGCCAAAATCGCAGGCTGCTTGGCGCCGCGCAGAAGATTGGCCGCCGCCTTGATCTGGTCGGCGGGGGCCGCAGTTGCGACCGGCGGCATGAAACGTTTACCGTCGATCGGCGCGACCGGCTCGGCCAGTTTGGATTCCTGCATCTCGGCGTCGAGATTGACGTAGGTGGGGCCACACGGGGTGGTATTGGCGATCCAGTTGGCGCGCAGCACCGCTTCACGGGCGGCGATTGGCGACGCCGGCTGGTCGTCCCATTTGGTGTAGCCGCGCACCAGCGCGCCCTGATCGCGCGAGGTATGGATCCAGTCGATCCAGGGCCGCCGCTTGACCGCGTCGACCGGTCCGGTCGCGCCGAGAATGACCATCGGCATGCGGTCGCACCAGGCATTAAAGATCGCCATGGTGGCATGCATCAGGCCGACGTTGGAATGCACCGCTGCCGCCATTGCCTTGCCGGTGACCTTGGCATAGCCGTGCGCGATCGCGATTGCGGCTTCCTCATGCAGGCAGAGCAGCATCTGCGGCCGCTCATTGCCGAGGTAATTCACCAGGCTGTCGTGCAGGCCGCGATAGCTCGCTCCTGGATTGAGAGCGATGTAGGGGATGTCGAGGGCGCGCAGCGCGTCCGCCACCACGTCGCTGCCAAAGCCCGCGGCGTTGACGCCGGCCGGAACGGGACGGTCGACGCTCGCCGTTGCAGCATTGCGGCTGGCGGGCTGTTTCTCATTATCTTGTTTGGAATTCGGCACTTTTTGGACCCTGGCATCACCCCTTTTGGCGGGGTGGGCGGCATCCAACCGGATCAGGAGGCTTGACGCAACCTTGCCAGAACCTTGAGCCCGGCATAGCCGTCGGCGGGCTCCATGCCGACCTTCTTTTGGAAGGCGGCGATGGCTTTGACGGTATCGCTGCCGGTCCGGCCATCGATGCCGTCGGTCTTGAAACCGTGCTCAATAAGGCGCCGCTGGATTTCCTTGACCTCTTCGAGGGTCGGGGCGCGCTCGCCGCCCGGGAACTGCTGCCGGAAGGGCTGATCGCGGCGCACCAGGTCGCCGAGATGGACCAGCGCCAGCGCGTAGCTCGATGAGGGGTTGTAGGAGTAGACCGCCTTGAAATTCTGGCCGACCAGAAACGCCGGCCCGCCGGCGACCGGCAACCACAGCTTCACCTGATCGTCGGGTCGCGCAAAGGCCGCGCCGTCCGCGCGTCGCACGCCGAGCTCGTGCCATTTGGCGTAACTTCGCGACGTGCGGTTGTCGGCCAGGCGCGTTTTGAAACTGGCTGGCAATTTCGCCTCGCAGCCCCAGGATTCGCCGCGGCGGTATTTTCCGCGTTCAAGGAGATAGCGCGCGGTGCCGGCCAGCGCGTCGTCCGGCTTGCCGAAGGGGGATGTGCGGCCGTCGCGATCGTAATCGACGCCCATGTTCAGCCAAACCTCCGGCATCCACTGCGTATGGCCCATGGCGCCGGCCCAGGAGCCGATCATGTCGGTAGGCTGCGCCCAGCCACGATCGACGATGGTGAGCGCGTTGAGCAGTTCGGTTTCCCAGTAGGCGCGGCGGCGCGGTTCGCCATAGGCGAGCGCGGCAAGCGCCGGGATGATCGGCCGCATGTATTTCGGATTTGCCACCACGTCGCCGAACGAGGACTCCATGCCCCACAGCCCGAGCAGCGTGTATCGGTCGACGCCATAATCTTTTTCGAGCCGGCCCAGCAAAGCGGCATTTTCGCGCGCGCGTTCCTTGCCGGTGTTGACGCGCCATTCCGAGCAGCGGCGATTGATGTATTGCCACATCTGTTCCGTGAACTCGGGCTGCGCGCGCTGTTGCTCATAGACGGTGATGTCCGGCGTGACCGCGTTCATCACCCGGTCGTAGGTTTGCTCGGAAATGCCGCGATGGATTGCGCGCGAACGAAAGGCGGCGACCCAGCGCGCAAACGCCGGCGGCTGCGCCGCAAAAGCGGGGACGGCCAATGCAAAACTCGCCACGCCGGTTATCAAGGCGCGGCGACTTAAGTGTGATGCAAAGATAGTGGTATTCGTTTTACAGATTCGCGGCATGGCTCATACTAGTAGCTGCCGCCTCGTTAACAAAATGGCCTCCGCGACGGTGTGCCGCGGAGGCCAGATTTTCGCGCTTACTTTATGGATTGGCGCGGATTGACGGCGCCGTTGACACCGACTGAGCCGCTGCCGGTGGTCTGATTCTTGTTTTTTATCTTGACGCTATCGGACGCGTTGACGCCGGCGTTGGCCTTATCTCCGCCCGCGTTCACGTCGGCGCCCGCACCGGTATTGAGCTGGGTCGAGCCGGAACCGGCTCCAACTTTTGCGCCGCCAGACGTGCCGCTATTGGCGCCAACGCCAACTTGCGCAAACGCAAGGGTCGAGGCGAGCGCAAAGGCACCGGCGAGCAATGCTGTTTTTGAATTGTTTCATGGGAAGCTCCTCCGTCATTTCAGGGAAATGCGCGCGCAATCACGTTCTGCGCGGCATGCACGGTTAACCGCCAGCCGCGCACTAGATTCCGCTTGTGGCCAAATCGCAATGTTCGAAGTTCCTCTATTCGTCGTCGGCAGCTTTGCGCTTGCGGCGGCGATGAGGGCGGCGTTTTTTAGTCTTCTCGATGGCAGCTTTGTCTTCCACTTTGGGTGTCGGCGTTGCCGCAGGTGAGGGCGCAGGTGTGGCCGCTACCGCCGCCACCGGAACTGGCGCCGGATGCAAAATCACCGGCGGCTTTTCGGGAATGGGCGGCGCCGGTTGTCCCGGCAATATCTCGACGCCGCGCGCGCCGATCTGGCGTTCATATGCAGCAACCAGAGTCATGTAAGGGTTGACCCAAACCCAACCGATCTTCGTGAAGACCTGGATGTTGAAATTAATGTGGTAGGACGTGCCGTTCTCGTAGTCGCCCCAGGTCGCGACCTTGCCGATGACTTCGCCTTCGTTCACCAGCCGTCCGTTGAGCAGACCATCCGTGTCCATCGTGTTTGGATTCATGTGCAGATAGCGGAAGCGCACGCGCTCGTTTTCGCTGTTGACCACGATATAGACGCCGATATTTCCGGGCAGACGTCGAATGATCCCGTCATGTACGGCAGCGACGTCGTGCTGATAGGGCAGACATCTGTCGGCTTCTGCGTTGTTCAACACACAGTTCGCCGGACGAATATCCTGGCCTTGGTGGCCGTAGCCACCGGGGCACTGCCCGACCAGAAAGTCGCGTAGCTCGCAAAAATTATCGCGCCACGGATAGGTAAAATTCTCCGGCGCCGACTCGTCGAATACCAGCGGCTTGTCGTTGACCTTGCAATGGTACGGCGCGCCTTTCCTCCCCATCCGCCCGACCGTGCCGGTGCGATAACAGTCGCCCCACGGCATGAAGGACTGCGATTTCACGTAACCCGGCGCTTGCGCGATCGGAAACCGCATGCGGCTATAGACGTGATAATCGACGCGGCCGGGCATTTTCTTCCAGCCGGAGTTTTCGATCAGATCGCCCGGGCCGTAATAGGTGAAATCCGATGTGCCCTCGGGCCGGCTGAGATCGAATTTGGGCTGCGGGATTTTGGCTGGCGTACCGCCGGCTATGCGCAATAAATTCAGGAACCGTATCGCCAACGGATCGGCCTCCTTGCACGTCAGATGCTTGGACGAAGGCCGCATGTCGTAGCACTGGATCGACAACACGTAAGGCACACCGAAACGCTCGAACACGTAGCGGACATGAGCTTCGCTCAAAATCCTGCGGATGCCGGGAAACTGTTCCTGCAGTTCCTTCGGCATGGACTCTTTTTCCACGTGATTGGGCGGGTCGAGTTCGTAAATAAAGGCCGCGCCCGTTATCTCGAACAGAATTGGCTTGTCGAAGCGGAGCTTGAGGCCGTCTTCCTTGCTACTCAGCGTGAAATTCGCGTCATAACCGGCAGGTCCGGCCAAAAAGAACTTGGTGAGGTGAAAGCCACCGAAGTATTTTTCCGAACTCGCGGCCTCTGGCTTGCCGGCTTCGACATCCTTGCGAAACCCCTCGACATCGAACGGCAACAGCACCGGCACGGTGCTTTTGGATATGCCGGCAAAGCGTTTTTCGGTGATGGCATTGAGCCGGGCAAAGGCCTGCGGCGGTGGTTCCGCGCCCGGCTCAGGCAGGTTCGCGGCTGCGGCATCCCAATTGACGTCGCTGAGTTTGATGGCCGGGCTTTCCATCTCGCCCGCAACCGCGGGTCCGATGACGAGCAACGCTAAGGCTACAAGAACAACGCGTTTCAATCCGGATCCCTCGGTCTGCCCGTAACGAGGGCCGATACGGCTTCAAGTTAAAGGCATCGGCCGACCGCTTACAAGGGCGCAAGTGTGGTATAGGCTGCGCCGCGAATAAAGGAGCGACGCGCACCATGGCGGTCAACGAAGCGGGCAAGATGGGCGCGGATCGCGCGCCGGAAATCATCGAGAGCGATGGCACGGCTCGGCTGCATTTGACGCTGGCCACCACCGATTATGACCATGTCCGCGATCTGGTGAACGGCGCTGTGCGGGCGGAGGGCGTCTTGCTCACGGCCTTCGTGCTGCCTGTCGAAGAGGTCTTCTTTAGGTTCATTAAAAACCGGGAGTGGGACATTTCCGAAATGTCCTTCGGCAAGTTCATCGGCTTTGCCTCCCAAGGCAACTCGCCGTTCATCGGCATTCCGGTATTTCCGTCGCGCGTATTTCGTCATTCCGCGTTCTACGTTCGCGCCGACCGCGGCATTGCCTCGCCGAAAGACCTGGAAGGAAAAAGCGTCGGCATACCGGAATGGGCGCAAACCGCGGGCATCTACGCGCGCGGATTTCTGGCCGAAACGGCGGGCGTCGATTTGCGCAAGATAAAGTGGGTGCAGGCCGGGATGAACGAGGCCGGCCGCGAGGAGAAAGTCGAGTTCAAGCTTCCGCCGGGAATTCAATATCAGCAGCGGCTCGATACTAGCATCAGCGCCATGTTGCTGTCGGGCGAGATTGACGCAGCAATCTCGGCGCGTGTGCCGGATGCTTTCAATAAAGCGGGTGGAAAAATTGTGCGGCTTTATCCGGATTATCGCACCGCGGAAATGGGCTATCACACGGCGACCGGCATCTATCCGATCATGCACGTCATCGCCATGCGCCGCGCCGTGTTCGAGCGCTTCCCCTGGGTGGCGATGAATTTGTTCAAGGCTTTCAACGAAGCCAAGGAGCGCAGCGTCGAGCGCATCCAGGATCTTACGGCCTCGCGCATTCCGGTGCCGTGGGCGGCCGCTATTACCGGCGAATACGCCAAGAACTTCGGCGCCGATCCGTTCCCGTATGGATTGGAGGAAAACCGCAAGACACTCGAAGCCTTCTGCCGCTTCGCCCACGATCAGGGCGTTACGGTGAAGAAACTCGCGCCTGACGATCTTTTTCCAAAAGAAGTGCGGGCCAGCGTTCGGGTTTAATCAGTCCTTGGCGCGCTCGACGTAGCTGCCGTCGAGCGTCATCACCACCACGCGCGTGCCGGCAGTAATATGAGTCGGCACCATGGTGCGTACGCCGTTTTCCAGAATCGCCGGCTTGAACGAGCCGGACGCCGTCTGGCCCTTCATCGCAGGTTCGGTTTCCTTGATTTCCAGCGTAACCTTCTGCGGAATTTCGATCGAAATTGCGTTGCCTTCGTGGATGGCGAGCTGAACTTTCATGCCTTCTTGAAGATAAGGCGCCATGTCGCCGACGATATCGGTTTGCAGGGTGACCTGGTCGAAGTTCACGTCGTGCATGAAATGGAAGCCGTCGCCGTCTTGGTAGAGGTAGGAATATTCGACCTCTTCGACATGGGCGCGCTCGACCCCGTCGGTGGTTTTGTAACGCATCTGGGTCTTCACGCCGTCTGAAATCCGGCGCATATCGATCTGCGTGGTCGGCGTGCCTTTGCCGGGGTGAAAGCTTTCCGCGTTGAGGACGACATAGAGCTTGCCCTCGAGATCGACGATATTGCCTTTGCGGAGTTGGCTAGCGATGACCTTCACGACTGGGAGTCCTTGGATAAGGGAGGGTTTCGGGCCGCACCATACCGATCTTCTCGCGCGATGCCAGTCTTTCTCACCTTGGTTCCGTCGAGGTAAATGTTGAGCGATAGCCTGCCATTTTGGCTCCCTGACACCCATGCGGCCCGTAGGCCCTATCTTCTGGCGCGCGGCAAGGTGGCGGCGAGTTTGCGCGCCTGGTTCTCCGGGCGTGGGTTCGTCGAAGTCGAGACCGCGGCCTTGCAGGTTTCGCCCGGCAACGAGACCCATCTGCACGGTTTCAGAACCAAATTGATCGGGCCGGATGGGGAAGAACGCCAACTTTATCTGCACACGTCGCCGGAATTTGCCTGTAAGAAACTGCTGGCAGCGGGCGAGACGCGCATTTTCAATTTTTCTCGCGTGTTCCGCAATCGCGAGCGTGGCCCTTTGCATCATCCTGAATTCACGATGCTGGAATGGTATCGGGCTAACGAGCCTTACGAGGCGCTGATGGATGACTGCGCGGCGCTTATGGGAGAA
>JAYTFS010000262.1:0-2169 GCA_043734185.1 Pseudolabrys sp. | reverse complement strand
CCGGCACCCGATGCGAGGCCGTTTTGCGGCTTTTGCCCGTCTAGAGCCTGATCGGTTCTCATGGAGTCTGAACCGATCAGGCTCTAGATTCTTGTTTTGACGCGTTTTCTTCACGCGAACCGGTAACCACTTCGCTCGAAAACGCTCTCGCCGGGGTCTAGAGATACTTCTTCAGATCGGTCGCGGCTTCCTCGGGCGTCCGTTTCAGGTTGAACGGCGAGACAAACCGGCCGTCGCGATCCATCAGATAGATCAGCGCGGTGTGGTCCATGGTGTAATCGCCGTCCTTGAGCGGGACCTTCTTGGAATAGACCCGGTAGGCCGACAGCACTTTCGCGACCGATTCAGGGTTGCCGGTCAGGCCTTTCAGGTGCGGATCGAAGCTGGACAGATAGTCCTTCATCGCAGCCGCGGTGTCGCGCTCCGGATCGACCGAAACAAAATAGGCGTTCACCCGGTCGGCGTCCTTGCCCATCGCCTTCAGCACTTCCGAAATCTCGAACAGCGAGGTCGGGCAGACATCGGGGCAATGGGTGAAGCCGAAGAAGATCAGCGTCGGCTTACCCTTCAGATTCTGGTCGGTCACGGTCTGGCCGGCCTGGTCGGTCAGCTGAAACGGCCCGCCGATTGCGGCCGGCGCGGTGACGCCGCGCAAGCCGCCAAGCGCCCACAGCATGATCACGAGGCCAACCAGCAGGCTGGCGGCAAAGGATGCAACAATCACCAACGGGCGGATGGTCCGGTCCATGCAAGAATTCCCCAAGAACTTCCTATGTCCGGATCAGAAGCAGGCCGAGATGCCGGCGGCGATCATTTCAAAGAACACCGTAGTCCCGTAGTGGAACCAGAGCGCCGCAGCGCCGCACACGGCCAGTGAGCCGAGGCTGGCGGCTCCCCAAACGATCGCCGACGCTACCCTGCCCTGCGGCGGGGTTGCCACGATCATTCCGTGCTGGGTGGAGATCGGCTGAACCATAGGGTTCAGATAGGGCCAGTTCCAGGGTCAGGCAAGCGCCATGGCCGAGCGGCCGATCAACTCATGATGAGTGAAAACCGCGATCTCAGCGAGGCGCCGGGCGATATCAGCGCGAAGTCGGCTTGATCGCGGACGCCTGGGCGTCGAGGTAGCAGGGCTTGTACAAGGCCTGCAGCTGCTTGCCGCGCAGGAAAATCATGCGCGGGGTCAAGCCGCCGCGCTGGGCGATCCAGCGCCGTATCGGCGTCGGATACATCGAGTAGAGCATCTGGGTGGCTTCGGCATTGGTGATCGCACGCCCGTTGGACCCGAAATCCCAGGCGGCGTGGAAACCGAGATTGGCGTGCGAGGTGACGCAGATCCTGTCGTGGGGAACGGCGCCGAGAATGATGGTACAGGCAGAGGCGCACAGGCCGTCGATGATCACGGTCTCGCCGGAGGTGCGAAGGCCCTGATATTTATCGACATAAGTGCCGATCCGGCCGCCGCGGTCATCGGCAATCCGGACCACCGCCTGGCTCGATACGACCCCCGCCAGCAGCAACACCGCCGCGAGCAACCCCGTCACCAGCTTCATATCCCAGCCCCAGTCCTGAAACGACGAACCCGAATCTGATTGTCTCAGTGATGCAAGACTTCGCCAGCGTCGTTCGAGATCGGGTTTTTGTCTAGGAGGCCGGAGCCGCTCAAAACAAATTCAAATTGAGTGTTGCAACGACGCTGCACCCGAGGGGCGAAAAGGTCCCAAACTGGAACAAGTTAACGTTCCCACGGTGGCCGCTTCGCCACAGGCAAGCGGCATTTGCCGTTGACGGCATCGAATGACGCGGTCTTGAATCGGATCAGGGCTGGGGAGGATGCGATGGCTGAGGACGCAGACGTAATCGTGGTCGGCGGCGGGCTGGCGGGGCTGGTTGCGGCCTGCGAAATCGCCGACGCCGGCAAGCGCGTCATCGTGATCGACCAGGAAGGCGAACAAAACCTCGGCGGCCAGGCCTTTTGGTCGTTCGGCGGCTTGTTCCTGGTCGATAGCCCCGAACAGCGCCGGCTCGGCATCAAGGATAGCTACGACCTGGCGCTGCAGGACTGGATGGGTACCGCGGGATTCGACCGCGAAGAGGACCTTTGGCCGAAGAAGTGGGCGGAAGCCTATGTCGCTTTCGCGGCGAGCGAAAAGCGCGACTGGCTGCGCG
>JAYTFS010000261.1:0-2013 GCA_043734185.1 Pseudolabrys sp. | reverse complement strand
GGAGGTGACTTCCTCCGACGGCATCACGGCGTTGAGCTGTTCATAGGTGACGTAGCCGCGCTTCTTGGCGGCCTTGATCATTTTCTTGACGCCGGCGTCATTGAGATCGAGCAACGGCAACGCTGCGTCGGGAGCGCCTTCGGCTTCCTTTTCCGGCGCTTCTACCTTGGCCGCAGTCGCTTTAGCCTTCGTCGCCATCTGTTTCTCCTGGGCCTTCGATTGAGCCTTCGATTGGGCCTTCGATTGGGCCTTGTCGGTGGCTTTTTCTTGCGCCTTGGCAGAAGCCTTGATCGGGGCCTTGTCTTGCGCCTTTTTGGCCGTCTCGCGCCGCATGCCCCAAGTCCTCTGGATGCAATTCCGATTTAGCCAAGCTCACGGCCAAAAAGGGCCGCGCCGGTATGGCGTAGCCCCCGAATCAGGCCGCTAGTGTCCTCGGAACCCGATTAAGCTCCGATTAACCCTGAAAAAACCGACGGGAATCGACCTTTATTCCCCGCGGGTCCGGGTAATTCCGTGCCGCCTTCAAGGTCCGCGGTCAAGTCCAAAACCTTGCCTAAAAGCCGGGCTTAAAGGCTCCGCGCGCCCCGGCCGGAAGAGGCGCCAAAACCCTCGATCAGGGCCTCGGTGCCGTCCATCCGCTCCAGGCGGGCTTTGACGTCACGCAGCCGTAAATAGTTGGCCTCGCTTGAGTCTTGACCCAGTGCCTGCTCTGCGTCCTTGAGCTCCTTAGTTAGTGAATGCCATTGCCGATGCAAGGCAACGAGCTGCTGCCAGGTCACCAAAACGTCCTCGGGTGCGGCTTCCGGCCGCGCGCCCCAGACCGATGAGGTGGTGATGGCGGCCTCGATGCGCTCCATCACCGAAGTGAGGCCGCGGGTAGCAAGTTCCGCCTTGATGGTTTCGGCATCCGGCGCCGCGGAATGGGCGGCAATGTCGATCAGCGCGCTCTTGAGCTTCTCGGCGTCGGCATAGCGGAACTCAAGCTGGCTGAGTTCCTCCAGATGATCATGCAGCAGCCAGGGATAGTTGAGTGCGGCCTGCAGGATCAGCGCCTCGCGCAGCGGCACCGCCGTGCGCGCGCCACGATGCACGGGGCTTGCGGTCATCTGCTGGCTGACCACGACATAGGGCGTGTTGCGGGAACCTACCTCGGGGCGCGTGCGGCCGTTGCGCTGCCATTCTCCCCTTCCCGCGCCTTTGGGCCGGTCGCGCCAGTTCTCTCCCGGGCCGCGTTGCTGAAAATTGCCGCGCGGGCTTTGCGCCGGCGCGAAGAACTGCCGCAGCCGATCCTGAAAATCCTGCCGGTAATATTTGCGCACGGATTCATCGGCGATGGCCGTGGTGACTTCGTTGATGCGCGCTTCGAGCGCCGCGCGCCGCTCCGGGGTGTCGAACTCGTGACCTTCGGTCTCGCGCGCCCACAACATCGCGGCGAGCGGCTTGGCGGCTTCGATCACCTCCACCACCGCCTCCCGGCCGGCCGAGCGCAACAGATCGTCGGGGTCCTGGCCTTGCGGCAGCAGCGCGAATTTCAGGCTCTTGCCGGGCTTCAAGCGCGGCATCGCCAGATCGACGGCGCGGAAGGCCGCGCGCATGCCGGCGCCGTCGCCGTCGAAACACAAGATCGGCTCGTCCGCCATTTTCCAGATGAGCGCCAGTTGGTCTTCGGTCAACGCCGTGCCGAGAGGCGCCACCGCTGCGGCATAACCCGCCGTCACCATGGCGATGACGTCGACATAGCCTTCGACCACGACGATGGGCGCACCGTCATGCGCGGCCTGGCGGGCGGCGGCGATGTTGTAGAGCGTATGGCCTTTATGGAAGAGCGGCGTCTCCGGCGAATTGAGATATTTCGCCGGCGCATCCTTCTCCATGGCGCGGCCGCCGAAGGCGATGACGCGGCCACGAATATCGGTAATCGGAAACATGACGCGGTCGCGGAAGCGGTCGAACGGCACCGGGATGTCGCCGCCCGCGATCAAAAGCCCAGCCTCGATCATGTCCTCGACTGGA
>JAYTFS010000260.1:0-5491 GCA_043734185.1 Pseudolabrys sp. | reverse complement strand
GATGCACCTGCCAATCAGCGCCTTTACCTTAACGGCAAACAGCCTTCACTACCTTTGCCGATATGACCGGATGTCCGTTTTGGGTCAATCGCGTCGGTTCCGCGATGTCCGCTTGTGTTCCGTTCACATCTCAATAGCGGCCGTCATAACTGACGTGGCAACACTTCGCGGACGCGTCCGAGCTTGACCCATCTCGGACTAGCATCCGGCTTTTCGAAATTTTCCCACGCTTCATCTCGCGTGGCTATACACCACTATTTTGCGAACCCATTAATTGAACAAAGCCCGGCCGTTAAGCCGAGCTTTTGATTTTCGGCAGCGTGGCTTCCTAGCCGCGCGTAGTAACTGGCGTTTTGCCTTTGCCTGCACATCCCGCAACGTTAACGGCGGCAATGACAGTGAACAGAATAACGAGAAATGTCTTCATGTGCCCTCCTATCTCGGCGATGCACCAGCAGACAGGATTCGAGTTAATACGAAGTTAACCATAAAAAGCCTGACACGCACAGCATTCCTGCAATCGAGCCCATAGCAATAAACGCAAGGCCGGTTACGCAGCCACCTCGATAGCCCGGTCCGCTTTGGGTCAAAAGCAGACAATCCATCCCCGGCCACAATCGACCGTTGTCCGCTGTTACTCCAATAGCTGACATTGGCGGGCGCAACTTGATCGTCTGCTTAGTGCCCTAACGGACATCCGGGGAGTTCACTCTGGGTCGCAAGCAAGCAAATTGGTCTGGGTGAAACGTCGCCTATTTGTTCATGGGGAAAATCTGGGAAGCAGGCTAGCCGGAAATCCAAAGTGAGCGACAATTCAAAGCCTTAGGAAAGGGCGGCTGTCGCCTTGCCAAGGTCGGGGTCGAGGGTTCGAATCCCTTCGCCCGCTCCAATTTTTCTGGCGAAGCATGCAGCCTTTTTGGGCTTCGCGCGTATCTCCTGTAGGGCGTCCTTAAACGGAGACCTGCCATGAGACGCATCAAAACTCTCGCACTCGCCGCAGCCGTGTTGGGCGCATTCACCGCCATGGCCTTGGCATCGCAAGGCCCCGGCGTATCGCAGGGTACGGCAGGCCCGCTCGCGCAGTGGATGGCGTTCGCCTGCTTTATCGGCTTTTGCACACTCGGCGTGGTGTTCTCGCAATGGGATGACGGCACCTACGGCGACTTCTAGTAGCCCGCCGCGAGGGAGCCGCGCGTGCGCGGGTCGGCGGCGCCGACAAAATCGTTGGGCGTAACTTCGATCGAATTGGCCGCTGTGAATGGCCGTGTTGGCGTAATCATGTGGCCACGCGCCTGTAAAGCTGTAAGCCATGCGGGATCAAAGCCTGGCTCAACCCATACGTCTTCCGGCTGCCATTGCTGATGCAGGCGCGGCGTGTTGACCGCCTCGGCGACGGGCATGTGAAAGTCGATCACGTTGGTGATGACCTGCAACACCGTGGTGATGATGCGGCTGCCGCCGGGTGACCCGGTGATCAGAAACGGTTTGCCGTCTTTCAGGACGATCGCGGGCGTCATCGACGACAGCGGGCGCTTGCCCGGTCCCGGCAGATTGGCGGCAAAGCCGATCAGCCCATAGGCGTTCGACGCGCCGGACTTGGCGGTGAAATCGTCGAGCTCGTTGTTGAGCAGCACGCCGGTGCCGTCGGCGATCAGGCCGAGGCCGTAGGAAAAATTTAGCGTGTAGGTGTTCGAGACCGCATTGCCGTCGCGGTCGATGACGGAGAAATGCGTGGTGTTCTTGCCTTCGTAGTCGGCCGGCTTGCCGCCGCGTATGTCGGCGGCCGGCGTTGCCTTGTCGCCGATGCCGGCGCGAAGCGAGGCGGCGTAGCCTTTCGAGGTGAGGCCGGCGATCGGCATCGCCACCGCATCGGGATCGCCCATAAACAACGCGCGGTCGGCGTAAGCGCGCTTCATGGCCTCGATCATCAGATGCGATGACTTCTCGCCGCGGCCGAGCTTGGTCAGATCGTAGCCTTCCAGAATGTTGAGCATCTCGATTAGATGCACGCCGCCGGAAGAGGGCGGCGGCATCGAGACAATGTCGTAGCCGCGATAGGTGCCGCGCACGACGGGGCGCTCGATGGCTTGGTAATTTTTCAAATCGTCGGCGGTCATAATGCCGCCGGCCTTTCGTACCGCGTCGGCGATCCGGATGGCGGTGTGGCCTTGATAGAATGCGCGCGGACCCTCGCGCGCGATGGTCTGCAGCGTGTCGGCGAGATCGAACTGGATCAACCGGTCGCCGGCCTCCAAGGGTTGCCCGCCGTTCTTGAGCAGAATTCCCGACGTCGACGGCCAGCGCGCCAGCCGTTCGCGCGCGCGCGGCAGCGAATCCGCGACGTCGTCCTCCACGGCAAAACCCTTGTGCGCAAGATCAAACGCCGGCGCGATCAGATCGGCGAGCGAGAGCTTGCCCGAGCCGTATTTCTGATGCGCCAGCGCAAGTCCGGCGACGGTGCCGGGCACGCCGACGGAGAGCGCAGAGTCGCGTGACTTCGCCGGATCGGGTTCGCCCTTGGCGTCGAGGAACATGGTTGCAGTCGCCGCGCTAGGGGCGGTCTCGCGGTAGTCGATGGCAATGTCGCGGTTCTCTTTCGCGAGATGGATCACCATGAAACCGCCGCCGCCGATATTGCCGGCGCGCGGATAGGTGACGGCAAGCGCAAAGCCCGTCGCCACCGCCGCATCGACGGCATTGCCGCCGCGGTCAAGAATCTCGACGCCGATGCGGGCGGCGCGGCTTTCCTGCGCCACCACCATGCCGTTCTGGGCAACAACGCCGCGTGCGAGCGGTACGGATGCCCGTGTCGACTCGAGCTGCGGCTGCGATTGCGCGAACGCAAATTGTGCAGCGCCGAGCAAGCTGGACAGCAGAAATACGCGAAGAGCCGTTCGGATCATGGTGTCCGCCAGCCTATCCGAAGCCATTCGGGGGTGGTACCTTTTGCCAAGCATATAAAAAAGTCTTGGGAGGAATATCATGCTGACGCGTCGCGCGACGCTTTGCTCTGCATTGGCCATCGCAACATTGGCTCTAGGCGGCGAGCCCGCCTTTAGCCAGGATTTCACCAAGCAGGTGCACATCATCGTGCCCTACGCGCCGGGCGGCACCTCGGACATCATCGCGCGCATCATCGGGCCCAAGCTTTCGGACGCCATCGGCCAGCCGGTCATCGTCGAGAACAAGCCAAGCTCGTCGGGCAATATCGGCGCCGACTTCGTTGCGAAAGCCGCGCCCGACGGCCACACGCTTCTGATCACCGACGCGGGCACGCTCGCGACCCAGCCAAACCTCGTGAAGAAACTTTCCTTCGACGTGCAGAAGGATCTGGTGCCCGTCACTTTGGTGATGTTCTCGCCGTATATTTTCGCCGTGCATCCATCGGTGCCGGTGGCGACCCTTGCGGAACTCATCGCCTACGACAAGGCCAATCCCGGCAAGCTCAATGTCGGCACCAGCGGCGTCGGCTCGATCCAGCATCTGACCGCCATCGTGCTTGGCAAGAAATACGGCATCGGCTGGGGCATCGTACCCTATCGCGGCGGCGCCGCGGCGATCCGCGCGGTCGTCTCCAACGAAAGCAACGTGATCTTCAACGGCGCACTGGCGACGCTCCCGTTCGTGACCCAGAGCCAGCTCAAGGGCATCGCGGTGTCCGGCGACAAGCGCTTGCCCGGCGTTCCGGCGCTGCCGACGTTCAAGGAACTCGGCATGCCGATCGTCGAGACCGGTTCCTGGCAAGGTTTCCTGACCAGCAAAGGCACGCCGCCGGCCATGGTGGCGCGATTGAATACCGAGTTGCGCAAGATCCTGGCGACGCCGGAAATCGTCAGCAAAATGGCCGAACTCGGCGGCGATGTGAAAACCAGCACGCCGGATGAATTCGCTAATTGGCTGACCAAGGCGATCGGCGAGTGGGGCGAAGTGGTCAAAGCGGAAAACATTTCGCTCGATTGACGCGCAAACATGCGTGCCCGCATCAACATCCACGACCTCGCCTTCGCGGCGTTTCTTGTCGCCCTCGGCGCGCTGGCTTTTGGCTTGGCCGGGCAGTTGAGCATTGGCACCGCCGCCGCGATGGGCCCGGGTTACGTGCCGCGCGGGCTGGCGATTCTCATCATGATCTACGGTCTCGCGCTGGCCTTGCGCGCGATGCTGGCCGCACGGCTGGCATTTCCCGTAGTCGAGCTGCGTCCGTTGCTGCTGATCTCAGGCTCGGTCGCGCTGTTCGCCATCCTGCTGCCGTTCGCCGGTTTGGCGCTGACGAGTTTTGCGCTCGTTTTGTGCGCGGGCGCCGCGGCCTATGACGTGCGCCTGCGCGAGAATGCCATCGCCGCTTTGGCACTGGCGGCGTTCGCGGTGGTGCTGTTCATCATGATCCTGCGGCTGCCGATTCCAATCTGGCCCGGGTGAAAGCATGGACCTGATCGCCAATCTCGCTACCGGTTTTGCCGTCTCGTTGACGCCGGCCAATCTCGGCTTTTGCTTTTTGGGCGCCTTGATCGGCACGCTGGTGGGCGTGCTGCCGGGCATTGCGCCCATCACCACCATCGCCATTCTGTTGCCGTTCACGTTCTCGCTGCCGCCAAGTTCGTCGCTGATCATGCTGGCCGGTATTTTCTACGGCGCGCAATATGGCGGCTCGACCACGGCCATTTTGGTCAATGTGCCGGGCGAATCGTCGTCGATCGTTACTTGTCTGGACGGCCATCAGATGGCCAAGCAGGGCCGCGCCGGGCAGGCGCTCGCCATCGCCGCAATCGCGTCATTCGTTGCCGGCACCATCGCCACGGTGGTGATCGCCACCGCCAGCGCGCCCCTGACGTGGCTCGCGCTCAAGTTCAACGCCGCCGAGTATTTCAGCCTGATGGTGCTGGGCCTCACCGGCTCGGTGGTGCTCGCGCATGGCGCGCCGGAAAAGGCCGTTGCGATGGTGCTGGTGGGACTGCTGCTCGGGTTGGTCGGCATCGACGTCAACAGCGGCGCGCCGCGCATGACCATGGATCTGGCCGACCTCGGCGACGGCATTGGATTTGTACCGATTGCCATCGGCATGTTCGGCATTGCCGAACTCGCGGTCACGCTCGGCAAGCCGCAGGACCGCAGCCTGCTGTCAGTTAAAATGCGCGATCTGTGGCCAAGCTGGGCCGAGATCCGGCAGTGCATTCCGGCAATGCTGCGCGGCACGTCGATCGGCTGCATCCTTGGCGTATTGCCCGGCGGCGGCGCGGCGCTGTCGTCATTTGCGGCCTACGGCATCGAGAAAAAATCGTCGCGCAACGCGGCGCAGTTTGGCCGCGGCGCCATCGAGGGGGTGGCGGCGCCGGAAGCGGCGAATAACGCCGGTGCGCAGACCAGTTTCATCCCGCTGCTCACCTTGGGAATTCCGGGCAACGCCATCATGGCGCTGATGGTGGGCGCGATGATGATCCAGGGCATCCAGCCGGGGCCGGCGGTGATGGTCAATCAGCCCGATCTGTTCTGGGGC
>JAYTFS010000259.1:0-10480 GCA_043734185.1 Pseudolabrys sp. | reverse complement strand
GTCAGGCTGACGAGCACGACAAGAAACGCACCGAACGTCGTGCGGAAAATATATCGGCCGATGGACCCCATCCGCGGCGTCGTCCCCCAGTTTCGGCATCGCCGTCAGTACCGGCATGCGCCAACTTGGCGCCCGGCAACCCCACCGGACGGCAAGCATAATCAGCGTAAACTCAACCCCCGTTAGGGTTTACCTTGATCCCTCGACAAAGTGGCCGTGCGAAGGCAAAGCCATTGAACATGCACAACAAAAAGTTAAGACGGTTCCGAGCCTTAGCCCAGGAAACAGGCCCGCGAAGTCCGATTGTGGCAAGCTGACCGGGGACCCAGGTCAGGGGCTGGTGAAAACCTCCAAAACCGGACGATTTGGGGCTTTCCAGAGGGGGTATGGCCGCGCCATATGGGACGAACCGCTTGACGCCCCCTGACAAGGATTCCTGCCTATGATCGACGCCCTGAAGTTAGGGTTTGCCCCCTTCGCCGCTCCGGCCAAACTCGGCGGCACGGGCGTCCTGATCGTGTTGTGTGACGACGGCCTCAAATTCGGCCCGGCTACCACCAAGGCACTCGGGTCGGCCAGTGGCCTAGTGGCGCGGGCGGCCAAGGCCGAGCGTTTCACCGGCAAGAGCGGCAAGTCGCTGGAACTGGCGGTGCCGGAGGGGCTCAAGGTCTCCCGCCTGGTGGTGGTCGGCGTCGGCAAAGCCACCGAGCTCACGCCCAAGGATGTGCTCAAGCTTGGCGGCTCCGCCATGGGCAAGCTGCCAAAAAGCGCCGCTGAAGGCTTGGTGATCGCGGAACTGCCCAGGGGCGCCATGACGGCCACGCAAGCGGCGGATCTCGCGCAAGGCGTGGTTCTGCGCGCCTATGCCTTCGACCGCTACAAAACCAAGCGCAAAGATGACGACCAGCGGCCTGCCTCCGTGAAGATCACGATCGCCGTCGGCGACGTAGCGGCTGTTCGCAAAGCCTATGAGAGCCGCGAAGGAATAGCCCATGGCGTGCGAATCGCGCGCGATCTGGTCAACGAGCCCGCCAATATTCTTTATCCGGTAGAATTCGCGCGCCGCGCGACGTCTTTGAAGAAGGTCGGCGTCAAAGTCGAAGTGCTCGACATCAAGGCGATGACCAAGCTCGGCATGGGTGCGCTGCTCGGCGTTGGGCAAGGTTCGGCGCGCGAGAGCCGCGTCGTGGTGATGCGCTGGGACGGCGGAAAGAAACACGACGCGCCGGTCGCCTTCATCGGCAAGGGTGTGTGCTTCGACACGGGTGGCATCTCAATCAAGCCTGCCGCCGGCATGGAGGACATGAAAGGCGATATGGCGGGCGCTGCCTGTGTGGTCGGGTTGATGCATGCGCTGGCTGCGCGCAATGCACGGGTGAATGCGGTAGGCGTCATCGGCATTGTGGAGAATATGCCGGACGGCAATGCACAGCGTCCCGGCGACATCGTCACCTCGATGTCGGGCCAGACCATCGAGATCATCAATACCGACGCCGAAGGCCGCCTCGTGCTGGCCGACGTGCTCTGGTACACCGCCAAGCGTTTCAAGCCTAAATTCATGATTGATCTGGCGACGCTGACGGGTGCCATCATCGTCGCGCTTGGCCAGGAATATGCCGGCATGTTTTCCAATGACGACAAGCTTTGCGAACGCCTGACCAAAGCAGGCGAAGCGACCGGCGAACTGGTCTGGCGCATGCCGTTGTCGCCCACTTACGACAAGATGATCGATTCAAAATTCGCCGACATGAAGAACACCGGCGGCAGCCGCTGGGGCGGCGCCATCACCGCGGCACAATTCATCCAGCGTTTCGTTGCCGACAAGACGCCGTGGGCACATCTGGACATCGCCGGCACCGGTTTTGATTCACGCCAGAACGAGATCAACAAGAGCTGGGGTTCCGGCTGGGGCGTTCGGTTGCTGGATCGATTGGTGGCGGATCATTACGAGAAATAATCGCAGGCGCGCGGGCGTGTAATCACTATGACCGAAATTCTGTTCTATCACCTGCAAGGCCAGAAGCTGGAAGGCGTGCTCACGCCGCTTCTGGAAAAGTCGCTGGAGCGCGGCTGGAAGGTGATCGTGCAGGGTGCGTCGGAGGAGCGTATCGAGGCACTCGATGCACATTTGTGGACCTATCGCGACGACGGCTTCCTGCCGCACGGTACCTGGCGGGAGCCGGATGCGGTGGAGCAGCCGGTGCTGCTTACCTTGACCGACAGCAATCCCAACGCCGCGAATGTACGGTTCCTGATCGAGGGCGCCGCGGTGCCGGCCGATGCCGGGGCGTATCAACGTATTGTACTGGTGTTCGACGGCAACGATGAGGACGCGCTCGCGGCCGCGCGGGCGCAGTGGACTGACGCGAAAGCCAAGGGCTTTGAGGCGACCTATTGGCAGCCCGACGAGCAGGGCCGCTGGGTCAAAAAGGCTTGAGTAGGCCAATGCCCCATCGGCCAATGGCTGAGTTAGCCGAGCAACCAGTGCTGCCTTGCTCTGTGCCATCGTACTGACGCAAAATACGGCTTAAGGGACAAGCAGATAGATCGTCCGGGGAAAACCGTTTTGCCGCGCCATCGCGTCATATCTGGGTTTGCGTTTGTCTGCGCTGTGGCGCTGGCCGCTGGCGTTGCCGGCTGCAAGAACTCCAACCAGTTGTTCGAGGACAACAACGACGGCGGCTGGTTCTCCAAGCCGATGGACGTTTTTGCCAAGCCCGATTGGGCCAGGCCCAACAGCATCGGGCGGAGCCCCGATCTCGGCCCCAAAGGACCCGCAGGCGCGGACGATCTGGTGAGTGCGGATGGACGTTGCGGCGCGCCGCCGCAAATGGCGCAAGCAGCGCCAGTTTCCGCCGACCGGCCGGTTGGCTCAATGGCTGGAGATCTCGCGGGCGCCCCAATGCCGGCGGGTGCGGTTGCCGTCAATCCGGACGCGCCGCAGGTCATGGGCGGCATCGCGCTTGGCATGACCGAATGTCAGGCCGTTCAGCGCGCAGGCCAGCCCGGCAATGTCGCCATCAGCGCGGGCGAGCGAGGCGAACGCAGCGTCGTGCTGACCTATCTCAGCGGTCCTTGGCCAGGTATCTATCGTTTCTCCGAGGGCCGGCTGAAGGTGGTCGAGCGCGCGCCGGCATCGCCCGAACCGCCGGCGAAAAAGAAAGTCGCCAAGCAGCCGGCGAAGAAGCCAAAGCCTGCTATCTGATAATTTAAGCGGTCTCCAGCGCGGCGCTGGCGGCGAGCCATTCTTCTTCCGCTTTGGCCAAGGCCGCGACGACGTTCGCGCGGGTCTTCGACAATTCCGCTGCGCGCGCCGGATCGCTGGCAAACAGGCTGCCGTCGCCCAGCGTGGTGTCGAGCTTGCCAAGTTGGCGCGTCAATTGCGCAATAATAACCTCGGCCTGTGAAATTCGTTTGCGCAGCGGCGCTGTTTCAAAGCGCTTGTCGGCGGCGGCGCGGCGGACTTGCGCGGGCGGCGGCTGCGACGCCGATGATTTTGATCCGACCGTAATTCCGTGGCCTTCGCCGGCGAGCACCTGACGCCGGTAGTCGTCGAGGTCGCCGTCGAATGGCGCAACGCCTCCGCCTTGCACCAGCCAGAGCCGGTCGGCGCAAGCCTCCAGCAGATAGCGGTCATGCGACACCAGGATCACCGCGCCTGGATAGTCATTGATCGCCTCGATCAGCGCGGCGCGGCTGTCGATGTCGAGGTGGTTGGTAGGCTCGTCGAGAATGATGAGATGCGGCCCTGCAAATGTGGCAAGGCCCATCAAAAGCCGCGCCTTTTCGCCGCCGGACATTGTGCTCACGGCATTGTTGGCGGCTTGGCCGGAAAATCCGATCGATCCGACGCGGCCGCGCACTTTAGCCTCGGGCGTATCCGGCATTAGATCGCGGACATGATCGTAGGGGCTGCGATCCTCGTCGAGTTCATCAAGTTGATGTTGGGCGAAGTAGCCCACCTTGAGCGTTGCCGCCCGCGTCACCGTGCCATGCTCAGGTGCCAAGCGGCCTGCGAGGAGTTTCACCAGCGTGGATTTGCCATTGCCGTTTGAACCGAGCAAAGCGATGCGGTCATCATTGTCGATGCGCAGCGTCAGCCCCGACAGGATCGGGTGACCCGGCTCATAGCCAACCGCGACATCGTCGGTGGCGATGATCGGTGGTGACAGCAGTTTGTCCGGCTCCGGAATATGAATCGGACGCATTTCTTCCGCCACCAACGCGTTGATCGGCTGCATCTTGGCCAGCATCTTGATGCGCGATTGCGCCTGACGCGCCTTGCTGGCTTTGGCGCGGAAGCGGTCGACGAAAGCCTGCAGGTGCTTGCGTTGCGCATCCTGCTTCTTGACCATTTTCTGGTCGAGCATCATGCGCTCGCTGCGCAGGCGTTCGAAGTCGGAGTAGCCGCCTTTGTAAAGCGTGAGTTTTTTTGTTTCTAGCGACAGGATCTGGTTCACCGAATTGTCCAGAAGGTCGCGGTCATGGCTGATGATGATCATGGTGTTTGGATAACGCGCCAGATGATCCTGCAGCCAAAGCGTGCCTTCCAGATCGAGGTAGTTGGTTGGCTCGTCGAGCATCAGCAGGTCCGGCTCCGAGAACAGTGTTGCTGCCAGCGCCACTCGCATGCGCCAGCCGCCGGAAAATTCCGAGCAAGGCCGCGCCTGATCGGCGGTGGAGAAACCAAGGCCCGACAGGATAGAGGCTGCGCGGGCCGGGGCCGCATGCGCGCCAATATCGGCAAGCCGGGTCTGGATTTCGGCAATGCGATTGGGATCCTGCGCGGTCTCCGCCTCGTCCAGAAGTTTCGTCCGCTCGCTGGGCGCTTTGAGGACGACCTCGAGCAGGCTCTCTGGTCCGTTGGGGGCTTCCTGCGCCAGCCGGCCGATGCGCCACCGCGGAGGATATTCGATGGTGCCTTGCTCGGCGCCCATGTCGCCGGTGATGACGTTGAACAAGGTCGACTTGCCAGAACCGTTGCGGCCGACGAGGCCGACGCGGGCGCCCGGGATGATGCGCGTGGAGGCGTCTTCCAACAGCGAGCGGCCGGCAATGCGAACGGTGAGGTCGTCGATGAAAAGCATGCGCGCCTTTTGGCTGAGCGCGGCAGGCTATGCAATCCCCATTTGGGCGGCAGCGTTACCCGATTTTGCGCAAAGCACCTTGCCCGGTCTCGCGCCGGCCGCAGACTTGCCGCCCGAAAGGCGCCCCGGTATAAGCCGCGCCAAGCCTGCTTTCCTCGTAACTTGCGTGAAGGATAATTCCGATGGCGGTCGAGCGTACTTTTTCGATTCTCAAGCCCGATGCGACTGCACGTAATTTGACCGGCGCCATCAATGCCATGATCGAGCGGGCCGGCTTGCGGATCGTGGCGCAGAAGCGCATCCGCATGAGCCGCAGCGACGCAGAAAAGTTTTACGAAGTTCACAAGGCGCGCCCGTTCTTCGGCGAATTGGTCGACTTCATGATTTCCGGTCCTGTGGTGGTTCAGGTGCTCGAAGGCGAGAATGCCATCGCCAAATACCGCGATGTCATGGGCGCCACCGATCCGGCCAAGGCGGCGGACGGGACTATTCGCAAGACGCACTCCAAATCGGTTGGCGAAAATTCCGTGCACGGTTCGGACGCAGCCAACACGGCAAAAAAGGAAATAGCGCAGTTTTTCACCGACAAGGAAATCGTCGGCTGAAGGCGCGCATAAAAAACGATCTGTGAGGACGCGGAGGGGATGACGTGAATTCTTTTACGCAAATGATGGATCCGGCGGCCTGGCTGACAATGATCGGCACCGGCTGGAACGATATGGGCCACACCGAATTTTGGGTGGCACTCGTCAAGATCATGTGGATCAACATTCTGCTGTCCGGCGACAACGCGCTGGTGATCGCGATGGCTTGCCGCGGTCTGCCACCCAAGCAACGCATGTGGGGCATGATCCTCGGCGCGGGCGTTGCCGTCGGCTTGCGTATTGTGTTCACCGGCGTGGTCGCGTCGCTTATGCTGCTGCCCTATCTCAAGATCGTCGGCGGCATCGCGCTGTTTTACATCGCCGCGAAGCTGCTGGTTCCTGACGATCCGGACGAGGGCGAGACTGAAGCCGTCGCTCATCTCTGGCGGGCCGTGCGTATCGTCGCCGTTGCCGACATCATCATGAGCCTCGACAATGTCATCGCCATCGCGGCGGCGGCGGGCGGCAACATGGCGCTCGTCGTGCTTGGTCTTGCCATCAGCATCCCGATGATCGTGGCAGGGGCGGCGTTGATCATGGCGCTGCTCGACAAGTTCCCGATCTTGGTTTGGGCTGGCGCTGCCTTGCTCGGCTGGATCGTCGGCGAAGTGATCGCCACCGATCCGGTTGTGGTAGGCTATCTCTCCGGCAAATACGGTGCGGCGGTTGCTCACCAGGTGGAGATCGGCTCAGCCGTTGCAGGCACTATTCTGGTGCTGGTGGTCGGCGGACTCTGGCGGCGATCGCGGGCACAAGCAGCGAGCGAGGTCTAAGGTTTTCAGGTATAGTGGGGCCATGAATCAAAGTGTGCGGCCTCAAGATGCAAAGCGGATCGGTTACTCTGCCTGTCCGCATGATTGTCCGTCGACCTGCGCGCTCGAAGTCGAGCTGATCGACGACCACACGATTGGTCGCGTGCATGGCTCGAAGGACAATGACTACACCGCCGGCGTGATATGCGCGAAAGTGGCGCGCTATGCAGAGCGTGAGCATCACGCCGACCGGCTGTTGCATCCAATGCGCCGCACGGGCGCGAAGGGTTCCGGAGAATTTTCCCCGATCTCCTGGGATGACGCACTCGATCTGGTGGCTGAGAATTTCCTCAAGTCCGAACAGAAGCACGGCGCGGAGAGCGTGTGGCCCTATTACTACGCCGGGACCATGGGCCTGGTGATGCGCGACGGCATCAACCGGCTACGCCACGCCAAGAAATATTCCGGCTTTCATTCCACCATCTGCGTCAATCCGGCCTATGCGGGCTTTGCCGCCGGCACCGGCAAGATCGCCGGCGTCGATCCGCGCGAAATGGCCAAATCCGATCTTGTGGTGATCTGGGGCACCAATGCGGTGAACACCCAAATCAACGTAATGACGCATGCGGTGCGCGCCCGTAAGGAGCGCGGTGCCAAGATCGCGGCGGTTGACATCTACATGAACGGCACCATGGAGCAGGCCGATCTGCCGGTGCTGGTAAAGCCGGGCACAGACGGGGCGCTCGCCTGTTCGGTGATGCATTGCCTGTTCCGCGATGGTTTCGCCGATTGGGATTATCTCAATCGCTACACCGATGCACCGCGCGAATTGGAAGCGCATTTGCGTACGCGCGACCCCGTCTGGGCGTCGGCGATTACCGGCACGCCAGCGGCAACGATCGAGGAATTTGCGGCGCTCATTGGCGCGCGCAAGCGGGCTTTCTTTCGCCTCGGCTACGGTTTTTCCCGCTCGCGCAATGGCGCAGCCAATATGCATGCGGCGAGTTGCATTCCGGCGGTGACCGGCGCCTGGGCCCTGGAAGGCGGCGGCGCCTTTCACATCAATGCCGACATCTACCAGCTCGATAAAAAGATAATCGAGGGACTCGATGTCTGGGACCGCTCGGTGCGCATGCTCGATCAATCGCGCGTTGGCGCAATCCTCACCGGCGACCGCGAGGCGTTGCAGGGCGGCGGCCCGGTCACGGCAATGATCGTTCAAAATACCAATCCGATGTCGGTCGCGCCCGATCAGACTTTGGTCAAGCGCGGCTTTGCGCGCGAGGACTTGTTCGTCTGCGTGCACGAGCAGTTCATGACCGAAACGGCGAAAATGGCCGACATCGTGTTGCCCGCCACCACGTTTCTCGAGCATGACGACATTTACCGCGGCGGCGGCCACCAATATCTCATTCTTGGGCCTAAGCTGGTCGAGCCACCGGGCGAATGCCGGCACAACCACGATGTGATCGCGGCGCTGGCAAAGCGCGTCGGCGCCAAGCATCCGGGCTTCGACATGAGCCCGCGCGAGTTGATCGATCAGATGCTGCGCGTGTCAAAGCGCGGCACGCTGGCCGAACTGGAAGCCAATCGCTGGATCGATTGTCAGCCGCCGTTCGAAAAGGCGCATTATCTCGATGGTTTCAATTGGCCGGATGGCAAATTCCGCTTCAAGCCGGACTGGCCCAACGTGCCGTTCCGCAGCCCGTACCAAAGCGGCCCGGTTGCCGACATGCCGGCAATGCCGGATCATTGGACGTCGATTGAAGAGGCGGACAAAGCCCATCCGTTCCGGCTGGCGACATCGCCGGCGCGCGGTTTTCTCAATTCAACCTTTAACGAGACGCCGACTTCGATTGTGCAGGAGAAACGGCCGAACGTGATGATCCATCCCGACGACGCCAAGGCGCAGGGCATCGGCGATGGCGATTTTGTCGTGCTTGGTAACAGACGCGGCGAGGTGCGCCTGCACGCGCATTTGTTCGATGGTGTGCGGCGTGGCGTGCTGATTGCGGAATCGATCTGGCCGAATTCGGCTTACGAGGACGGCTGCGGCATCAACACTCTAACCGGCGCGGATTCCATCGCGCCCTTCGGCGGCGCGGCGTTCCACGATAACAAGGTTTGGATACGCAAAACGCGCGGGGCTTGAGCCCCGCGCGCTTCAATGTCGTCTTTGATCCTAAAGTTCCTTGCCGATCTTGGCGTCGACGGAGTAGGGGCCGCCGCCACGCATGGCGATGGCGAGCAGAACGACGCCGATCAAGAGAACATATTCATAGCCGCCGCCACCGGCCGCATAGCCTTTGGGGAGATGGGCAAATATCAAAGCGATGCCCATTTCGACCGCGAGCGCGGCTGCGAAGAAGCGCGTGAACAGCCCGATGATCAGGCACACGCCGCCGACCGACTCCAGGCCCATCGCGGCATAGGCAAACAATTCAGGCACTGGTAGGCCGTAATTGCCGAAAGTGGTTGCGATGCGAGCGGCGCCCGCATTGAATTTGCCCCAGACGTGCATCAGAAACATGATGCCGACGACCACGCGGACCAGCGTGGCTGCGACCGGCAGCATCGATTCATAGAATCCGGCCAATCCCGGATAAATCAGTTTTGTTTCCCTGGCCATCGCGTAACCCCCTGTGTGTTTCGTTTGCCACTCTCTCGGTGGCGCCTCGCGACTATAACACCACGCAACTGAAGTTATTCACGCTGCAGTGCGAAATTTTTTCGGTCTAGGCACCGGGAATAAGCGTTGTGGTGTCGGGAACAGGCACACCGTCGATCAGGCAGCGGTCGTCCACCACGCGCACGCGTCCTTCCGCGACCCATTTGAGCGCCTGCGGATAGATGCGGTGTTCCACGGCGAGGACGCGGGCGCTGAGAGTAGCCTCGGTGTCTTCAGTACGAACCGCTACCGCGCCTTGTGCGATGATCGGCCCGGAATCCATTTCCGCCACCACGAAATGCACCGAAGCGCCATGAACCTTGGCGCCAGCTTCGAGCGCGCGCTGGTGCGTGTCGAGGCCCTTGAAGGCCGGCAATAGAGCAGGGTGGATATTGAGCAGCCGCTCCGGCCATTGGTTGACGAAGGCGGCGCTGAGCAGCCGCATGAAGCCCGCGAGGCAGACGATGTCGATGCGGTGTTTAGTCAGCACCGTCTGCAGCACGCGTTCGAACGCGACGCGGTCTTTGCCGAATGTTGTATGGTCGACAACTTCGGTGGCGATGCCGGCTGCGTGGGCAACACTCAGTCCGCCGGCGCCCGGGTTGTTCGATACGACCAGCACGATTTCCGCAGGAAAAGTTTTATCATTGGCGGCTTCGATCAGCGCCGCCATATTGGAGCCGCGGCCGGAAATCAAAACGGCGACGCGCTTGCGACTCATCAAATCACCCGAGATCGAGCTTGCCGTTATAGACGACGCGCGGCTCGCTCGCTGCCGCGATTACTTCGCCGATGGTCACCGCTTTTTCATCGTCTTGCGTGAATGCATCACTGACCGCAGCAGCGTCTTTTGGCGAAACGATCACGATCATGCCAATGCCGCAGTTGAACGTGCGCAACATTTCGTTTTGAGCAATGCCGCCTTCGCGGGCCAGCCATTTGAAAACCGGCGGCACGGCGACACGAGACAAGTCGATACGGGCGCCGAGACCCTTCGGCAGTACGCGGGGAATGTTGTCGGGGAATCCGCCGCCGGTGATATGCGAGAAGCCCTTCACTGCTTTGGTGGCGCGGATCGCAGCGAGGCACGACTTCACATAAATGCGGGTCGGCGTCAGGATAGCTTCGCCAAGACTCTGCGCAGGTGAAAACGGCGCCGGCACGTTCCAGGCGAGCCCGCTCTTGGCCACGACTTTGCGTACCAGCGAATATCCGTTGGAATGAACGCCGGAGGAGGCGAGCCCGATGATCACGTCGCCTGCCGCGATATCGCCGCGCGGCAGAACCTCGCCGCGCTCGACCGCGCCAACTGCAAACCCTGCGAGATCG
>JAYTFS010000258.1:0-10855 GCA_043734185.1 Pseudolabrys sp. | reverse complement strand
AATCATGTGCACGCCCTGGAACACGAAACGCTCCGGGTCGTCCTTGAAATTCAGGATGCCCTTGCAGCGCAGAATGTCCTTGCCGTCGGTCGCCACCAGATCCTGCACCCAGGGGAAAAACTTGTCCGGGTTGAGCGGCTTTTCCGTCTTGATCGAAATCGATTGCATCTCTTCGTCGTGATAGTGCTTCAGGCCGCCGTGATGGTGGTGATGATCGTGACCGTGCGCGTGATCGTGGTCATGGTCATGATGATGATCATGCTCGTCCTTTTCCAGAAACGCCGGCTCGATGTCGAGAATGCGATCGAGGTCGAAGGCATTGCGGCCGAGCACTTCGGCAATGTCGATCTTGGCGCGTTCCGTCCGGTGCAGCCGCGCATAAGGATTGATACCGCGGATGCGCGCTTCGATTTCTTCCAGCTCGGCCTTGGTCACCAGGTCAGTCTTGTTGAGCAGAATGACATCGGCAAAGGCGATCTGGTTCTTGGCCTCGGGTGCGTCCTTGAGGCGGTCCTTGAGCCACTTGGCGTCGGCGACCGTGACAACGGCGTCCAATTTGGTCTTGGCGCCGACCTGCTCGTCCATGAAAAACGTCTGCGCCACCGGCGCGGGGTCGGCGAGGCCCGTGGTTTCGACGATGATGGCGTCGAACTTGCCTTTGCGCCGCATCAGCCCGTCGATGATGCGCACCAGGTCGCCGCGCACGGTGCAGCAGATGCAGCCGTTGTTCATCTCGAACACTTCTTCGTCGGCGTTGACCACGAGTTCGTTGTCGATGCCGATTTCGCCGAACTCGTTGACGATGACGGCGTACTTCTTGCCGTGCGGCTCGGACAGAATGCGGTTGAGCAGCGTGGTCTTGCCGGCGCCGAGATAGCCGGTGAGCACGGTGACAGGGATTTTGGCGGGGGCTGGCGCGGCCGGGGGCATTAGCGGGGGGTCTCCTTTAGGGAGACATAGAGGGGGTCGCGTGGGTGGGTGCAAAAGGGGCGTACCGGCCACTGACCTGACAGGCAACCGATTTTGCGCCACACTCGCCGCCGCAGCGGCCGTCAGAGCCGCGCTTCCGGGGAGACGACCATGATCCACCGTTTAATCGGCGTTGCTATCGCCGCCGCGCTGCTGGCCGCCCCCTTGCCTACGCGCGCGCAAGGCACAAGCGCTACTTACGTCATCAGCTATATCGAAGTGGCGCCGTCCGGCCGCAACGCGGCGCGACTGATGCTGCGCGCCCTGCGCGAGGCGGCGCGCAAGGAGCCGGGCAATAATGGCTTCGAGGTGCTCCAGCGCGTCGGCCAGCCGCATTTCGCGATTCTGGAAAGCTGGGCCGACGCCAAGGCGCAATCAACCCACGCCGGTGCGCCGGCGAGCACGCAGTTTCGTGATGCGTTGAAGCCTCTGCTGGCCGCGCCGACCGACGAGCGCGTCCATAGCGGCTTTGCCGTCAATCCGCCCAAACCGTCCGGTGCCAGCACGGTCTATGCGATCACGCATGTCGATCTGATCGGCGCGAAAAAGGACGAGGGCCTGGCCGCGCTCAAGCAATTGAGCACCGACAGCGCCAATGAGCCGGGCAACCTGCGCTTCAACTTGTGGCAGCAGGGCAATCGGCCCAACCATCTGACGGTGATCGAGGCCTGGCGCGGCAAGTCAGCGCTCGCGGCGCACGAGCTCGCCGAGCACACGCGCAAATTCCGCGACGCACTGCTGCCGATGAGCGGCAGCCTGTATGACCAGCGGCTATATCAAGCGATCGATTGACCGAGAGGACGCGATGAAATTAAAAATAACAGCGGCGCTGATCGCCGCTTTGGCGGTATCCGCGTCCGCCACCAACGCGCTCGCGCAAGGCGGCTATCCGGACCACGCCGTCCGCATGGTGCTGGGCTATCCGCCGGCGGGGCCGGTGGACATCATCGGCCGCATCATCGGCGACCGGCTGAGCCAGATCTGGGGCCAACCTGTGATCATCGAGAACGTCTCCGGCGCCGGCGGCAACATCGCGGGCGATCGCGTCGCCAAATCCGCGCCTGACGGCTACACGCTGCTGATGGCGACCAACGCCTCGCTTGCCATCAATCCAAGCCTCTACAGCAAGATGACCTATGACACGGCCAAGGACGTGATGCCGATTTCGCTGTCGGTCTATTCGCCCAACATTCTGGTGGTGCCGAACGACGTGCCGGCCAAGACCGTGGCGGAGCTGGTCGCCTATGCGAAAGCCAATCCGGGCAAGCTGAGCTTCGGCTCGGCCGGCGTCGGCACCACCCAGCACCTGGCCGGCGAATTGTTCAAGGCGATGGCTAAGATTGATATTCAGCACGTGCCCTATCGCGGCGGCGCGCCGGTCATCACCGATTTGCTGGGCGGACGCCTGACGATGTCTTTCATCGCCATTGCGCCGGCAATCCCGATGGTGCGCGAAGGCAAGGTGCGGGCGCTGGCAGTGACTTCGGAGAAGCGCTTTGGTGCGGCGCCCGATCTGCCGACCATGATCGAAGCGGGCTATCCGGGCTTTGTCTCGGTGCTCTCGATCGGCCTGATGGCGCCCGCGGGCACGCCGCAAGCGATCATCGACAAGGTTCACAAGGATTCGGTGAAAGCGCTAGAGCCGGCCGACGTTCGCAAGCGGCTGTCCGACATCGGCATGGAAGTGGTAGCCACTTCACCGGCGGAGTTCGCCGCCGCGATCAAGGCGGAAACACCGCAATGGGCCAAGGTGATCAAGGACGCCGGCATCGCGCCGACGGCGGATTAGGCCAAGGCGCGCGCGGTGTCGTCGAACAATTCGTCGACCGAGAATTTCCGCGGGATCAGCTTCTGGCGGAAGCTGTAGCCGATGACGATCTCAAGCGAGCGGCGGTTGGCCTCGATGCCGAAACGCCACGGATCGAGCACGCCGCCGTCCGGCGGCGGCGCGGCGGCCGCCCTGCTCTCGCGCAGCATGCGGTAGATTTCCTGCACGAGGTCCGGCCGGGATTTGGCGATTTCCGCGCGCACCACCATCATGTGATTGATCGGCACGCCGCCATGCGCCTGCGCCCAGTCGCGTGCCACCGCCTCGGCGTCGGGGATCAGCGGCGCCAATCGCGGGTCGGGCAATTTGTCGCCGACGATGGCCGCGTCGATCTCGCCGTCGAGCAGCATTTGCGCCAGCTCCTTGCCGGCGGGCGCACGGGTGACGAAAGTGGGGTCCTTGTATTCGGCGAGATGCGGGTCCTCGAAGGTGATCCAGTTCACCTTGGCTGTATCGACGCCGTAATCGTCGGCGAGAAAGCCGCGCACCCAGGCGCCGGTCGTCTGCGTGTAGGCACGCACGCCGACGCGCTTGCCAGTGAGATCGGACGGCTTCAAGGCCCCGCGCTGCGGATTGTAGGCGATGGTCTGATGCTGGCCGCGGCCGAGCACGGTCGCAGGCATCAGCACATAGGGCTTGCCGTAAGCCTTCGCCTGCAGAAAGGTGACGATCGCCAGTTCGGCGACATCGAATTTGGCCTCGCGCACCAGCGGCTTGAACGCGGTGTTCGACACTTTCACGTCGGCGAATTCCAGGTCGATGAGGGCGGATTTCACTGCGCCGTCTTTGAGCGCCTTGGTGTTCGGATAATTTCCGAGCAGCGTGAAAAATTTGGTTTTTTCGGCCACGACTATCTCCTCAGCCTGCCAGCGCCGGGTACAGCGTCTGCGCGGTTTTGGCAAAAATCCATTCCTGATCGGATTTCGGCAGGCTAGCGACGGATTCGCGCGCGACCTTCAATAGCTCCGGCAGCTTGCCTTCGCTGGAGGGATAATTCGAGCCCCAGGCCAGGCGCTGCGCGCCGAATTGTGCGGCAAGGCGCTGAAAAAAAGTTTCCGGCGTGGCCTTGCCGCGGCGGGATTCGGCAAAAATGCGCGGCGTCAGCTTGAGGTAAATGTTTTTATAGCGCGCGAGATCGAACAGGCTGGCAGCGGCCGTGTAAGGCGGGCCGTCATCCACCACCGGCCGCGCGCAATGGTCGAGAACGATTTTGACATCCGGAAATCGCTTCGCCATGCCGATCGCCTGCGGGATCGCCTTGGCTGACATCTGCAAACAGACCGACAAGCCAAACTCGGAGGCCGCAGCCCAGGCCGGATAGGACTTCGGATCGTCGAGCCAGTTGGCCTGCTCGGACATTGTGCTGCCGAACGTAAACAGCCGCAATCCGGTGAGGCCTTTACCGAGCCATTCGCGCATGCGTTCTGGCGCGTCGGGCGCCAGCACGTCGACGGAAAAAACGCCGGTGAAGCGTTCGGGATGGGCGGCAACCGCGTCCACGACATAGGAGTTGTCATGGCCGTAGCAGGTCGAGGCCTGCACGATGGCGGCCTTCTGCACGCCGGCCTCGTCCATCGCGGACACCAGTTGCTCCATCGTGACGGGCCGCGTGCGCGACCAATCCGACTGGTGGCCGCCGAGCGGTGCCAAAGGATAGCGCATTGCATCGCTGGCGATGATGTGCGGGTGGATGTCGATTGTCGTCGTCATGGCCCGGCGGTCTTTACGGTGTCGGCGCCTTGCTCTACTGAAAACAGGCGCGTTTGGGTAGCGCGGCGCGCCGCCACGAGGAACAAAAATGCAGTATGCCGTCTGCTGCCTCTTGCACTGCACGTATGTGGTTTGCGCATCGTTAGCGCTGACACCCGCGCTGGCGGATACGTATCCGTCGCGACCGGTGCGCATCATCGTGCCTTACGGTCCCGGCGGCATCGCCGATGTGACCATGCGGCTGGTGGCGCAGGACATGAGCAAGCGCCTCGGCCAGCAGTTCTTCATCGAAAACCGGCCGGGCGCCGCCGGCGTCGTCGGCATGCAGGCGGCGCGCGACGCCCCGCCCGACGGCTACACGCTGGTCATGGTCGGCGGCGGGCTCACCATCGCCAAGGCGCTGTTCAAGTCCCTGCCCTACAATATCGAAACCGATTTCACGCCGATTTCGACCACGGCGTCCTATGGGCTGGTGATCACCACCAAAGTCGGCTCGCCCTACAAGACCATCAAGGACGTGATCGCCGACGGCAAGGCACGCCCCGGTAAGCTGAACTTCGGCACCATCAACGCCGGCAGCGCGCAGAATCTTTCCGCCGAATTGTTCCGCACCATGGCCGGTCTCGACGCCGCGGTCATTCCGTACAAAACGACGCCGGATCTTGCCAACGCTGTGTTGCGCGGCGACGTCGACGTTGCCTTCGAATATTATGCCGGGTTCCAGGCTTCCATTACCAACAACCAGATGATGGTGCTCGCCACCACCGCCGCCGAGCGCGCCAGCAACTTGCCGAATGTTCCGACCGTCATCGAAAGCGGCTTGCCGGGTTATGAAGTGACGAGTTGGAATGGCCTCGCTTTGCCCACGGGAGCGCCGGCCGAGATTGTCGCGCAGCTCAACAAGGCCGTGGACGAAGCGCTGAAGTCGCCTGAGGTGCAGAAGTTTTCAATTGGCGCCGGCATGGACGCGCGCAGCATGTCGTCCGACGACTTGCGCAAACGCATCAAGAGCGATGTCGCCAAATGGTCGCAGGCGATCGAGAAGGCCGGCATCCAGAAGCAATAAATTCGGAGAGCGCCGCCGCGCCCTACACCACGGTCACGTGCGTGCCGACCGGCACGCGGTCGTAGAGATCGATGATGTCCTGGTTGAACAGGCGGATGCAGCCGGAGGAAACCGCCTGGCCGATGGTCTCGGGCTCTATGGTGCCGTGCAGGCGGAAAAATGTGTCGTGGCCGTCGCGATAAAGATAAAGCGCGCGCGGGCCGAGCGGATTGTCGGGGCCGCCATTCATCCCACCAGGGTAACGCCGGTAGAGCGGGATCGCCGCCATCATGTTCTCGGTCGGCGTCCAATGCGGCCACTTTTCCTTGCGGCCGACCACACCCATGCCACGGAAATTCGCGCCCGCGGAGCGGCCGACGCCAACGCCGTACCGCATCGCGCGGCCGCCGGCCATTACCAGATAAAGCCTGCGCTCCGGCACTTTGACGACGATGCTGCCCGGCTTCTCGTTGCCCTTCCAGGCAACTTCGGTGCGCATCAGGCCTGAATCCATGGTCGTGATGTCGATGGCCGCCACCGGGTGGCCACCGTCGATCGTCGAACCGTAGCCGCCCATGCAACCGGCAAGCATCAGCGGCAGGCCGGCGATAACCGCGCGCCGGCTGAAGGCATGACCGGGCGAGGCGCCTTCGGGGCGGAGATTCTGCGGGCGCTTATTCATAGTCTACACTCTTGTTAATCCGGCCAGTGCCTAGCGTAGCATCGGCCCTTCATGCAACAGGACATTGACGGAACTGGATAAAAGCCCGCACGCCGCCGCGTTGACGAGACTTTTACCGCCTTTTTTTCTGAAAAATTCACTTATGCGGGCCATGCTCACCGCCGGCTGCCAGGGATGCCCGCGAGTTTTTCATGTCCATCGCCATCGCCGAAACCTTTCTGCAGAAAGCCAAGCAACAGCTTTCTCAACGCGACATCAATGACAGCCTGATGAAAGCCATTGGCGAGCTCACCCGCGAGGTGAAACGCCTGGAAGACGAAATTCGCAGGGCCCGGCGGGACGTTCAGGTCAGCCGGCGATTTTAATTCAAAGCGGCGTTCCGCCTGCTTTGCCCCGGCGTGCTAGGCTTTGGGCATGCTCGGCTCCGACGATAATCCCCTGCCCGCCCTCGGCGTCTTTTGGATCGAAGAGGCGGACTATCCTGCATCGCTGAAGATTTTCGACGACGGCAACACGTTGCCGCCGACCTGGGAGGCGTGGCGCAAAATGGCCGAAGAGATGGAAAGCGGCCTCAAGGCCTATGGCCATCCGGTGCTGCGGGTTCGCATCGATCCGGCCACATTTTCGGCCTGGTGCGCCGCGCATGGCACAAGTCCGGGCCGGCAAGGACGCAAGATGTTTGTGGCCGAAGCGGTATTCGAGAGATACGGCGACCAGAAATAAGCGCGCCGACTATTTCAGCTGAGTGGAAATGCTCTTGAACTTGGCGTTCAAGTTGGTGCCAAGGCCGTTCACGACAGCGATGATGGCGATCGAAATGCCGGCGGGAATCAGGCCGTACTCAATCGCGGTGGCGCCGGATTCGTCTTTCAGAAATTGGCGGAAGTGCCCGAACATAGGACCCCCGTGGCCTTGAAAAGCCGTTGGTCGATCCTTCCTGGTGTAGTGAAGGCGCAAGATCCTCTCGCGCCATGCCAACATGTCATAGGCAGAACGAATTACAGATCTTCTAAGCGGTATGCTGAATCAATTGTGAACCCCGGCTAGCCTTTTGTCCAAAGCGCTGGACTATTGCCTGGCCGGTATCACCGGCAGCAGCAGATAGGATCCGCGCTGCCCCCCGGCGTAAATCGTGTTGCTGCCGGTGTTGTAGTCGGCGTGATAATGCAGATAGCCGGCACTGCCGGCGCCATCGCGCGGTTGCACATCCAGGCGGATGGTGTGACCCTTCTTGAACACCATCGAGGTCGGCCAGATCTCGACCTGGACCTCCACGACTTCGCCGGGCTTCAAATAGAGCCGCCGCGTGTGCTTGTGATAGGGCCGGTAGGGCAGCGTGAGTTCGGGGTCGAGCTCGCG
Source organism: Pseudolabrys sp. (assembly GCA_043734185.1). Lineage (GTDB taxonomy): Bacteria > Pseudomonadota > Alphaproteobacteria > Rhizobiales > Xanthobacteraceae > Pseudolabrys. The sequence goes on along the minus strand of JAYTFS010000258.1, from coordinate 3,262 downwards.
GTGCGAGACGCGCAGCCAGCCTTTGGCCACCGGCACCGGCGCGCCTTGCTGACCGGTTTCCAGAATTTCAATTCCCTGATCGTCGAAGTTGCGCAGCGTCAAGAACAGATCCATGTCTTCGGTTTCGCTCGACACCCAGAGATTGGCCATCAGCGGGCCGGTGACTTCGATATCATGCGGCAATGGCGGCGTTTGCAGCGCGATGCCCATGCCCGGCTTGATGCCGCCACCGCCCATCACCTGTGACGAGGCCGCCGAGGTCGAGCCCATCGTGCCCAGGCTGAAGGCGGGGTAGGTGCACGAACTTTCCGTTTTTGGATTCTCTTTCGCCAAACTACCGGTCTGCGGCTTGCCTGCCGGCTGCGGCTTCGACAGGTCGAGATAGAACTTGGTCCATTGCGTGCGCGCCAGCGGCCATTCGTTCTCGTGCCGCCACTCGAGCACATCATTGCCCTTGCGGATCGCAAGCTTGACCGGCGGCTCGTCCATCACCCCGTTTTGCACGCTCTTGAGCCAGTAGTCGAAGAAGCGCAGCTGATCGGCACGCCCCTCCTCGGTGTAGAAGGCATGCACGTGACTGCCTGCGTGGATGCGCAGCTTCTTATCTTTCGAGGCCGCGCGCATGAAGGCTTCGGTATTGCCGCGCAGATGCAGCGCCATGCCGGACCAGTTGCCGGCGGTGAACATCGGCACCGTGATCTTATCCCACTGCGCCTGCGCGCCGCGCAGCGCGCCGCTGTCGAGGCTGTCATGCAGCCAGCAGTACATCATGTCGGTCTGCCAGCGGTCGGGCTCGACGCGTGAGGCGCGACCGAGCAGGTGATGCATCCGGTGCGCAGTGAACCAGTTGGTCATGAAAACGGAAAGGAGACCGCCGTGATAGAGCGCGTCGCGATATAAATCGGCAGCGCCTTCCCACGGCAAGATCGCGGCAAGCGACGGCGGCGAAAGGTTGGCGACAAACCACTGGTTCATCGCGTAGTAGGAAATGCCGGTGAGCCCCACTTTGCCGTTGCACCAGGGCTGCGCCGCCGCCCATTCGACGGCGTCATAGAAGTCGACGGCTTCGGCGTGCGACCACGGCTCATGCTGGCCGGGCGAATTTCCGCTGCCGCGGCCATCGACACGCACCGCCGCATAACCGCGCGGCACCCACCATTCCGGGTTGACCGTCTCCCAGTTCATGAATGGATTCTGTTTTTCTTCCAGCGTGTCCGGCGTGACCCAAAGCTTGTCTTTCTGGTACGGCCCGAGATTGAGCAGCGCGGGGACACGTTCGGTACCGCGCGGGCGAAACACGTCGGCCATCAGCCGCGCGCCGTCGCGCATCGGCACGGCGACGTCTTTCTCGATCAGGATTGAATCGGCGGCGGTAGTGGCGTGCACGTTCATGCGTTCAAATTCCCCATGGGGCCGATGGTAGTTGAGAGAGGGCGCCGACGTGAGTCCTTCCGCAGCGAGCGGCCTTGCATTCTAATATGTTATATTGTTACATATATGGGCAAGCTGCGATTCAGCGCGGGAATACTGGATTTCCAGCCATGAAAATCGTCACTTTCGCTCTCGGTTTGCTGCTAGCCCTCGCCTGCGGACAAAGCGCCCGCGCCGCCGACGCCAAACTTGCCGTTGTCGCGGCGGAGAATTTCTATGGCGACATCGCCCGCCAGATCGGCGGCGAGCGTGTCGACGTCGTCAGCATCCTGAACAATCCCGACCAGGATCCACATTTATTCGAGACCACGCCCGGCGTGGTACGCCAGATCGCCGACGCCAGAATTGTGATCGCCAATGGCGCCGACTATGACCCGTGGATGGACAAACTGCTGGCGGTGGCGCCGCGGCCGCGTCGCGCCGTCATCATCGCCGCTGATCTGGTTCACCGCAAAGCCGGCGATAATCCACATCTATGGTACGACCCCGCGACCATGCCGGCGGTCGCCAAGGCACTTGCCGCAGCGCTCAGCGCTGCGGACGCCGCCGGCAAGGAGGCCTATGCAGCGCGGCTTGCCACGTTCCTGGCTTCACTCAAGCCGCTCAACGAAAAGATCGACGCGATCCGCGCCAAATATGCCGGCGCCCAAGTGACGGCAAGCGAGCCGGTTTTCGGCTACATGGCAAGCGCATTGAAGCTGAAAATGCGCAACGAGCGGTTTCAGCTTGCCATCCAGAACGATACGGAACCAAGCGCGCGCGACGTGGCCACTTTCGAGCAGGACCTGAAGACGCAGAAAGTCCGCGTCATGTTCTACAACAAGCAGGCCTCGAACAAATTGGTCCAGCGTCTTGTCGTGCTCGCCGGCACCGCCAAGATTCCGGTTGTCGGCATAACCGAAACCATTCCAGCGGGACTATCGTTCCAGGAGTGGATGCTCGGACAGCTCGGCGATACCGACCGGGCATTAGGCGGGCCGTCTTCTTGACCGCGATCGTCGAACTCGACCACGCCACCCTCCGGATCGGCGGCCGCAATGTGCTGGCCGACGTGAGTTTCGACATCGCGCCCGGCGAATTCATCGGCGTGCTCGGTCCCAATGGCGCCGGCAAGACCACGTTGATGCGCGCCATTCTCGGGCTGCTGCCGCCGAGCGCCGGTAGCTTGCGCGTGTTTGGCCGCACGCCGCAAAGCGGCGACCCGGCAATCGGCTATCTGCCGCAACTGCGGACCGTGCTGCCGGACCTTCGCATTCGCGGGCTGGATTTCATCGGCGCGTCGCTGTATGGCGAGCGCTGGGGAATGCCCTCTCTCACCCGCAAGGACCGCAGCTCAATCGAAGAAACGCTTGACGCGGTCGGCGCGCGCGAATTGGCCAGGCGTCCGCTGTCGGAAATGTCCGGGGGCGAACGCCAGCGCCTGCTGTTGGCGCAAGCATTGATGGGCATGCCTAAATTGTTGCTGCTCGACGAGCCGCTGATCAGCCTCGACCATCGCCATCAGGAAGTCGTGATCGATGTCGTCAAGACCGTGTGCCGCGAGCGCGGCATTACCGTCTTGTTCAGCGCGCACGAACTCAACCAGTTGCTTGGCGCCATCGACCGCGTGCTCTATCTCGGCAATGGTCAGGCGGTGCTCGGCACCGTGGAAGAAGTTGTCACCGCGCCGGTGCTGTCGCGTCTCTACGGCACCGAGATCGAGGTGCTGCGTGCCAGCGGGCACATTTTCGTCCTGTCGCGCGGCCGCGATGTCGAGCGCCACGATCACACCCATGACCATGGTCACGGCCACGAGCATCATCACTGACATGTTCCAATATGAATTCATGAA
>JAYTFS010000257.1:0-11085 GCA_043734185.1 Pseudolabrys sp. | reverse complement strand
TCCCGGGAACCTACTGTTGTAGGTGGGCGCCATGTGACCGAGCCCACGAGCCCGGCCAGGGACAGCTCCCGATAGGATCGTAAGGCCCCGGGGAATGTGGCTCTATCGCACCTCGCAGCCCCGCTTGGACAATGTAGTGCTTTGCGGGGGTGAGCGCCACCGGCGCAAAAGGTCATGCACCGGCTTGGTTAGCCAATGGCGACGCCATTGCCGAGGCTGGCATTGAGCTTTTTGGTAATACCTTCGATGCGCTCGGCCGCGGAATTAAAGGCGCCGACCACGGCTTCCGAAGCGGCCTTGGCCCGATCGGCAGAGACGACGCGGGCATCCTGGTGCGTCACCAGTTCCTCTTCCATGCGGCGGACCTTGCGCGAGGCTTCCGACAATTCGTCGGACACCATCAAGGCCGCCATAACAGTGAGGCGGGTGTCGCCGATCTCGCCGAATTTCTTGCGCAGCTCGCTGATGCGGTGATCGAGATTGCGCGCAAGAGACTGCAAATGCTCTTCCTGCCCGTCTTCGCAGGCGAGGCGGAACTGGCGGCCGGCAATGCTGGCGTTGATCGTGGCCATTTATCTACTCGTTGCCGTCCAGCACCGACCGGATCGAGGCCATGGCCACGTCCAGCCGCTCGGCGATTTCGCGGTTGGCGGCTTCCAGCCGCCGCGCGCGCGCCGTCTCACCGTCGAGGCTCGAAGCGAGCCGCGTGCGGTCAAGCCCAAGCGCCTGCACCTGCGCGACCAGCGCATCCTCGCCGCGGTCGGCCTCGCGCCGGCGTTCGACTGCGGCATCGAGCGCATCGAGCGCCAGCGCCAGACGTTTCACGGCCATATCGACGGGGCTTTGCTCGTTTATCGCCATCACACGCACCCAAAAACGCTTGCGGCGGCAAATGTTTAGGCGGAGAACTTTACGTGGCGCACGATCCTGCCGTCAACGCTTGGCGCATGGTTTACCCCGATGTTTTGCGCGCCCTGTGCATGGCGGTTCACGGAAGCCGCCGTCACATTGACTCAAGAGCCTCACATGCTATCCACCCACGAAACAGGCCTTTTCCATGAATGCAAAAGCCTCGTCGACGGTCGCCGTGACGCCTCTTGAGCGTCCCGAGCAACCGGCCGTCGCTCACGCCAGCATGGCCAACGCCATCCGCGCGCTGGCGATGGATGCGGTCGAGCAGGCGAAGTCTGGCCATCCCGGCCTGCCGATGGGCGCAGCCGACGTCGCCACCGTCCTGTTCACGAAGTTCCTGAAGTTCGATCCGGCCGCGCCCGACTGGGCCGACCGCGACCGCTTCGTGCTCTCGGCCGGTCATGGCTCGATGCTGATCTACGCGCTTCTGTATCTCACCGGCTATGCGTCGGTGACGCTCGGCGAGATCAAGCGCTTCCGTCAGCTCGGCTCCAAGACGCCGGGGCATCCAGAAAATTTCATCACCGTCGGCGTCGAGACCACCACCGGCCCGCTCGGCCAGGGCATCGCCAATGCCGTCGGCATGGCAATGGCCGAGAAGCATATGGCAGCGGTATTCGGCAACGACATCGTCAACCACAAGACGTACGTGCTCGCCTCCGACGGTGACTTGATGGAAGGCATCAGCCAGGAAGCCATCGCGCTCGCGGGCCATCTGAAACTCAACAAGCTGATCGTGCTATTCGACGACAACGGTATTTCCATCGACGGCGCGCTGTCGCTGTCGGACTCCACCGATCAGGTAAAGCGCTTCGAGGCTTCCGGCTGGGCCGCTTCGCGTGTCGATGGCCACGATGAAAATGCAATCGCGGCCGCGTTGGAGAAAGCGCAGTCGTCCGACCGCCCCGTGCTGATCGCTTGCAAGACCACGATCGGCTTCGGCGCGCCGACCAAGGCCGGCAAGTCGTCGTCGCACGGCTCGCCGCTCGGCGCCGACGAAATCGCCGGCGCGCGCAAGGCGCTGGGCTGGACCTCCGCGCCATTCGAGATTCCCGCCGACATTCTTTCCGCCTGGCGCACGGCCGGCGCGCGCTCGAAGTCCGCGCATGTCGACTGGAGCAAGAAGTTGGCCTCCCACGACGCCGCCAAGCGCGATGAATTCACCCGCCGCATGAAGGGCGATCTGCCCAAGCAGGCGCTCGCCGCCGCCGTGCGCGCGGTGAAGGAGTCGCTCAAGGCGGCACCGAAAGAAATCGCCACCCGCACGGCTTGTGAATTCGCGCTCGAGAGCCTGATCCCGGCGCTGCCGGAAATGATCGGCGGCTCGGCCGACCTCACCGGCTCCAACAACACGCGCACCAAATCGATGAAAGCGATCACGCCGACGGATTTCTCCGGCCGCTTTATCCATTACGGCATCCGCGAGCACGGCATGGCCGCCGCCATGAACGGCATGACGCTGCACGGCGGTATCATCCCCTATTCCGGCACGTTCCTGGTGTTCTCGGATTACTGCCGGCCGTCCATTCGCCTCGCGGCACTGATGGGCGAGCGCATCATTCACATCATGACGCATGACTCCATCGGGCTTGGCGAAGACGGCCCGACGCATCAGCCGGTCGAACATCTCGCGGCACTGCGCGCGATCCCGAACCTGCTCGTGTTCCGGCCCTGCGACGCGGTCGAGACGCTCGAATGCTGGCAACTCGCGCTTGGCGCCAAGGATCGCCCCAGCGTGATGGCCCTCACTCGCCAGAACCTGCCGCAACTCTCGCCGATTTCGCTGGACATGAATCGTTGCGCCGCCGGCGCCTACGAAATCGCCGCCGCCGAGGGCAAGGCGCAAGTGTCGATCTTCGCCACCGGCTCGGAAGTCACCATCGCCGTCGAAGGCAAAAAACTGCTCGCCGCCAAGGGCATCTCTGCCCGCGTGGTCTCGATCCCCTGCTTCGAACTGCTGCTGGAAGCGCCGCAAGCCGCGCGCCGCGCCATCATCGGCGATGCGCCGGTGAAAATCGGCGTCGAAGCGGCTGTGCGCATGGGCTGGGACGCCATCATCGGTTCCGACGGCCTGTTCGTCGGCATGGATTCATTCGGCGCCAGCGCGCCGTTCAAGGAACTTTACAAGCATTTCGGCATCACCGCGGAAAAGGTGGCCGAAGCGGCCCTGAGCAAACTGGGGAAGAAGTAACTATATCCGGTGTCATCGCCTGACAGCGGAGCGACAAGACCGGGAGCGACTTAAAATGACTGTACGCGTTGCCATCAATGGCTTCGGCCGCATCGGCCGTAATGTCCTGCGCGCTATCGCCGAATCCGGCCGCACCGACATCGAAGTGGTCGGCATCAACGACCTCGGCCCGGTCGAGACCAACGCTCATCTGCTGCGCTTCGACTCAGTGCATGGCCGCTTCCCCGGCACGGTCACCGTCAAGGGCGACACCATCTCCATCGGCAACGGTGCCATCAAGGTTTCCGCCGAGCGCGATCCCGCCAAGCTGCCGTGGAAGGATCTCGGCGTCGACATTGCGCTGGAATGCACCGGCATATTCACCGCCAAGGACAAGGCCTCGCTGCATCTGACCGCGGGGGCCAAGCGCGTGCTGGTCTCCGCGCCGGCCGAAGGCGCCGACCTCACGGTCGTCTACGGCGTCAATCACGACAAGCTGACCAAGGATCACAAGGTGGTCTCGAATGCTTCATGCACCACCAACTGCCTCGCCCCGGTCGCCAAGGTGCTCAACGACGCCGTCGGCATCGACAAGGGCTTCATGACCACGATCCACTCTTACACTGGCGACCAGCCGACGCTCGACACCATGCACAAGGATCTCTACCGCGCCCGCGCCGCGGCCTTGAACATGATCCCGACCTCGACCGGCGCGGCGAAAGCCGTCGGCCTAGTGTTGCCCGAGTTGAACGGCAAGCTCGACGGCGTTTCCATCCGGGTGCCGACGCCGAACGTCTCGGTGATCGACTTCAAGTTCGTGGCCAAGAAAGCCACGACCAAGGACGAGATCAATGGCGCGATCAAGCGCGCCTCCGAGCAGCAGCTCAAGGGCATTCTCGGCTACACCGATCAGCCCAACGTATCCGGCGACTTCAACCACGATCCGCACTCGTCCATTTTCCACATGGACCAGACCAAGGTCATGGATGGCACCTTCGTGCGCGTGATGTCGTGGTACGACAACGAATGGGGCTTCTCCAACCGCATGGCGGACACCGCCGTGGCGATGGGCAAGCTGCTTTAACGAGCGAGCGCCGCCGGAGCCGCTCATGAGCGACAAATTCCGCACCCTCGATCATGCCGACGTGAAGGGCAAACGCGTGCTGGTGCGCGTCGACCTCAACGTGCCGGTCGAGAACGGTGTGGTGTCGGACGCCACCCGCATCGAGCGCGTCGCGCCCTCCATCACCGAACTTGCCGACAAGGGCGCCAAGGTGATCCTGCTTTCGCATTTCGGCCGGCCGAAAGGGCGCAACGCGAAAGAGTCCCTCAAGCCCGTTGCCGCCGAACTCGCCCACACGCTCAAGCGCCCGATCAAATTCGTCGACGACTGCATCGGCGAAGTGGCCGAGCGCGCGGTCGCGGCAATGAAGCCGGGCGACATTCTCTGCCTGGAGAACACGCGCTTCCATGCCGGCGAGGAAAAAAACGATCCGGCCTTTATCGCGGCCCTTGCCAAGCTCGGCGACCTCTACGTCAACGACGCCTTTTCGGTCTCGCATCGTGCGCACGCCTCGACCGAAGGCCTGAGCCACCTGCTGCCGGCTTTCGCGGGGCGAACGCTGCAGGCCGAACTCGAAGCCTTCGAAAAGGTGCTCGACAAGCCGGCGCGGCCGGTCGCGGCCATCGTCGGCGGCGCCAAGATTTCCACCAAGCTCGATTTGCTCAGCAACCTGCTGGCCAAGGTTGATGTGCTGATCATCGGCGGCGCCATGGCCAACACATTCCTCATGGCGCAAGGCAAAAACGTCGGCCGCTCGCTGGTCGAGCGCGACCTGATCGACACCGCACAGAAAATCATGGACCAGGCAAAGGCCGCCAAGCGCGAGATCGTGCTGCCGGTCGACGCCGTGGTGGCGGAAAAATTCGAGGCCAACGCGCATTCGCGCGTGGTCGATGTAGACAAGGTCGGCGGCGCCGACATGATCCTGGACATTGGCCCGCGCAGCGTCGAGCAGGTCGTCTCCGTGCTGGCGCGCTCCAGGACGCTGGTGTGGAACGGCCCCTTCGGCGCCTTTGAGATCGAACCCTTCGACAACGGCACCGTTGCGGTGGCGGAAGCGGCGGCGGAACTGACGGCGGCCGGAAAACTTGTCTCGGTGGCGGGTGGCGGCGACACGGTGGCTGCGTTGAACGTGGCCGGCGTCGTGGGCCGGCTCACTTATGTATCCACAGCCGGCGGCGCTTTTCTGGAATGGCTTGAAGGCAAGCCCTTGCCGGGGGTCGAAGTGTTGCGCAATAAATAGACTGGATGGAGAACACGATGAATCTCGCAGAATTGAACAAGGTCGCAGTGGCCATGGTCGCGCCCGGCAAGGGCATTCTGGCGGCGGATGAATCGACCGGCACCATCGGCAAGCGCTTCGACGCCATCAAGACCGAGAACACCGAAGACAACCGCCGCGACTACCGCGAGATGATGTTCCGCACCACTGAGGCGATGAAGAGCCACATCTCCGGCGTCATTCTCTTTGACGAGACGATCTGGCAAAAGGCAAAAGACGGCACGGCCCTGGTCGACCTGATCAAGAAGGCGGGCTCGATCCCCGGCATCAAGGTCGACGAAGGCGTCAAGCCTTTGCCGAATTGTCCCGGCGAAGTCGTCACCATCGGCCTCGACAAGCTCGCCGACCGGCTGCCGAAATATTACGCGCAGGGTGCGCGCTTTGCGAAATGGCGGGCGGTGATCGACATCGGCACCGGCATTCCGAGCCAGGCCTGCGTGCATGCCAATGCGCATGGGCTCGCGCGCTATGCCGCGCTGTGCCAGGACGCGCAGATCGTTCCAATCGTCGAGCCGGAAGTGCTGATGGACGGCGACCACGACATCGAGCGTTGCGAGAAGGTCACCGAATGGGTACTCAAGGAGACCTTCCAGGAACTCGCCATCAACAAAGTCGCGCTCGAAGGCATCGTGCTCAAGCCCAATATGATCGTGCCGGGCAAGAAGAGCGGCAAGAAAGCCTCGGTCGAAGACGTCGCCGCGCGCACCGTGAAAATACTCAAGGCCTGCGTACCGTCCACGGTGCCAGGCATCGCGTTCCTGTCCGGCGGGCAATCGGGCGAAGAGGCCACTGCCCATCTCGACGCCATGAACAAGATCGGCGGCATGCCTTGGGCGCTGACTTTCTCCTATGGCCGCGCGCTGCAGGCTGCGCCGCAGAAAGCATGGGGCGGCAAATCCGAAAACGTCGCCGCGGCCCAGCGCGCGTTTATGCATCGCGCCAAGATGAATGGGCTTGCCGCGCTCGGCCAGTGGATGGCCGATCTGGAAAAGAAGGCGGCGTAGGACGCCAGCGCAAAAAAAGGCCGCCCCAAACGAGGCGGCCTTTTCTGACTCTACTCTACGCGACTTACGGACAATTGGTCCGGGTGACGGTGCGGTCTTCGCCGATGCCTTCTTTGCGCACGGTGCGCGTGGCGCAATCGCCGTTGATGCCAGAGCCCGTCGTCTCGGTAGTGGTGCGCTTCTCGGTGCCGAGGAAGCCGCCACGCTCTTCAATCGTCACGGACGAAGGCGGCGCCGGTTCGACAATCACCGCCGGCGGCGCGCGGCGGTCTTCGATGATGACGGACTGCGCATTGGCGGCGAGCGAGCCGAAAGCCGTCGCGGCTAGCGCGAGAGTAAGGACATTGAGCTTCATGGTCGCCTCCTGCTAAAGGGGAACTCCCCTGATAACGCGACCCCCCGCCTTGCTGTTCCCAAATCTTCCAACTACCAAGTTCCATTCCCTCGCAATCCAAGGACATTAAACGTGATCGATCTCTATACCTGGACGACGCCGAACGGCCGCAAGGCTTCCATCATGCTGGAGGAAGTCGGCCTGCCCTACACCGTGCACGCCATCAACATTTCCAAGGACGAGCAGTTCGCGCCAGCCTTTTTGAAAGTCGCGCCGAACAATCGCATCCCGGCCATCGTCGACCGCGATAACAACATGTCGCTGATGGAGTCTGGCGCGATCCTCATTTATCTCGCCGACAAGACCGGCAAGCTGCTGCCGAAGTCCGGCGAAGGCCGCTACAAGGTGATCGAGTGGCTGATGTGGCAGATGGGCGGACCGGGCCCCATGCTCGGCCAGGTGCATCACTTCGTGAAATATAATCCCGGCAAGGCGCCCTATGCCGAGGAGCGCTATCTGAAAGAGGCGCACCGGCTCTACAAGGTGCTCAACACCCAGCTCGAGGGCAAAGAATTCGTCGCCGGCGGCTATTCCATCGCCGACATCGCGATCTGGCCGTGGATTTCGCGCTTCGAGTGGCAGACCATCGACTTGAATCAATATCCAAACGTCAAGCGCTGGTACACGGCCATCGCCGCGCGCCCCGCCGTGCAGAAGGGCTACAAGGTGCCGAAGGACATGGGACCGATCCCGATGCCGGCGTAACTACTTCACCATTCCCGGCAGCGTGATGTTCTGCTCTTTCACCAGCGCCGCCCATTTCGCCACGTCGGCATTGATGTAGCGGCCGAACTCTTCCGGCGTTTGCGGCTCCGGCTCGGCGCCGAGCTTGGCCATGTGCTCGATCACGTCCGGCATCGCCATGATCGCGACCACCGCCTTGTTGAGTTTGTCCACGATGTCCTTCGGCGTATTGGCCGGCGCCAGCAAGCCGAACCAGCCGACCGACGAATATCCGGGCAGACCGTCTTCGGCGACCGTCGGCACCTTGGGAAAAAATTTCGAGCGCCTGGCGCCGGTGGTGGCGAGCGCCTTGAGTTGGCCGCTGTCGATCAGCGCCTGCACCGTAGTCGAGGGTGAGAACATCATGTCGATGCGCCCGCCCAGCAGATCGGTCACCGCCGGGCCGGTGCCCTTGTAGGGCACGTGCAGCATTTCGATCCTGGCGTTTTTCTCAAACAGCGCGGCCGACAGATGCGAGGCGGCGCCGATGCCTGACGATCCAAACGACAACGCCTTCGGCTTCTCGCGCGCGAGTGCGATCAAGTTGGCGATCGAATTGGCCTTCACCTGCGGATTGACCACGATCAGATAAGGCGGCGCGGCCACCACGGTGATCGGCGCGAAGAATTTATTGACGTCGAACTCGGCGTCCGGCGAGAGCGACGCGGACGCCGCCATCAGCGCGCCGGTCGAGGCCATCAGCAGCGTGTAGCCGTCCGGATCGGCCTTGGCGGTGGCGCGGGTGCCGATGCCGCCCGACGCGCCGGGCTGATTTTCCACCACCACCGGCTGGCCCCATTGCTCGGACAGCTTCTGCCCAATGATGCGGCCGAGCACGTCGGTGCCGCCGCCAGGCGCAAACGGAACCACCATTTTGATGGCGCGGGTGGGATAGTCGGCCGCCTGGGCCGGCACGCCGAAACAGAGCAGCAGCAATGACAGGCGCAAGGCCGGGCTTTTGAGCATTTCCCCAATTCCGTGTTCGATTGTGACCTCGTTTGGCGCTCTCGAAGCGAGATGCTACCGAGACGGTGCCGTTGCGTCCATGCGCGGCGGCTACGCCAATTTTTTGCCCGATTGGGCTATCATGCGGGGACCATGACCTCACGGCCCAACAAAGTTGAACCGCGTCCGGCGCCGCGTCTTTATCTCATGACGCCGCGCATCGCGGACGCGGCCGTGTTTTCGGCGACCCTCGCCGCCGCATTGGCGGCTGGCGACGTCGCGGCTGTCTTGTTGCGCTTGGAAGATGCCGACGAGCGCTCGCAGATCAATTGCGCCAAAGCGCTCGGCGCCATCGTGCAGCACAAGGATGTGGCGCTGCTGCTCGACGGCCATGCGGAACTGGTGGCAAAGTCCGGCGCCGACGGCGCGCATGTCACGGGTCTGGCCGAATTCACCGCGGCAGTCGAAAAACTAAAACCGGAGCGCATCGTCGGCGCCGGCGGACTGACCACCCGCCACGACGCCATGAGCGTGGCCGAGGCCAACGCCGACTACGTGATGTTTGGCGAGCCGGATGAAAACGGCGAGCGGCCTTCATTCAGCGCGGTCGAGGAACGCGTCGCCTGGTGGGCGGAAGTGTTCGAGGCGCCTTGCGTTGCATTCGCGGGGAGCGCGGAAGAAGTCGCGCCGCTGGTCAAAGCCGGCGCCGATTTCGTCGCGCTCGGCGACTGGGTCTGGCAGGATTCCGGCGCCGTCGCGGAAACAGTCGCTGACGCGGCGCGGCATCTGAAAATCCCGGAGACCGCGACATGAGAGGGCGCGGCACGATCGCGATGCTGTTTGCGCTGGCGTTGACGGCGCCCGCGCTGGCGCAAACAAAAAAACCGGCGAGCCCTTTGGCAATTCCGGCAGCGCCCGCCGATCCGAATATCGACGTTGCCTTTGGTGCGTTTCAGCGCGGCTATTATCTGACCGCGCAAACCGAGGCCACCAAACGCGCGCAGCAAAACGATCCGAAAGCCATGACATTGCTCGGCGAGCTTTACGCGCAAGGGCTCGGCGTCGGGCGCAACGACAGCAAGGCCGCGCAATGGTACAAAATGGCCGCTGCGCAAGGCGACCGCGACGCGATGTTTGCGCTGGCGATGTTTAATTTTGAAGGCCGCGCCGGAACGCCCAACAAGGCGGAAGGCGCCCGCTTGCTGGAGGCCGCCGCCAAGCTCGGCCACGCCGCGGCGGCTTACGATTTGGGCCTGTTGTATCTTCAGGGCCAGCAATTCCCGCAGGATTTCAAACGCGCCGCCGAACTGTTCGCTATCGCCGCCGAAGCCGGAAATCCGGAAGCGCAATACGCGCTCGCCACCATGGTCAAGGAAGGCCGCGCCGTCACCAAGGACGCGACCAAGGCCATGGCGCTGATGGGCCAGGCCTCGGTCGCCGGCAATCTCGACGCCATGGTCGAATACGCCATCGCGCAATTCAACGGCGATGGCGTCGCCAAGGACGAGGCCGCCGCCGCCAAGCTGTTTCTTATTTCATCGCGCCGCGGCAGCGCGATCGCGCAGAACCGGCTGGCGCGCATTCTGATGGCCGGGCGCGGCATGCCCGCCAATCCGACCGAGGCGATCAAGTGGCACACCATCGCCAAGGCCGGCGGCGCCAGCGACATCGACCTCGATCTCTTCACCAGCAAGCAGACACCGGCGGTGCGCGAAGCTGCGGCCGCGGCCGCCAGCAAGTGGCAGTCTACCGTCGTCGCCATGCGGCCTTGACGCCAAAGACTTGACGCCAAGCAGCCAGGCGGGCAGACCCCACGCTCATGCATCATTCCGCCCTGCTCAACGTCATGGTCGCCGCCGCGCGCAAGGCCGCGCGCGCGCTCAAGCGCGATTTCGGCGAACTGGAAAAGCTGCAAGTCTCGCTCAAGGGTCCGGCCAATTTCGTCACCGCCGCTGACAAGCGCGCCGAAGAAACACTCTACGCCGAACTCTCCAAGGCGCGGCCCGGCTACAGTTTCCTCGGCGAGGAAGGCGGCAAGCGCGAAGGCGCCGACAAGAGCCACACCTGGATCGTCGATCCGCTCGACGGCACCACCAACTTCCTACACGGCATTCCGCAATTCGGGATCTCGATTGCGCTCGAGCGCGAAGGCGCCATCGTCGCCGGCCTGATCTACAATCCGGCGATCGAAGAATTGTTCGTCGCCGAAAAGGGCAAGGGCGCGTTCCTTAACGACCAGCGCATCCGCGTCGCCGGCCGCAAGCGCCTGTCCGAGGCGGTCATTGCCTGCGGTCTGCCGCACATCGGCCGCGGCGATCTGGTGCTGGCGCGCAAGGAAACCGGCGCCATGCAAGAGCGGGTCGCGGGCCTTCGCCGCTTCGGTGCCGCCGCCCTCGATCTCGCCTGGATCGCGGCAGGAAGGCTCGACGGCTACTGGGAGCGCGACATCAAGCCGTGGGATATGGCGGCAGGGTTAATTCTGGTGCGCGAGGCCGGCGGGTTTGTGACGGATACCGAGGGCGGCGAGGACATGTTCACCACTGGCCATGTCGTGGCCGGCAATGACGCGATCCATAAAGAGCTGCTGGCCGT
>JAYTFS010000256.1:0-2155 GCA_043734185.1 Pseudolabrys sp. | reverse complement strand
ATAGGAAGCGCCGAGCGAGGTGGCGCCGCCGCTGCGATTTTCGACGATGACCGTAACCCCGAGCCGTTGCTGCAAGCCCGGCTGAACCAGGCGGGCGATGATGTCGAGCGATCCTCCGGCCGGCGCGGGCGCCACCAGTGTAATGATGCCGGACGGCCAATTCGTTTGCGCATGAGCAACGGCCGGCGCAGCGAGCGCGCCAAGCAGCACTGAACGTCTTGTCAGTTGTGGCATCGTTTCACCTGCGCCGGTCCGTCAAGCGTTCACGTTGATCTGTGATAGAATGCACTGCGATAATCGAAAATAACAGGCGATTGATGATGCCGGGGCTGATCGACTTTCATCACCACGCGCGGCCAGCCGCATTTTTCGAGGCCTTGGCGGATTCAGGACGCACCACCATGGGCGGGCGTCCGTTTCCTCCGGCGTGGACGATGGCCAATGCTTTGGATCTGATGGACAGAACGGAAATCGCAACCGCCGTGGTTTCGGCGCCCGATGCCGATCTCTTGTATCGCGATCGGACTGTCGCGCTGCGGCTGTCGCGCCTGCTGAACGAGTTGTTTGCCGAGACGATCCAGTCTCAACCCAGGCGATTTGGCGCCTTTGCCTCACTGCCGATGCCGCACGTCGACGATTCTCTTGCCGAAGCCGCATTTGCACTGGACCAGTTACGGCTCGACGGCGTGATGCTTTCGACGAGTTACGATGGCCATTATCTCGGCAGCCCGGGTTTCGATCCGCTGCTGGCGGAATTAGACCGGCGCCGGGCTGTCATTTTCGTCCACCCGGTCACGCCGGTTGGATTGAAGCTTTTGAATTTGGAATTTCCGGCATCCTTGTTGGAGTATGCATTCGACACAACCCGCTGCATCGCCAACTTGCTTCGCCATGGCGTGCCGGCACGCTTCCCCAATCTTCGTTTCATTTTTTCGCATGCGGGCGGAACGATGCCCTATCTTCTCAACCGGATGTCGCTGATGGAACATTTCCTGACGCCAGGGCATCGCTTTGCGATGGAGCCCGACCGCGAAGTCATTCAACGCGGTCTGCGGTCATTTTATTATGACACCGCTCTTGCGGCGACAGATCCAGTCTTTGCGCTGCTGCGGCAGGTCGTCGGCGCGGACCGTCTGGTGTTCGGTTCGGACTACCCCCAGGTCCCCGATGATTTTGTCAGCGCCACAGCGGAGGCTCTTCGTGACTCGAAGGAATTGACGGAGGCCGACCGACAGCAGGTTGCGCGTACGAATGGTCTTGCCCTGCTGCCGCGTTTGCGGGCCGCCGAGCGCGGCGTCAACGCTGCGCCCAGCACCACAGCCTAATTTGGAATCTCGCCGATCACGATGCGATTGGTCGGCTCGACCAGCAGGATGCGGTCCTGCGCCCGCACATACTTCATCTTGGCGAACGCCGGATCGCTGGCCGCCGCCGGCCAGTCCTGCACCGTGATGCCGATCGGCAATTCCTCGGCGGGCTTGGCGCTGGTCATTTGCACCGGCGGATTCGCACCGTGCACGGCGTCAATGATCGAACGTTTCTGGTCGTTGCTGAAGGCCAGCACCGCCATCGCCATGATCGGCACGTGATCGATGGCGTCGTTGCGCTTGGAGAACTTCGCCGGCACGGTCTGGCTGTCGGTCGCGGCGCCCGGCACGTCGAGCGCGCCGTTGACGAACACCGCGTCGCTTTGCGTCGGCGCGTGCGACCCGGGTTCTTCAGCTCCGGCGCGGCCGGCGGTCGAATGGGTCGCCTTGTCGCCTTGGCTGTCCTGGTTCGCGGTTGGCGCCGCGTTGGACGGCCCGGACTGATCGTTGGTGCCCGATGATTTCCGGTTTTCGTCAGCGCCCTGCGCCGTCGTCACCGGTTGCCCGGTCTCCGCCTTGGGCGCGGCGTTCTGCTGCGCATCTTCGGCGCGGACGGCGAAGCCCGCCAAGGTGCTGAGCGCGATCAAAGCGGCGGCGGATGACAGAAGCGGACGGCGCAACAGCATGGCAAATCTCCCGGGATACCTCGACCCAGCAAGACAACGCCGCCGCCTCGGTTCGGTTGCATCGCCCGCACGGGCGATGCGCCCTTACTTGGCGGGTGGCGCCACCTGTGCGACCTGCCCACTGCGCTTCAGCGCATCGGCGACGAAGCCCGACGCCTTCAT
>JAYTFS010000255.1:0-5265 GCA_043734185.1 Pseudolabrys sp. | reverse complement strand
CCAAGGGCGTGGTTCCCGAAAGGCTCTGATGAACGGCATACTGAACCATAAGGTGTCTGCGCAGTCGCTGGTGGATGCGCTTGCCGAGCGTATTGAGGCCGCGATCATCAGCGGAGACCTGCAGCCGGGCAGCAAGATCAGCGAGCAGGCGCTGGCTGCATCGCTCGGCGTCAGCCGTGGTCCGCTGCGCGAAGCCATCCGCAGGCTGGAAGGCCGAAAACTGCTCCAGCGCACGCCGAACATCGGCGTCCGCGTCGCCAGCCTGTCGCCCAGCGATCTCTATGAAGTGCTGCAGGTTCGAGAAGCGTTGGAAGGATTGGCGTGCGGGCTTGCCGCCCAGCATATGACGGACGAAGAACTGAAGGCGCTTTCCGATCTGCTGGACCAGCACCAGCAGCAGAAGAGCGTTCAGGAAGGCACCGGCTATTATCAGGAGTCGAAAGACTTCGATTTCCACTTCCGCATCGTCAAGGGCAGCCGTAACGCGCGGCTGGTCCAGATGCTTTGCGAAGACCTTTATTATCTGCTTCGGGTCTACCGCTACAAATCGAGCACCAAACCGGGGCGGGCCAAGCAGGCGCTGCGTGAACACAAGGAAATTGTGGCCGCGTTGATGCGGCGCGATTCCGTGGAAGCCGAACGGAAGATGCGCCTGCACATCAGCAACGCCCGCCAATATGTCGAAGAGCAGATGCGGGAAGCAGCCGCCCGAGAGGAAGTCGCGCCGCCCGCCGCCAAGTCCAAGGCTCCTACAAAGGCGGCGGCGTCCAAGGCAACGGCTTCTTGGGGCGGCCGGCGGAGCAGGGCTACGCTTCAGCCGCGCAGATAGAATCGGCCGCGCGTTCGGCCGGATCAATCGGCACGTCGCTGCGGCATTCCCTCGGGCGTTATCGACGTGATGATCGATGAATCCAGGGCTTCGTACTCGTGATAGCCGATGGTCGCATAGAGTTCCGCGCGCGTTTGCATGCGGTCGACCATACGGTGGGTGCCGCCGTCCTTGCGGATACCTTCATAGAGTTCGGCTTGTGCCTTTGCCGCCATCCGGAGCGCGCTGACCGGCCAGATCACCATCTTGTACCCGAGCGCTTCGAACTCGGATGCTGTCATGAACGGCGTTCGCCCGAACTCGGTCATGTTGGCGAGTAGTGGTACCTTGATGGTCTCGGAAAATTTTCGGAATGCCTCTGGATCGTGCAGTGCTTCGGGGAAAATGGCGTCGGCGCCGGCTTCAACGTAAAGCCTGGCCCGGTTGATGGCGCTGTCGAGCCCTTCGTCGGCGGCCGCATCGGTGCGGGCCACGATGTAGAGATGCCGGCGCGCCTTGGCGGCGGCCGCGATCTTTGCCGCCATATCCTCGGGCGCGATCAGTTTCTTGTCGTTGAGGTGGCCGCACTTCTTCGGCAGGATCTGATCCTCGATCTGCACCGCCGCGGCGCCTGCGTCCTCGAACGCGCGAACCATGTTCATCACGTTCAGCGCTTCGCCAAACCCGGTATCGCCATCCACCAGCACCGGAAGTTGCGATGCACGGGACACCTGCCGGACGAAGAAGCAAACATCCTCGATCGTGAGGATGCCAAGATCCGGCAACCCCATCGATGCCGACATCGCGGCTCCCGACAAATACAGCGCCTCGAACTGCGCGGCCTTGGCCTGCAGCGCGGCGAGGCCGCAATGGGCGCCGGGAATCTGCAGGATGCCGGGACGCTGCAGCAGCTTTCGAAAGCGCTCGCCGGCCGCAAGCGCCGGCAGGTCATTGGCGACCAGATAAGTCATTCGGTCTTCGCCTGTGTTGTTTCTTTGCCGATCATATCCCGAATTGCCTGCGACCCTGACGACAAAACGGAGCGTCTTCAGCCGCATCCGATGTTTCCGACATAGGCCTTAAACTGTCAACAGTTGACTTTCGCCATACCACCGGTTTAGGTTCCGCCAACCCGCCGGATCGAGATGGCGGAAGAGACCAACAGAAAGATTGCGAGGGGGTGGCGGGAAAGCCGCTCCCCGACATTAGGGAGGTTGCCATGCGTGGATTTCTGAAGCTCGCGCTGCTGTCGTCGGTATTAGCCGTTTCGTCATATTCAGCTTCAGCGCAGACATTGAAGATTGGCGTGCTCGCGACGATTTCCGGCGCCGGAACGGCCTGGGGCATCGCCATGCAGGGCGCCGCCGAGCTCGCCGCGGAAGACGTCAATGCCAAGGGCGGGCTGGAGGTTGGCGGCAAGAAATACAAGATCGAGATCGTCACCTATGACGACCACTACAAGGCTGCCGACGCCTTGACCGCTTTCAACCGGCTGGTATTCGATGACGGCATCAAGTTCGTCGTCGGCCCGCTGGGGTCGGCACCGGCGCTGGCGGTGCTTCCGGTGGCGACGGAGAACAAGGTCATCACCATGACCATGGCGTTCACGCCCAAGGCACTGTCGCCGGAATATGCCTACAGCTTCCGTCCGGTGATCCCGACCGACGTATTTTCAGATCCGCAGATCGGTTGGGTGGTCAAGAAGCTCGGGGTCAAGCGCGCCGGCGGACTGTTCCCGAACGACGAGAGCGGCCAGCAGATCGCGGTCGCCAACGAAGCCGCCTATGTGGCGGCCGGCGCCAAGTTCGTCTCCAAGGAATTCTTCGAACGCGAGCGCGTCGACTTCGTGCCGTTGCTGACGCGGGTGCTGGCGCAGAACATCGACGTGTTCGAACTCGACGGCAATTCTCCGCAGACCGCGGGACTGCTGGTCAAGCAGTTGCGCGAGCTCGGCTTCAAGGGCCCGATTATCCGCACCGGTGGCGATGCCACCGCCGATCTCCTGAAGATCGCCGGCAAGGAGGCGACCGAGAATGTTTACGTCCATCAGCCGATCGATACGGAATCGGCGGCGATCAAGGACTACACCAAGCGGTTCGAAGCCAAATACAAGATCCCGCTGAACGGCTTTAGCCCGTATTTCTACGCCAATCTGCAGATGCTGTTCGCGGCGATCCAGAAGGCCGGGACCGTGACCGACACCGACAAGGTTCGTGCCGCGCTGTCGGGCCAGAAGGATTTTGAAACCGTGCTCGGCAAGGTGAACTGGATGGGACAGGCGCAGTGGAAGTCGAACCAGCAGTTCGATGCGCCATTCTATGTTGCGCTCCTCAAGGGCGGCGCTGCGCACGTGGTCGCCAAGTGCACCTCCGTGGCCTGTGAATAAAGCGGGCTTGCTTCAGTTCGCGGCGTGACGAAGGACCACCGGGTTTGGCTTACTCAACCATTCTAATGCAGGCCGTGCTCAACGGCCTCGTCATCGGCGCAATGTATATGCTGATGGCGGTCGGTTTCACGCTGGTGTTCGGCATCATGCGCGTGGTCAATTTCGCGCATGGTGAGTTCTATATGCTCGGCGCCTATATGGCATTCTTCACCTACGCCTATTGGGAACTGCCGTTCGTCGTCTGCCTGGCGATATCAGCGTTGACCATCGGCATCATGGGCATGCTGATCGAGCGGACCTTGATCCAGCCGTTCCGGTCGGACGAGATGTCGGGAATGATCGCGACGCTCGCGATCTCGGTCATCATCCAGAACGGTGCGGTATTGTTGCTGGGACCGGCGCCGCGGCCGATGCCGGATATCGTGCAGGGCACATTGGCGATCGGACCGTTCAGCTTCCCATGGTCGCGCCTGCTCGTCATTGCCGCGGCAGCGCTGATTTTCGTCGTGTTCTGGATCTTCATGCAGCGAACACGCCTGGGGCGGGCGATGCGGGCGGTTGCGCAGGATACCGAAACCGCGCTCATTCAAGGCATCCGTGTCAACTACATCTATCCGCTGGCGTTCGGCATCAGCGTCGCGCTCGCCGCACTGGCCGGCGCCCTGATGGGCCCGTTGTTCTCGGTCTCGCCGTTCGTCGGCCTGACGCCGATGCTGAAGGCCTTCGTGGTCGTCATCCTCGGCGGCCTCGGCTCGGTCCCTGGTGCTGTGGTCGGCGGCTTGCTGCTCGGCATGATCGAGAGTTTTACCGCCACGATGTTCGGCTCGCTGGTCTCAGACATTCTGCAGCTGCTGCTGGTGATTTTAATTCTGCTGGTGCGGCCTTCCGGCCTGTTGGGACAAAGGGAGGCCTGATTTTGCAAGGATCGTTGCAAGGATCGTCCGCCGCCGCCTTGGGACATGACGAGCCGCGCGCCACGCCGCGCCGCCGCTGGTTGCCCGCTGCCGCCATTGTGGTGTTGCTCGCGGCGGCGCTCATCCTGCCGCAGCTCACGGCCAACCAGTTCTACATCCACCTCGCCAACCTGATGCTGCTCAACTCGATCTTCGCGGTCAGCCTCGGCCTGATCGCCTCGGTTGGGCAGATCTCGCTCGGCCATGCCGCCTTCGTCGCCGCCGGAGGGTACATTTCGGCCATTGCCGCACTCAGCTTCAAGATCCCGCCGGTGTTCGGCATCGTCCTTGCCGGACTGGTCACGGGACTGGCGGCGGTCGCGCTCGGCAAGATCCTGCTTCGGCTGCGCGGCGTCTATTTCGTACTGGTCACTTTTTTGGCCGGCCAGGTGTTCACGCTGATCGCGTTGAACTGGGAGAGCGTCACCAACGGGGCGAACGGCCTGCTCGGGATCCCCGCCATCTCGATCTTCGGTTACCCGCTCGCGACCCGATTGCGTTTCTATTATTTCGCGCTCGTGGTCTTCATTCTGGTCCTGACGTTCGTCTGGGCGCTGATGCGGTCGCAATACGGCCGGGCGTTCCGCTCGATCGCCGAGAACGTGCGGCTGGCCGAATCAAGCGGCATCGACGTCAGTCACTATCAGGTCGTCGCCTTTGCGCTCGGCAGTGGCATCGCCGGCGCCACGGGGGCGACCATGACCCACTACATCCGCTTCCTGTCGCCGGACAGCTTTACGTTCAACGACTCGATCGCCTACATCACCATGCTGGTTGTCGGCGGACGTCATACCATGATCGGTGGCGTTCTCGGCGCGGCCTTCCTGACGCCGTTGCCGGAGCTGTTGCGTGGCTTCGTCGGCGCGCAGCACATCATCTATGGCGCGATATTGCTCGGTGTCTTGCTGTTCATCCCGAACGGTCTGGTGTCGATCGGCAGTTCCCTGTGGAAGAAAAGCTCCGGGACGGAGGAGCCGAAATGACCGCATTACTTCAGGTCGATGCGATCAGCCGGCGGTTCGGGGGCCTGAACGCGCTCAAGGACGTTTCGTTTTCTATTCATCCCGGCGAGATCGTCGGATTGATCGGTCCCAACGGCGCCGGCAAGACGACATGCT
>JAYTFS010000254.1:0-2177 GCA_043734185.1 Pseudolabrys sp. | reverse complement strand
CCTCTCGTTTCATAGGGTTCTCAACTCCGAGAGTTTACTCCTTCATCTTTTGATTGGCGAGCCGGCTCTAGTGGACGCGCGCGGCATCCGTGACGCGCGAGAATTTCAGCACGGGCATGAAATGCCCTTGACGACGGGGAGGATTCCGTCAGAGATAATGAGAAGGAATAAAAAATTTTTAAAACACGCGGAGGATGCCGTGGCCGAAGAATTGCTGATCAATAAAGTTTCCAGCCGGACGGACGCCCATTACGAGCCGTTCGGCTGGCATCATTGGCCGCAATTTCCATGGATGAGCTACCAATTTCGTCGCGCGCTGGGTGAAACGCAGGAAGGTGGTGGCGCCGTTTCCGAGTGCTTTCTCGCTGCCAGCCGCATGATCCCCGGCGACAAGGAGAGCTGGTATCGCGAGTGGAAGCGCATTGCGGATGATAACCTCAAGCGCGGTAATGATGAGCGCGCCAAAGGCCACGTCCAGACTGCGATGAACTGCTGGCTGCGCGCAAGCGATTATTACCGGCAAGCCGAGTTCTGGATCTTGCCGAATGATCCGCGCCGGCTCGAGGCGTTCACCGACATGGAAACCTGCAGCCACAAATTCCTTGCCGAGCTCAATCCCAAGGGCGAAGTGCTGGAAATTCCTTATGAAAACAGTAAAGCGCTTCCCGCTTATTTCGTCCGTGCTCCTTTCGATACCCCCAAGCAGCCGGTGCTGATTTGCATGGGTGGGTTGGATTCTATCAAGGATGAGATGTGGTTCATGCAGGCGCATGGGGCGGTTCAGCGCGGCATTTCTGTCCTGATGATCGACGGGCCCGGCCAAGGTGGCACGCTGCGTCGCCATAAGATTCCGACCCGGCCAGACTACGAAGTGCCGATCGGTCGTTGCATCGACTATCTCGAAACCCGCAAGGACGTCGACGCTTCGCGCATCGCCGTCTGCGGATCGTCGCTTGGCGGCTATTATGCCGCGCGTGCCGGCTGCTACGAGCACCGGCTGGCGGCGGCGATTTCCCACGGCGCGATCTGGTCTATCCAAGACCTATGGGCAGGCGCGACCGAAGCGCATGGCCTCGCCGACCACATCAAATGGGTGTTCGCGGCAAAAAGCATGAAGGAAGCGCTCGAGAAGGCGAAGCACTTCACGCTCGATGGCAATCTCGACCACATGAAATGCCCGTATCTTATCGTTCACGGTGGCTATGACGTTCTCGGGGTCAACCAGGCGAGCCGCGTGCACGACTATGCCAAGTCGAAAGGCGTGGACGTCACGCTGCGTTTCGTCACACAGGAAGAAACCGGGGCTGAGCATTGCCAGCACGACAACGCGACCATCGGCCAAGAACTGATGGCCGACTGGCTGGCCGACCGCTTCAAGATCGATCAGGTGGCACTGCGCAAGCAGGCTCTCAAACCGATGGTCTAAGACCGTGCGTGGCGGGCGGACCGATCGTGATCGTGATCGCGCCGACGCCAGCGAGCTTGCCTTCTAGGCGGTCTCCGGACTGGACCGCGCCGACGCCGGCTGGCGTGCCGGTGAAGATGATGTCGCCGGGCTCGAGTCGGTAAGAGCGCGACAGATTGGCCACGATTTCCGGCACGTTCCAGATCATGTTGGAGATGTCGCCGTTCTGCTTCGACGAACCGTTGACGGTGAGGCTGATGGCGCCGCTCGTCGGGTGTCCAATGACGGACGCGCGCTGTAGCGAACCGCAAGGCGCGGAAAAATCGAACGCCTTGCCGCGCTCCCACGGCAGCATTTTTTCGCGCATCTCGCGTTGCCGGTCACGGCGGGTGAGTTCGATGCCGACCGCGTAGCCGAAAATGTGATTGTTGGCTTGCGCCGCCTCAATGTCGCGGCCACCGCGCGCGATGGCGGCGACCAGTTCGATCTCAAACTGGAAATCTATCGTGTCGGGGGGATATGGCACGGTCGCGCCGTCTTGAACGATCGCATCGGTCGGCTTTTGAAAGAAAAACGGTGGCTCCCGCTCGTCGGCTTCCTTCATTTCTCGAATGTGATCGGCGTAATTGCGGCCCACACAATAGACCCGCCGCACGGGAAAAATCGTCTCGGATCCGCTGATTGGAACGGCGGAAATCCGCAGCGGAAATTCGTATCGCGCTTGGTCAAATCCTGACACACGGTACCCTTGGCTACGCCGGCCTCAGAAACT
>JAYTFS010000253.1:0-10942 GCA_043734185.1 Pseudolabrys sp. | reverse complement strand
CGTCACCTATCCGACCGACGCGCCGGACAAGCCGGGCCGCGACGTCGTGTTCGACAAGGGCTTTCCGCGTCCGGGCGGCATGGCCAAGCTGGTCGCGGCCAAGCTGACACCGCCGAACGAGAAGCCGGATCACGAATATCCGTTCATCCTCACCACCGGCCGCCAGCTCGAGCATTGGCACACCGGCTCGATGACGCGCCGCGCCACGGTGCTCGACAACATCGAGCCTTCCGCCAGCGCCGCAGTGTCACGCGGCACGCTGGAAAAGCTCAATCTCAAGCCCGGCGACATGCTGCGCGTCACCACGCGGCGCGGCGAGGTCGAACTTGCGTCACGCCAGGACGACGCCATTCCCGACGGCGTGATCTTTATCCCATTCGCTTTCGTGGAAGCGGCGGCCAATATCCTGACCAACCCGGCGCTCGATCCCTTCGGCAAGATTCCGGAGTTCAAGTTTTGCGCGGCGAAGGTTGAGGCCGTGGGCCCGAGGCGAGAGGCGGCGGAGTAAGCTGTTTCTTCAGTGGACCATGCGCGGGTTCTCGCCAACCACGCGCAATTCGATGCTTCCGATCATATCCGCTCTTGCGCGCTCTGCGGCGTCAAGTTCGGCTTGCGTTTGCTCCCAAGTCGTCGCATTCGAGCCCAGCAGCACAATGCCGCCGAGCACGGCGGTCAGCGCTGCGACAAACGCGGTGGCATCGAACGGCAAGATCCAGAACATGGTCAGCACAAACCATAGCGCGCCGGCTGCAATAGCGATCTTGGAGCCCACAGCGATTTTCCGGCAGCGCTCAATCGACTCGGTCAGAGTCTCGATGCGAGTTTCGAGTCGCGCGATGTCGTCACGGATGTTGCCGTCATCCATGGCCGCCTTTAGACCGGCTTCTTGTTCTTGTAGTAAGGCTCGACCTTGCCGGTGAACTTGATGGTCAGCGGATTGCCGTAGCGATCCTTGGCGTTGCCGGCGGCGGCCCGGATCCAGCCTTCGCTCACGCAATATTCCTCGACATTGGTTTTTTCGACGCCCTTGAAGCGGATGCCGACGTCGCGCGCCAGCGCCTTGGCGTTGTAGTGCGGGCTGCGCGGATCGTTGGAAAGATGATCGGGCGGGGTGTCGCTTTCGGCTTCTGTCTTTTTATCTGTCATGGCGGCTTTTCTCACAGAGGCGAGGGTCGAGGCAAGTTACGCCTTCATATTCGGCCGGATCGTGGACTGGAAGTGGCCTCTTTTGCAGCGCGAATCAATGCGAGCCGATTGACTGCCCCGATCCTGCCGTTATTGCAGAGTGAACTTCGTGACGCCCGGAGGTCAGCCGGGGGTATGAACCGGATAGCGAGCAACGCCATGACATTGAAGCGGCATATTTTGTGTCTTGGAATTTTGCTGGGCGCGGCATCGGGTGCGATCGCAAAGCCCGCTTATGTGCCCACGACCGTTAACCTGCGCGCGGCGCCGGGCACGACCAGCGAGATCGTCGCGAAAATTCCCGGCGGCAGCCTGATCGATGCCGACAATTGCACCGAAGGATGGTGCGCCGTCACCTGGCAGGACAAGAGCGGCTTTGCCAAACAAAGCGCGCTCGACATGAGTGGGCGCATGCCGCAGCAGCGCCGAAGCGTCGCACGCGCGCCGGTCTATGACGATGAGGAATTCATAGCGGAAGGCCCGCCGATCTATTACGAGCCTCGGCCATATTTCTACGGATACGGTCCCTATTACCGCGGCGGCTGGGGCTGGCGGCACCGCTGGTAATCAATCCGTTTGCTTGTCGGCGTCCAGCATCAGGCCCACCACGACCAGCGTGGCGAAGTAGGCGACCAGGGCGGCTGGAAACGCAAAATAAAATTGAAGGCCGAGACCTTGTTCGAGCCCGAACAAGACGGCGGCAGCAATCGCTATCGCGGTAATTCTGGTGATCAGCCGCCGGTTCATGCGCGGCTAGCGTTTGGTCTTGGAGTCATCGCTGCCGCGGATGCCGCCCCAAGGGTCGGCGGCAGGAGTTACAACTTGTTCTTTCCGCGTCCGTTCGAGCGTCGCTTTATATTGCCCGTCGACGACCTCTGCGTCCTTTCTTCGCTGAATCTCCTCGGTATTGTTTTGGGGTACTGTTGGGGCCTTTCTTTGCTGCGCGTCAACCGGTCCGGCAAGAAATCCGGCAATAAACGCGCCGGCAACGAGCGCTCGCAAATTTGTCATGACGGCAACCCTAGCGTTTGGTCTTGGAGTCGTCGGTGCCGCGCATGCTCTGCCACGGGTCGGTAGGGCGCGTTTCGGTCACGTCTTTTCTCGTCCGCTGGAGGGTTGCTTTATATTGCTGGTCGATCGCCACACCATCCCTCTGTCGCATTTCTTGTTCGATCATGAGCGGGTTCTTTTTCGCTTGGTCCTGCTTCTCGTTGTCCTGCGCATAAACGGGAACAAGGCTTCCCGCCATCAACGCGCAGGCGATTAACGCTCTCAAGACTGGCATGATGACCACCCGGTTTTTTGCAAGACGCAAGGCTATCATGCGGCTTATGGCCGCTCAATCGGGCGGATTCTTGCCCAAACGGCCCGTAAAATTGATATAACGTGGGCCATAATAGGCCGGGCGCCTGAAAGGTTTACGGAATGTCGCTTGCTCACGATCGAAGGCTCTCGCTCGGTCAAAGCCCGAACGCTGGCGCGTCGCAGGTGCGACACGACTGGACCCGTGAAGATGTGAGGGCGCTGTTTGCCCTGCCGTTCCCGGAATTGATGTTCCGCGCCGCGCTGGTGCACCGCGAGAATTTTGATCCGGCCGAAGTGCAGATTTCAACATTACTGTCGATCAAGACCGGCGGTTGTCCGGAAGACTGCGCCTATTGCCCGCAAGCCGCGCGTTACGACACCGGCGTCGAAGCCGAAAAACTCATGAGCCTCGAAGTGGTGCTTGCCGAAGCGCGCACTGCCAAGGCTGGCGGCGCCTCGCGGTTCTGCATGGGCGCAGCCTGGCGTTCGCCCAAGGACCGCGACCTGGACAATGTCTGCGCCATGGTCGAGGGCGTGAGGGCGCTGGGTCTGGAAACGTGTGTTACGCTCGGCATGCTGGAGGCGCATCAAGCGAAACGGCTGAAAGACTCCGGCCTCGACTACTACAACCACAACCTCGACACTTCGCCGGAATATTACAGCGAGATCATCACCACGCGAACCTATCAGGATCGCCTCGACACGCTCGGTCATGTGCGCGATGCCGGAATTCATGTCTGCTGTGGTGGCATCGTCGGCATGGGCGAGGGGCTGGAAGATCGCGTCGGCATGATCGCGACTTTGGCCGGCCTGCCGGCGCACCCGGAAAGCGTTCCGATCAACATGCTAGTGCAGGTTGAAGGCACGCCGCTGGCCATAGCTGCCAAGCTCGACCCGCTCGACTTCGTGCGCACCATCGCGGTCGCGCGCATCTGCATGCCGGCGTCGATGGTGCGGCTCTCCGCCGGCCGCGAAGACATGAGCGAGGAGACGCAAGCGCTGTGTTTCCTCGCCGGCGCCAATTCGATCTTCTATGGACCGAAGCTGCTCACCACGCCGAACCCGGGCCGTGATCGCGACATGGCGCTGCTGGATAATCTCGGCCTCAGGGCGATGGAATAAATCTCAGGTAAATTGGCGGACGAGCGCAAGGCCCGCGAACAGACCGCCAATCGACAGCGCCACCGAAGCCAGCACGTAAAGCGCGGCCAATCCCACTTCGCCGCGCTCGTAAAGCACGGCGGCGTCGAGCGAGAAGGCTGAAAACGTCGTGTAGCCGCCAAGAATGCCGGTGGTCAGGAACAGCCGCCAGCCCTGCGACGCATCGCCTTTGAAGGCGAAATAGCCCGCGACCAATCCCATGATGAACGAGCCGCTGACGTTGATCAGCAGGGTGCCGTAGGGAAACGCGGTGCCGAGCATACGGAGTGTGGCGAGGTTGATACCGTGGCGCAATGCTGCCCCGATACCGCCGCCGAGAAACACAACGATATAGCTCATGCCGTGCCCCGCTTCCGATTTTTCCGCGCTTTAAGAAAATCGCTTTCGGCGGATACCACGCCGCGCGATTGAGCGCACCCGCCATTATTTCAGCAAGTCATGTGCGCGTGGGGTCATCTGCCTAAAGCCGCGCCGCGACGACCGCATTGATAACCCCGTGCAATTTTTGTCGAATCGCTACAGTACTGAAAATATCATCATTTATCGCGCATTGTGTGCAATGGCACGCGACTTGCTCCGTTAGTCCCGAGGTGCTGAAAACCGCGCGTATGCTTGGCTGTGGGCCTTTGGCCCTGCCTCGCATCGCGCAGCCGGCCATGATGACAAGCGGCAAGGCTGTCCCGGCCGAATAGCCGAGCGACGAATTAAAGGGTTCTACCCCGCGGGCCATCGACCTCTTAA
This sequence comes from Pseudolabrys sp., assembly GCA_043734185.1. Lineage (GTDB taxonomy): Bacteria > Pseudomonadota > Alphaproteobacteria > Rhizobiales > Xanthobacteraceae > Pseudolabrys. The sequence continues at coordinate 6,550 of JAYTFS010000253.1, read as the reverse complement.
CCGGGGTCGGTGGCCACTCTCTTTTTCTATTGCTTCAGCAGGCCGCAATAGCGGCTGGTGCCGGTGTCCCAGCAGCCCGTCCGCAGGCAAATCTGCCGGCTGGCGCGGCAGAGCTCCAAGCAGTTTGAAATCGTCGTTCGCGCGAATTTCGTGCAATTGGTTGTGCAGGTTTTTTCCTCGCCGGTGCACTTCATCGGATCGGCAAGCGCCGCCTCCGCGCTCCAAAGCAAAAATCCAACCGTAATCGCATATTTGATTTTTGCATCCATTCTGTCATTCCGCTTTCGCGCCGGACTTCCTGACGATCGCCGACCATTTGGTCTCTTCGCGGTCGATGTCGTCGGCGTATTCCTCCGGGGTGGTCGGCATCGGTTCGGCGCCTTCAAACGCCAGACGGGCGCTCACGTTGTTGCTGGCGAGCGCCGCGCGCAGCGCCGCATTGAGCTTGTCGATGATCAGGCGCGGCGTGCCGGCAGGCGCTACGATGCCGTAGTGCAAGACCGCTTCGAAACCGGGCAGGCCGGATTCGGCGACCGTGGGCAGGTCGGGAAATATCGCGGAGCGCTTCAATCCGGTCACCGCGATCGCGCGCAACCGGCCATCCTTTACAAAGCCGATGGCCGGGGCCAGCGACGAGAAGTAGATGGCGACATGGCCGCCGAGCACGTCCCCAAGCGCCTGGCCGGTGCCTTTGTAGGGAATGTGCGTGAGTTCAATTCCGGCAGTGACGGCGAACAGCACCGTGCTGAGATGAATGCCGCTGCCGTTGCCGGCCGAAGCATAATTGAGCTTGCCCGGCTGCTCCTTGGCGAGCGCGATCAGCTCACGCACATTGTGCGCGGGCAGCGAAGGATTGACGAGAATAACCAGCGGGCTGTTGGCGATGAGGCCGACCGGAGCGAAGTCCTTGCGCGGGTCGTAGCCGGCATCCGGATAAAGCGTCGGAGCAACCCCGAGAGTCCCGGTGCCGCCGATCCCGATCGTATAGCCATCGGGCGCGGCCTTTGCGATCTGGCGGGTGGCGATCGAGCCGCCGCCACCGCCGCGATTTTCGATCACGATCTGCTGGCCGAGAGTCTTGCTCATCTGCGCGGCGACGCCACGAGCCATGGCATCGTTGCCGCCGCCGGCGGCATAGGGAACGATTAGCATGATCGGGCGCGTTGGATAATCGATCGGCGCGGTTTGCGCGCGTGCGGCCAGCGGCCAGACCGAGGCGACAGCGCCAATCCCCTGAATGAAGGTGCGGCGCTGCATGCGATTAATGCACCGCCGCGCCGGTGCGCGGCACAATCGCGCCGCGATGGCGAATGACCTGGCCGGCGAGCTTATGCGCCGCAGTCGCAGCTTCGACCGGTCCGCGTCCGGCAAGGCGCGCGGCGAGGTAGCCGGCGTTGAAGCCGTCACCCGCGGCGCTTGCATCGACCGGCTTGACGATATCTGGCACCGGCACGGCTTCGCGTTCATTGGCGCGCGCCACAAGCGCGCTGTTAGGGCCGTTCTTGACGACAATCTCGGCGACGCCGAAAGCCTGCAGCCGGTCAATGGTCGCCTCGGGCGACGGATCGCCCCACAGCACCGCTTCGTCGTCATAGGCCGGCATCGCGATATCGACGCGCTTGAGCGCTTCCGCAAACACCGTGCGGGTGCGGGTGAGATCGCCGCGCCAAGCCTGCGGGCGGAAATTTCCATCGAAGGCAACCTTGGCGCCGTTGCCGCGCGCCAGTTCGACCGCGGCCAGAAAACGGCCCAGCCCGACATTGGAATAAAGCGAGAGCGTGATGCCGGAAAAGTAGATCAGCCGCGCGGTAAGCAGGCTTTCCGCGGTGCGGCTCCAGTTCGGCAACTCGAACAGCTCAGCCGCGGGCGCCGTCTCGCGCCAATAATGCGTGCGGTGCTCGTTTTTGACGTCGGCGTCGACCAGCGCCAGGCCGGGAAGGCGGCCGGGCACGCGCACGATCAAATCGGTCGCGATGCCCTCGGCCTGCGCGAGCGACACGATCGCGTCGGAAAATGGATCGTCGCCCAGCGCGGTGGCAAAGGCCGTCGCCGCGCCCGCGCGCGCGAGGTAGATCGCGGTGTTGAAGGTGTCGCCGGAACTCGCCAGCGCGAAACGGCCGTCGCCGCCACGGGCAAGCTCGACGATGGCTTCGCCGATGCAAATGGCTCGTTTGCCGGATTCGTTCATGCGCCCCCTGCTATCACGGCAGAGGGTGAGCGTCACCGGTCCGCTTCTGGCTGGCGTTTCGCAGTGGAAATCCTTGCGTTTTACCGCGCCGCCAAACGTGTTAGACTTTTGTCCGGGGCAGGGCGCTTGCGAACGTTAGCTTGGACGAAGGCACGGAAACGAATTCCGGCCGTTGATAAATATTGCGCTGCGGGCTGTGTTCAGCCGGCGTTGCGGGGGAAACGATGGCTGAGGCATTAAAGGTCGATTCGGAAATTTCCGCGGAGGCGCTCCGCAAGGCCGAGGAATTCGTCGCGCAGGAAGAAGGCGCCGGCAACCGGCTCACCGGCTGGGTCGGCATAACGGTCACGGCGATCGCCGTCGCCATGACGCTGTTCCACCTGTACGCCGCCTACGACATCGTGCCGACCATTCCGCTGCGCTACACGCACGTCGCCTTCGTGCTACTGCTGAGCTTCCTGCTGTTCCCGCTGGCCGACCGCTTCCGCAACCGCATCATGTGGTTCGACGTGATCCCGCCGCTGCTCGGGATCATCGTGATCGTCTATGCGATCATGCAAGGCGACGATTTCACCGACCGCGCCGCCGTGCCGCAGAAATGGGACGTCATCCTCGGTGCCATCTTCATCGTGCTCGTGCTGGAAGCGGCGCGACGCACAACCGGCTGGATCATGCCTTTCGTCGCCGTGTGTTTCCTGCTTTACGCCTATTTCGGACCGAGTCTGCCGCCGCCGTGGACGCACCGGGGTTATGAAATTTCCCGTCTGGTCGGCCATCTGTTCATAACGCTGGAAGGTATCTTCGGCGTCCCGGTCGACGTGTCGGCGACCTTGATCATCATGTTCACGATTTACGGCGCAATCCTGCAGCACTCTGGCGCCGGAAAATTCTTCATCGACTTCTCGCTCGGTGTCATGGGCAACAAGCCGTCGAGCGCCGGCCGCGCGGTGGTCGCCTCGTCGTTCCTGCTCGGCGGACCGTCGGGCTCGGGCGTTGCCACAACGGTGATGATCGGCACGGTTGCTTGGCCGATGCTCAAGAGGGCCGGATTTGAGCCGAATGCGGGCGGAGGATTGCTCGCCGCCGGCGGTCTTGGCGCCATCATCTCGCCGCCGGTGCTGGGCGCCGCAGCCTTCCTGATCGCCGAATTTTTGAAAATCAGCTATCTCGAAGTGATCTGGATGGCGACCATCCCGACCTTGCTCTACTACCTCTCGCTGCTGTTCATGGTCGAACTCGACTCGCTTCGCTTCGGCGCGCATCAGGTGGTGTTCAAACCTGAAATGACGGTCGCGCAAATGACGCGGCGTTACGGCTTCCATTTCGTCTCGCTGGTCGCCGTCGTCATTTTCATGGCGGTCGGCTATTCGCCGATGCTCTCGGTATTCTATTCGACGGTGCTTGCCTTCGGCATGAGCGCGCTCACGCCCGAGACGACTCTGGGTCCGAGAAAAATCTTGATGCCACTATTGGCAATCGGCTGTGTGGCAGGTCTGCTGTTTATGATTCCGGGAGTTGGCTCCTCAGCCATTGCCGCGAAGTTCGATTCCTACTTCCCGATGGTGATTTTGTTGTTGATCGCGGCGCTCGCCATTATCGGGCTCACGCCTGCCGGTCAGCAATGGGTGCCGTCGTCGAAAAAGCTTACGGCTGCGATGGCGGATGGCTCTGTCGGCGTGCTCAGCGCGGCAACGACTTGCGCCGCCGCCGGCATCATCGTCGGCATCGTCACGCTCACCGGCCTCGGTCTGAAGTTCTCATCCATCGTCATCGACTTTGCCGGCGGCAGCCTGCTGCTGACCGCAATCTATACCGCGCTGGTGGTCTGGATTATCGGTCTCGCCGTGCCGGTGACGGCGTCTTACATCATCTGCGCGGTCATCACCGCGCCGGCCCTGACCAAGCTCGGCGTGCCGGACTTCGCCGCGCATATGTTCATCTTCTACTATGCGGTGCTCTCGGAAGTTTCACCGCCGACCGCGCTGTCTCCCTTTGCGGCTGCCGCGATCACCGGTGGCGATCCTTACGTCACTACCATGCAGGCGTGGAAATACACGCTACCGGCCTTCCTCGTGCCGTTCGTGTTCGTGCTCGATCCGCAGGGCGTCGGCCTGCTGATGAAGATCCCGAAGGACGGCTCGTTCTACGACATCATCTGGATCACCGTGAAAACCGGCATTGGCCTCGGCGCGCTGGCCGCCTGCGCGCAGAACTGGGCGCTGCGCCGGAACACGCTGGTTGAACGCGGCGTGTGGCTTCTGGCCGGGCTTTTGCTGGTGTTCCCGAGCCTGATCGAGGGCCTCGCCGAAACCATTACCGGCCTCGATGTGCCGCATCCGGCCCCCTTCGGTCTGGCATTGTGCGCGGCTTTGTTGCTAAAACAAAAATACGTTCCACTGAAGCCGGCGGTTGAAACAAACCGGCAATAATCACACAGGATGGAGGAGACGATGTTGAACAGACGATTCAAAATGCCGGTGCGAAAAGGACTGGCGACATTGGCCCTGGTGATCGGCGGCGTGCTGGTTGCCGGCACCGTGATTGCCCAGCAGCGCGCGATTTCGATCGCGACCGGCGGCACCGGCGGCGTTTATTATCCGCTCGGCGGCGGCCTCGCCAATGTGCTCTCGAAAGCGATCCCTGGCTTACAAGCGACCGCGGAAGTCACCGGCGGATCGGTCGACAATCTCAAGCTGATCAATTCCGGCGGGAGCGACCTCGCCTTCTCGCAAGTTGATGCCGCGCTCGACGCGTTCAAGGGTCAGGACAAATTCAAAGGCACGGAAGTCCCGGTGCGCGCGTTGATGGTCCTCTATCCGAACCAGATGCATGTGGTGACTATCGAAGGCACCGGCATCCAGACCATGGCCGACCTCAAGGGCAAGCGGGTCTCCACCGGCTCCGGCGGCAGCGCCACCGAAGTGATGGCGTTCCGCGTCATCGAGGCCGCCGGGCTCGACAAGGACAAAGACCTGACGCGCGAACGGCTCGGCGTCGCCGAATCCGTCAACGCGATCAAGGATCGCAAGATCGATGCCTTTTTCTGGGTCGGTGGCCTGCCGACCTCGGCGGTGACCGATCTGGGCGCCACGCCCGGCGTCAAGCTCAAGCTGATCGATCACGCCGATGCGGTGGTCAAGATGAATGCAAAATACGGGAATATTTATTCCGGCAGCGTCATCAAGGCCGGCACCTATCCGACCCAGACCACCGACAATAAGAATACCGTTGTGTGGAACATCCTGGTCGTCAACGCCAAGATGTCCGACCAGGACGCCTACAACATCGTCAAGATCGTCTTCGACAAGAAGGCCGATCTGGTTGCCGTGCATGGCGAGGCGAAGAACTTCCTGATGGAAAATCAGGTGAAGGATTACGTGCCGATCCCGTGGCACCCGGGCGCCATTAAGTACATGACCGAACACGGCGTGAAGATGTAAATATTCGGCTTAATGTGAATGATTGTGCTGCGGCCCCGCTTCGGCGGGGCCGTTCGCGTTTGTGCGTAACGAGCAGGCGGCGAGGCACACGAAATAACCGAGCGCGCTGAGCACCGCGATGCAGAAACTCACCGGCCAGTCGGTATGATAGGCGATCACGATGCCGAACCAGGCTTCGCCCAGCGCCAACCCAGCCGACAGAATAAGCCCGTTCCACAGTCCGCTGGTTACGCGCTGGGAGGCCGCGGCTGGCCCCACCATCAGCGTAAACACCATCAGCACGCCGACGATTTGCGCGCATTCCGACACCGCCAGTGCAACAATCGCCAGAAACGCCGTGGATACGAAGCGCAGCGGCACGCCCTTGGCCTCGGCCAGTTCGGGTTGCAAGGTCGCGAAGATCAACGGGCGCATGATGGCGGCCAGCGCCGCCAAGGTGATGGCGCCGAGCAGGCCGAGCGTCATGATCATTGTATGGTCGACCGCGAACACATTGCCGAACAGTAGCGCGGTCGCCTGCGTCGCGAACGACGTGTAGTAATGCAGAAATAACAGGCCGAAACCGAGCGCCAGCGCCAGCACGACACCGATGGCGACGTCGCGGTTGCTGATTCGGTCCGACAGCATGCCCATCACAACGCCGGCGGCGAGCGTGAAGCCGACCAGGCCCCACAGCGGCGCGAGACCGATCAATCCGGCACCGGTGGCGCCGGCAAACCCGATATGAGAGAGCGCGTGGCCGGCAAACGTCTGCCCGCGCATCACCAGGAAGAAGCCGACCACGCCCGACACCACCGCGACGATGCCGGCGGCGGCGAAAGCGTTGTTCATGAATTCATATTGGAACATGTCAGTGATGATGCTCGTGGCCGTGACCATGGTCATGGGTGTGATCGTGGCGCTCGACATCGCGGCCGCGCGA
>JAYTFS010000252.1:0-1629 GCA_043734185.1 Pseudolabrys sp. | reverse complement strand
CCCGCCCCGCCAGGGCTGGCGCCGCCGCTGCGGAAAGTATGCGACTGGAAGCCGCCCGGTCCTCCGGCACGCCCACGGGGGTCGCCGCCGGGAAAGCCCTGGAAGCGCGGCTTGCCATCGGCGTCGATTTCGCCGCGGTCGAACTGCTTGCGCTTGTCCTCGTCGCCGACGATCTCGTTGGCCGAGTTGATCTCGGAAAAACGCTCCGCGGCCTTGGGATCGTTCTTGTTGCTGTCGGGGTGATGCTTCTTGGCGAGCTTGCGGTAGGCACTCTTGATCGCCGCAGCGCTGGCGCCCCGCGGCACCCCCAAGACCTCATAGGGGTCGCGCATCCGTCACGTCTCCTTCACGGAAAATGGTTCTGACTTCGGGCCATTTGGCCCGCTTTGTCTTCATCTGGGGAGCCAGTTGCATTTCTGCAACTGCCGCTTGGGCCTCGAAAAGCACTTTGGGCAGCTTAGCCCCGTTTCCAAGGCCTGAGCGTATGAATTTCCCAGCGGCCCTGGCCGCTTTTGCAGGCGGCACCCTGCAGCCAGCTTTCCGCGCGGCCCTTGACGTAGCTGGCCAGGAAATCCCGGCAGGTACGGCCGTCGTCGGAGGCATAGGCCTGGGACAACGGCGTCACCGAACCCCGCGCGCCGGTTTCGGGGTTTTCCCAGGGCTGGCTGGAATCCTTGCCGCCCTTGGTCAGCACATCGGAGGCGGCGGTGCGGGCAAAAACCAGATCGCTCTCGGTCGGCACCGGTGGAGCGGCCGGCGGCGTGATCGCGCCGGTCACCTCGTTCTCGTCCATCTTGGCGAAGGCGCCGCCGTCCGAGCGGGACAGGCTGCAACCGCCGGCGCCGAGACCGATCAAAATCATCGTCATCACCGCGCCCGCCGGCCGGATCGCCGATAGGCCAATGCGTTCCCATGTCCTATATAGGGCGAACCTATACTTGGGATGCAGCGCGCTCTCTGACGCGAACGGACGCAACTGGAACTCCTGGCATGACCGACACAACCTCCATCAAACACCCGACACCGTTAACATCGGGTGATTTTACCGCCGTCGAGGAACCGTTTGCGCTGTTCGGCGCGTGGTTTGCCGAAGCCGTGAAGGCAGAACCGAACGATCCCAACGCGATGTCGCTGGCAACCGTCGATGCCGACGGCCTGCCGGATGTGCGCATGGTGTTGATGAAAGGCTTCGATGCGGATGGTTTCGTGTTCTACAGCCACATCGCCAGCCAGAAGGGCCGCGAACTCGCCGCAAATCCTAAGGCGGCTTTACTATTTCACTGGAAATCGCTGCGCCGTCAGGTGCGCATCCGCGGCAACGTGTCGCCGGTGACGCCGGAAGAAGCCGACGCCTATTTCGCGACCCGCCCGAAGCAGGCACAGATCGGCGCCTGGGCCAGCAAGCAGTCGCAGCCGCTGGAAAGCCGTTTCGCCTTCGAGCAGGCGATCGCGCTGGTCGCTGCCAAGCACGTCATCGGCGAGGTGCCGCGCCCGCAGGGCTGGAGCGGCTGGCGCATCGAGCCAAGCCGTTTCGAGTTCTGGCACGACCGCCCGTTCCGCCTGCACGACCGCATCGAATTCCGCCGCGACGCGCCGGTCCAGGCGGAAGTCCAGCCCTGGACCAAAGTG
>JAYTFS010000251.1:0-9678 GCA_043734185.1 Pseudolabrys sp. | reverse complement strand
CATCAGTTCACGCCCGATCCTTGGCGGGCTTCATCACTATTACGTCCGCGTTTAGGTTTTCGGTACACACAACCGCTCTGTTTGGGCAGGAATGCCAGTCCTTTCTGGATCATTTTATTGCTGATTTCGGAGCATGGTTGATCAACTATGATCCGACGCTGGCTCTTGCTAATTTTAGGCTGCGTCTGGCATTGCGTTCGAAATCATCTAGACAAACAGATTTCGCCCAAAACTTCTGGAAAGAGCAGCGGTTTCCTAAACCGAAGATCGGGGTTCGACCCCTCTCGGGACCGCCGTGAATTAAAACGACAAACTCGGGCGAAATCTTCTATACGCTCAAGGAAGCGCAGATCATCGTCGAAAGCTGGTGGCGGCACTACAACTCGATCCGGCCGCATGAATCGCTGAGCTACAAGCCGCCGGCGCCCGAAGTGTTTGTGCCAGCCTTCGCCGCGTGGCCGGCTGCGCAACCCCGGCCAGCTCCGCCGGCCACGCTAGCGCAACGGCCCACCATGAACTAACATTCCACCCGGACCACTCGATGGGGCAGATCAGGCCGAGCTGATGGCAGCTTTCCGCAAGGGACTTAATGAAGCTGGCTTTACTGAGGGTTAGAACGTTACGATAGAATACCACTTTGCGGAGAGCCGATATGACCGACTGCCGGGACTTGCGGCAGCTCTGGTTGGCCGGCCGGTAGCAGTGATTATGGCGAGCGGCAACGCTTCGGCACTCGCTGCCAAGGCCGGGCGCCGCGTGTCTGATTTAAAGCCATAATTGGAATAACCGACCGATTTTTGGAGCGCCAAAATAATATGAATTTTCCGTCTGGCACACACTTCGTTCACAATATCGACTTGGTTGGTTATGCCGACCTGGATGGCAAACCAGGATTCAAGCTCGCGATTCATAGAGCCGGCGACCGTTGGTTCCTGTACACGGCCACCCTTTGGCACTCCGGGTTTAATATTATTGAAGTGACCGACCCCACGCGGCCACGATTTATCCGGTTTGTGCCCGGGCCGCCGAACACCTGGACCCTCCAGGTCCAGATCGCCGACGATCAGATGATCACGTCGATGGAAAAAATACCGCCCGGATGGGGCGGCACGCCGGGTGCGCCTAATGACGAAGGTTTCTTGATATGGAATCTGTCGGATCCTGAGATGCCGACGCAACTCGGCCATTTCAAAACCGGCGGCGGCGGGACCCACCGCAACTACTATGATGGTGGCCGCTATGTTTATGCCACCGGCCTTCCTGAAGGATACGATGCGCACATTCTGCAGATCGTCGACATTCACGATCCGGCAAATCCAGTCGAGATTTCCCGTTGGTGGCGTGAAGGCCAGTGGGTTGCCGGGGGCGAACAGGGCGTCCCGCATGGCACATTACTGCATGGCGGTGCCTATGTTCGCGGTGGCCGAGCCTACTTGCCGTATAGCGCAGGCGGCTTCGTGATCCTCGACATTTCAAACAAGCATGAGCCCAAGCTCGTAAGCGATTTGCCGTTCTCGCCGCCGTTCCAATCCTTCATCGCAGTGCATACGGCACAACCGCTCAGTCAACGCGAGCTGGTCGTGGTCAATTCCGAGGCGATCGTCGAAAACTGCGACGAGCCGCTTGGCTATACCGGCATCGTCGACATCAAGGACGAGAAGAACCCGCGGCTGATATCCCTGTTTCCGCTACCGCGTCCGCCGCAAAATGCCCCGTATCGGAATTTTTGCGAGAAGGGCGGCCGCTTCGGTCCACACAACCAGCATCAGTGGCAGTACCAGGACGTTCTGCTACACAATGAGAACCTGATCTTCCTCACCTATTTCAACGCTGGCCTGCGGGTGTTCGACATTTCGGACGAGCGGCTACCCCGAGAAATTGCTTATTTCGTCCCGCCTGATCCGATTGAACGTCGCGGATTGCTTCCGCATTCCAAGCTTGTGGCGCAGACGGAGGATGTGCTCGTCGATGCGCGCGGCAATATCTACATTTCGGATAAGAATCACGGGATCTACATTCTGCGCCTAAAGCGATGACATCGTACGGCGCTCGACGCGCCAGCAAACTATCGCGCTTTCAAGGGGCTTACATGCGCAGCGACGATACGCCAACCTTCCGGAAAGCGGACCCAAGTCTGGCTCTGACGCACGACGATATCATCATCGCCTCGCGCGAATACCGCGCTCGTCGTAGCAAAATCGCGCCCTATCGTCGTGATGACCACACGAGCGAGGCGTCTTATCGGACCGCTCACCCACTTCGTTCCGCGAAACTGCGCGATCTCAGCGTAGCCATACAGATTTTCGCCGGGACCGAAGCGTACAGTGTGCAGAGACTCCCAAAAGAACTGATTCAGTGACGTTACATTGTTTGTGTTAAGCGCGGCATTGTAATGTTCAAAAGCATGCTGCACCTCGGCGACGATGTCAGGTAGATTAATCTCGCTTTGCATAGGGTTTTGTGCCACTCGACGGCGATTCAATCTCCGGAGTGAACAAGGGATTTCGGAATCATCACGTGGATTCCCTTATTGCCGTTCACCAGCTGAGTGACGCGCACATCACCGGCAAGGATGCACAATTTTCAGCACAAGCAGCAGACTGACAATGTACGGCAATGCAGTCAATTCAATATCGGTCAGCATTTTTCCGATGGAGGCATAATCAAAGGCGCCTTGACATCCGGTATCTACGCGAGCCATCATGATGTGGGGTGGGTGTGCCAGAGCCGAATAAAAACCCCACACGGCTCGGGCGGAGAGGTTATGTCGACACGCAACACTGCCAAACTTGCGGCAGTTCAAGCCGCGCCCGTTTGGCTCAATCGGGATGCCACGATTGAAAAAGCGTGCAGGCTAATTCACGACGCCGGCAAAGCGGGTGCCGACATCATCGGATTTCCTGAGAACTTCATTCCAGGTCATCCGGTTTGGTATTATTTTTATCCTGCAACCAGCGAAAAAAGCATGTCGCTGGCTACCAAGCTGTTTCAAAATTCAGTCGAGATCCCAAGTCCGGCGACCGATATGCTGTGCCGTGCCGCAGCACAAGCCGACATCCATGTCGTCATCGGCCTTACGGAGCGGGTGTCGGGCACCACCGGTTCGCTATACAACACGCAGCTCTTTATCAATGCTTCAGGCCAAATCGTCGGCAAGCACCAGAAGCTCGTGCCGACGATAGGTGAGAGGCTCGTCCACATGGGGGGGGCGCCCCGAGACCCAGACCACCTTTCCCTCGCCCTTTGGGCAGATCAGCGCACTTTCTTGCGGCGAGAATTCCAATCCCTTCGCGGTCAGCATGGTAGCCGTGGCTTACACAACGGTTCATGTGGCGAGCTGGCCGAACCATTTCATACCCGCGTATTGCGGCATGCGGGAATCGAGTCTGCTGGCGAGCCGGAACATCGCGTACATGTGCAAGTGTTTCGTGATCAGCTCATGTGGCACGAATTCGGAGGACATGATCAAGGATCTTGCCTCCTGCGATAGCGATGAAGCGTTCCTGCGCGACATCAGCAAGACTGGCGGCACGTGCATCATCGATCCGCGCGCCGAGGTGGTCGTTGGCCCAATGGCCGGCAACGAGGAAGGCATCTTGTATGCCGATGCTGACTTCGAGGCCTGTATCCGAGGACGAATGGTTCATGATGTCGCGGGCCACTATAACCGCCCGGATGTCTATCGATTGCTCGTTAACAACAATCCGTCCAGTCTCGTTTTTTCGCCGCAACGCGAACAGAACGGCACAAACGGGATGCATGGCTCATCGTCGGCCCTTACTAACGATGAGGATGGATCACTCCTGAGCTGGAACGAGCCGGCGAGACTTGTTCACGATTCTTCTCAATAGAGAATCTTGGTGTTGCGATCTGCGCGCACGGAAATCGGCCAACTCACTTGACTGTCCAATAGGGCATGCTTCGCGCTTGCCCAACCGCGAGTGGATAAGATGAAAGGCAAGAGGCATACTCGCGAATTTGCATTCCACCAGTATCAATTTAATCACAAGAGGGGCGAGGTGAGATCGTGACACAAGCTGATTCACGCAAAAATTCCGCCGAAGACCCGCCGGTAACCCTGGCATCTGGAATCATCTTTGGCGTCGATGACCGCCCGCCGCCGCTTCAATGGCTGGCGTTCTCGTTCCAGCATTTGATGGTCGCCTTCGCGGCGATGATTGGCGTGCCGCTTGCTTTTTCGTCAATTGTAAAGCTCGGATTCGACGACCAGACGGCAGTAATCTCGGGCGTCCTGGTCGCTGGCGGCGTCGTCACCATGATTCAATCTCTTGGCGTCGGCCCGATTGGCGCACGATTGCCACTGGTCAACGATGCGACGTTCAAATTTCTCGGGCCGCTCACGCTCGCTTACAAATTTGGCGGCTTCGGCGCGATCTATGGCGCAGCGATTATCAGCGGCCTCATTACCGCAGCTCTTGGATTTGTCGTCGCGCACATCCAGCGATTCTTCAATTCATTCGTGGTCGGTGCGTTTCTCATCATTACCGGCGTCAGTTTGATGCCGATCGGCCTCAACAATTTGCTCGCGATCGGCAAGCCTTACGAGGCGACTTCGGCGGCATTCATTACCGCCGGCGTGCCGCTCGCCATCATGATCTATTTCAGCCTGACGCAACACCCGCAACTACAGAAGCTGCGGACCATTTGCGTGCTATTCGGCTTCGCCGTCGGTTATGCCCTGGCAGCCGCATTCGGCCTGATCAATTGGGCGCCGGTCGCGGCAGCGCCCTGGTTCGGGTTGGCGGTACCCTATTCTCATGGCATGCCCACGTGGCCCGGTCTTGCACTGACGATTACGTTTACCGGCGTATTTATGGCGTGCCTGATTGAAACTGCAGGCGATGCAACAGCGGTATCCGCGATTTTGGGGCGAAAGATCTCGGCCCAACAAATCCGGGCCGCGGTATTTGCCGACGGACTTTCTGGGCCAATCAGTTCAATCTTCGGCGGTTTCCCGATGACGACTTATGGCCAGAACGTCGGACTGGTGCGGCTGAGCGGCGTCGGCAGTCGATTTGTCGTTGCCGGCACGGGCGCGATGCTCATTTTTATCGGCGCAATTCCGAAGTTCACGTCGCTGATCTCGTCCATGCCGAGCACCGTACTTGGGGCAGGTTTGGTGATGACCTTTGGGATGATTGCGGCGGAAGGCGTCCGACGCGCGGGACCCTATATGTTAAGCGCCCGGAATGCCGCGGTGCTAACGCTTGGGCTCGTGCCCGCCGTCAGCTTGCGCGCGTTGCCGCCGACTTTCCTTGCGCGCATTCCGCAAGAACTTGCACCGCTGCTCACCGACGCTTTGGTGACCGGACTGCTCATCACTCTCGTCGCCCACCTTCTCCTGCCGGGCGGTTCCGATGAGTGAAAGCGCCGCAGCAATAATCCCTTACATGGATGAAAGCAATTTAAAGCGATCCAAGTGTGCATACGGCACTGAAACTGAACGATGTCCGCGCTGCCTTCAAAGCTGGTGTTAGACCGTCACGAATTGCTCGACAGTTTGGGGTTTCTCTGTCGGACGTGAGAAAGACACTGGCGGGTGAGCAGAAGAAGTGAGTTAGCCAAAGAAGCAGCCATTCTCATCTTTCTGAACGATCGCGAGAAAGTCCTCGATAGATGCAACTTCGGCATTTGGCTTGTAGCTGTGCCACTTTAGATCTGCCCGTTTCCAGAAAACTTTCCAATTTCGCTTGCTCTTGTTGTAGGTCGCCTTCGCTAAGGAGTATTCCTGCAGCTTGGTATTGTCGCGCCAGTTGGGGCGAACCTCAAATATCTCAACACTCTGTCCGTTGATACGGAAGCCAAAATCAAGCTGGGTGCGAATGTGTGGTGGCGGGCGCCGACGCTCAATGAATTCGGCGACAAGCCTCTCGCATCTTTTCGTTTCAAATTCACTTAGCGTCACGATTAGCTTGTACCGCGACCGAGAATCACGGAGTCCAAGTGGCCAGCCTACGAACAGCATGGCCCGGCCGGAAAATCCCATCGTGCTGACGTGCGACGCACCCAATAGTCGTCACGGTCCATACAAAGACGCAGGGCCGAAAAACGAGCATTTGGCGCCCGTCGATGACGCGTTTGAAACTACCTGAGGACTACCTGCAGGGCCGATACATGCGCGAGGGGGAAATCCACGTCAACGAAGGCATATGCGAAGTCTTCGACATCGTTATTCTCGCCGAAGGGGGGCTGGTTTATGGCGTCGATCTTGGTCCAGTATGCCGAATGCCGTCACCTCGACGGCCCGGCGGCCATGAAGCGGCGGGCGGAAATATTGTTCAGCGTACGGGACCCGCTGCCGATGATCGACTACGGCGAAGGGTTCGAGAAGATGATGCGCGGGGAATGCGAACGGCGCATGTGTGTGGGTATTTTCAGGAGAACTGGCATATGGCTATCGAAGTCGCGAAAATCGAATTGAAGACCGTGCAGGACGCGAGCGGCCTGGAAGATCTGATCAAGGCGGGCAAGTTCGCCGCTGATGAGGTGATTGCGGTTGTCGGCAAGACCGAAGGCAACGGCGGCGTGAACGATTTCACCCGGATCCTCGCGGACCAGGCCTTCCGCCGCGTGCTAACGAAGCACGGCAAGCGCAGCGAAGCCGACATCCACAACGTACCGATGGTGTGGTCGGGCGGCTGCGACGGCGTCATCACGCCACATGCCACCGTGTTCGCGCGCAACGGCAAGACCGGCCCCGCGGACAAAGCGCGTCTTGTCATCGGCACGGCGCTCAGCTCCGAACTGCTGCCGGAGGACATTGGCCGCATCGCGATGGTCGAGAAGGTCGCGGCGACTGTGAAAGCGGCGATGAAAGACGCCGGCATCAGCGATCCGAAGGATGTCCACTATGTCCAGACCAAGACGCCGCTGTTGACCATCGAGTCGGGGCTCGACGCCGAAAAGCGCCATCAGACAGTGGCCTGCGAAGTGCACGAGTCGATGGGCGTTTCGAACGGCACCACGGCGCTCGGCGTCGCGGTTGCGCTTGGCGAGATCGCCATGCCAAAGGCCGAAGAAATTTGCAAAAACCTCGATCTGTATTCGTCGGTGGCGTCCTGCTCGTCCGGCGTCGAATTGACGCAGGCGCAGATCGTGCTGCTCGGCAACAAGCCGGGCGCCGGCGGCCGCTATAAAATCGGGCATTCCGTCATGAAGGATGCCCTCGATATCGACGGCATCTACGATTCAATCCGCAACGCCGGTCTCACGTTACCGGAGCGGCCTCGCGCCAGCGATCTCAACGGCAAGGTCGTCAATTGCTTCATGAAATGCGAGGCGGACCGCACCGGCCAGTTGCGTGGGCGGCGGCAGATCATGCTCGACGATTCCGACGTGTCCTGGCACCGGCACATCAAAGCCGCGGTCGGCGGGGTCGCCGCCACGGCAATTGGCGATGCGGCGGTATTCGTGTCCGTCGATGCCATGCACCAGGGTCCGCAGGGCGGCGGGCCCTGCATCGCGATTATCGACGCCGGGGAATAAAGGCTCAAAAAAGCGGCACGGCGTTTGCCTCCATACAAGTGAATTTGGCAAGGGGCGGTTACTGGGCCGGTATCGAAAAGTCCTGCAAAAAACGTGGAGTTGTCGACATGAAGAAGTTTTTCCAGTCCCGGCGCCTCCTGCTCGCCGGCGCATTCGCTGCAGCGGCTCTAGGCAGCCTGCCGGCAGCGGCACAGACGCCAGACGCCGTTAAGGTCGGCGTGTTCCCGATTTCGTCGTCGCTGCCTATCGGGAACCGGGTTTTGGATAAGATCATTCTCAAGCAAAGAATCTAAATGCCGAATGCAAGCCTGACCCGGAAATCCGCCGGCGAATTGGTCGCGCTCGTCACGTCGCGCGAGGTCACGCCAGTCGAGATTCTCGACGCGCATCTGTCGGTGATCGACCGCATCAATCCGCAGCTCAATGCCATAGTCACCCTGGCCGCCGACCAGGCGCGCGTGGCCGCGGTCGCGGCGGGCGACGCCGTCATGCGCGGCGACGCGCTCGGACCGCTGCACGGGCTGCCGATGGGGATCAAGGACATCACGCCGACGGCCGGCATCCGCACTACCTTCGGCTCGCCGCTGTTCAAGGACAATGTGCCGGTTGAGGACGCCGAAGCCGTGCGCCGCCTGAAGGCCGCCGGCGCCATCATCCTCGCCAAGACCAACACGCCGGAATTCGCCGCTGGCGCCAATACCTTCAACGACGTGTTCGGCATGACCCGCAATCCGTGGAATCCGGCGCTCAGCCCGTCGGGTTCGTCCGGCGGCTCCGCGGTCGCGGTCGCGACCGGCATGCTGCCGCTGGCGCAAGGCACTGATTTCGGCTGCTCGATCCGCATGCCGGCAGCATTCTGCGGCATCGTCGGCATCCGCCCGACGCCGGGCCTGACACCGAATTATCCGATGCCGCTTGCCTGGGATCCGGGCCAGGTGCACGGACCGCTGGCGCGCAGCGCCGAGGATGCCGCGCGGGTGCTGGACGCGCTGGTCGGTTTCAGCCGTCTGTCGCCGATCTCGGTGGCGCCACCCTGGCAGAGTGCGCTGGCCGAAGTCGAGAAAAGCCGCGACGCCAAGGGCCTGCGCATCGCCTATGTCACCGACATCGCCGGCATTGGGGTCGATACCGAGATCGACACGATCTGCCGCAAGACCGCGCTGTCGCTGCGCGAGGCCGGGGCGAGCGTCGAGGAAATCTCATTCGATGCCTCCGAAGGCAAGGTGCCGTATCAGGCGTGGCGCGGGTTGTGGATGGTCGGCCAGCAACTTGCCAACATCGCACGGCTGGAGGAGTTCGGCGTCAATCTCAAAGGCAATGTGAAAGCCGGGCTCAAGGTGACGCCGATGGATTTCGCCGTGGCCGAAAAGGCCCGCGCCGCTCTGTTCCAAAAATTTCGCGTGCTGTTCGAGCGTTACGATCTGCTGCTGATGCCCGCCTCGCCAGTGAAACAATTTCCGGTCGAGCAGAATTTCCCGACCGAGGTCAACGGCAAGAAGTTGGAGAATTACACCGACTGGATCGCCGGCTCGTTTTTGATCACGCTGATGAGCCTGCCCGGCGGCAGCGTTCCCGCCGGAAAAACGAGTAACGGCCTTCCTGTCGGCATGCAGATCGTCGGCGCGCGCTTCGAGGAGCCAAAAATTCTGTCGCTCGCCAAGCTGATCCAGCAGATGTGCCCGATCGGCTGGCCGCCGATCAATTAACTGACCTGACGGATTTTTTGTACCAGCGCGGTTGAGAGACTATTGCATTTGTGGTCCGCTCTGGATATTTGGACCGTTTTAAATGAGAGCTTCCGGCGCTGTTAATCCCATCGGGATATTCCGATGGGCGGTAAACATGGTCATCGGCGTCCTTTCGCCAATTGCACTATGCGGTCTCACATCGTTGTAGTCCTGGCGCCAAAGTTCGATCTTTGTGCGGGCGTCGTCAAGATCCATGAACCAGTGCTGGTTCAGGCATTCAAGGCGAATACGAGCGTTGAGGCTTTCGATGAAGGCATTGTCCGTGGGTTTGCCAGGTCGGCTGAAGTCCACGATGACACCGTTCGCATAGGCCCACAGGTCGAACTCGCGCGAGGTAAACTGGCTGCCGTTGTCCACCCTGATGCTTCGCGGTTTGCCGAACGCGGCGACGGCCTGATTGAGCATCGAGACTACGTCGGATGTC
>JAYTFS010000250.1:0-19527 GCA_043734185.1 Pseudolabrys sp. | reverse complement strand
ATCGGTGCGCTCCAATCCGTAAGCGATATTGGCGGTGAGAAACCCGATCTTGGAGCCGCAGTCGAAGCTGCGGCCTTCGAATTTGAGACCGTAAAACGGTTGCGTGCGCGCCAGCGCCACCATGGCATCGGTGAGCTGGATTTCGCCGCCGGCGCCGGTCGCCTGATTTTCCAAAATCTCGAAGATCTCCGGCTGCAGGATGTAGCGCCCGGTAATCGAAAGATTGGAAGGCGCGTCGGCAGCCTTCGGTTTCTCTACCATTTTAGTGATCGAAAAGGCCTTGCCCTTGGGCGCGCCGACACCGACCACGCCGTACATATGAACCTTGTCGGCCGGCACTTCCTCGACCGCGATGATGTTGGCGTTGCTGTCGAGGGTCGCGGCGGCGTCGATCATCTGGGCAAGGCAGCCGCGCGGATGCTTCACCAGCACGTCGGGCAGCAGCAGCGCAAACGGCTCGTTGCCGACCAGTTCGCGCGCGCACCAGACGGCGTGGCCGAGGCCGAGCGGCGACTGCTGGCGGGTGAAGCTGGTGGTGCCCGGCTCGGGCAGGTCCTGCGACAGCAAGGCGATCTCGGCCTTCTTGCCGCGTTCGACCAATGTAAGTTCGAGTTCGAACTGGCGGTCGAAATGGTCCTCGATCACGCTTTTGTTGCGGCCGGTGACGAAGATGAAATGCTCAATCCCAGCCTGGCGCGCTTCATCCACAACATGCTGGATCAGCGGCCGGTCCACGACCGGCAGCATTTCCTTCGGCACGGCCTTGGTGGCGGGCAGGAAGCGGGTCCCCAGGCCGGCGACGGGAAATATAGCTTTGCGGATGCGGGTCATGCGAATCTAGCCGGCACTTTCGAGTCGTGATGTCTAGGATATCGTTCTACGCCAATAAGGGTAGACTATTAACGAGCTTGAAACGAGTTGCCGGCACCCAGGGGGTGCCGGAGGGATAGACTCTAAACCATGCGAAAGTCGCCGCCTCTTATCGCCGCAGTTCTGCTGGCCGCCGTCATTGGCGGCGCGGCAGCGCAAAGTGCGCGCCAAAATACCAACGATGACCGCTTTCCGGCGGCGACCGGCACCATTCCGCCGGCTGCCGCCGCGCCGCAAGGCGGCAGTCAGGAATGGTCGGGCGAGTCAGGCGCCTCGGGTCATCCATTGATGACCGCCGAGGCGATTCTCGCGGCCGCGGTGAATTTTCAGGGTTGCATCGAGCATCTTTGGCCGGCGGCGGCGCGCCGCAATATTTCGCGCGGCGTGTTTCAGACCTATACGGCGTCGCTGACGCCCGACCTGCGGATCATGGACCTGCTGGACAATCAGCCCGAGTTCACGAAATCGTTTTGGGGCTATCTCGACATCCTGGTCACCGATGAGCGCATTCGGAAAGGCCGAGAAATTCTGGAGAAATATCGCGCCACGTTCGACGCGGTCGAGCGGACCTATGGCGTTGAGCGCGCCGTCATCGCCGCGATCTGGGGGGTGGAATCAAATTACGGCACGCTCGGCGGCGACCGCTCAGTCGTGCGCTCCACCGCGACGCTTGCTTGTATCGGGCGCCGGCAGAATTACTTCCGCGAAGAATTTCTTTCCGTCCTTGAAATTCTCCAGCGCGGCGACGTGCGGCCCGACCGGCTCGTCGGCTCATGGGCCGGCGCTTTCGGGCCGACGCAATTCATGCCGACGGCTTTCAAAAAATACGCGGTGGATTTCGATCAGGATGGCCGCCGCGACATTGTCGACTCGGTGCCTGACCTGATCGCATCAACGGCCAACAATCTCAAGCAAGATGGCTGGGTCGCCGGACAGACCTGGGGCTACGAAGTCGTCGTGCCGGCAACGTTCGACTTTCTTCTCGCCGAACGCGGACGTCAGATGACGATCCGCGACTGGGAGCGTCACGGCATCACGCGCCCGGGCGGCAAGCCGTTCCCGCGGCCC
The DNA here is from genome assembly GCA_043734185.1 of Pseudolabrys sp. Taxonomy (GTDB): domain Bacteria; phylum Pseudomonadota; class Alphaproteobacteria; order Rhizobiales; family Xanthobacteraceae; genus Pseudolabrys. The sequence continues at coordinate 17,589 of JAYTFS010000250.1, read as the reverse complement.
GATGGCACCGCGTTTCTGCTGGTGCCGGCTGGCGTGCAAGGGCCTGGTTTTTTGATGCTGGCTAACTTCCGCGCCATCATGAAATACAATCCGGCCGAGGCCTATGCGCTGGCGATCGGTCATCTCGCCGACCGGCTGCGCGGTGGTGAGCCGTTCGCGCAGGGATGGCCGCGCTACGAGCGCGTGCTGTCCCATTCGGAGCGGCTGGAGTTGCAGCAATTGTTGGCGCGTCACGGCTACAATGTGGGTGAGCCGGACGGTCACCTCGGCACCCGCACCCGCGCCGCAATCCGCGATTTCCAGGCCAAAATCGGCCAGGTTCCCGACGGTTTTGCCTCTGCGGTCGTGCTTGAACAACTGCGCTCGCGTTAAGGCTAACAGCCCCGCGATCTTCAAGTTGACATTTTTTGCGTGCTATTGGTCCATATTGGCCAGCGGCCCAGGGAAACCGGCATGATTGGAAAAATTTGGTTTTCGCGTTGGCTTGCCGGAGCGGCGATTCTGGCTGCGGCCGATTGTACCGGCGTGACAGCCATCGAGTTTGTGCTCACTTCACCAGCACAGGCCCAATTCTTCGATCGAGGCTCCCCCTTCGCAAACCGGCCGCGCCCGCAGCGGCCGGGCTTCTTCGATGGCATGTTAGGAAACCCCAACCGGCAAACTTACGAAGATGACGGCGGACAAGCTCCGATCGACAGTTCGCGAGCGCCGAGCGCACGCAAGGCGGACCCGAATGCGGCCGCGCCCACGACCTCGATCATCGTCATGGGCGACGGCATGGCCGACTGGCTCGCTTATGGCCTTGAAGACGCTTTTTCCGATGCGCCGGAAATCGGCATCATCCGCAAGAACAAAATTTATTCTGGCTTGCTGCGCTACGACGCCAAAGGCGATCTCGACTGGTGGCACGCAGCCCGCGACATCCTCGCGCCGGAAAAGCCGAGCTATGTGATCATGATGCTTGGCGTTGCCGATCGCCAGAACATACGCGAACGCGATCTCGCCAAGGAAGCCGACAAGAAAAAAGATGCCGACAAAAAAGAGGCCGACAAGAACAAAAGCAAGGATCAGGTGGACAAGCCCGACGCCGACAGAAGCGCAAACAACAAAGATGCCGAGGATCCGGATCAACCCTCGATCATTTCGGCGGAAGGTAGGCGAGCCAACGGCATCATCGATTTCCGTACCGACAAATGGGCCGAAGTTTATGGCCGCCGCATCGACGACACGATTGCAGCGCTCAAGTCCAAGGTCGTGCCGGTATTCTGGGTCGGCCTGCCGTCGATACGAGGCTCGAAATCGACCGCCGACGCCGTCTACCTCAACGACCTTTATCGCGCCCGCGCCGAGAAGGCCGGCGCCATCTACATTGACGTGTGGGACGGTTTCGTGGATGAAGGCGGAAGATTCACTACCAACGGCCCCGACTACGAGGGTCAGGCTCGCCGGCTTCGTTCCAGTGACGGCGTGTATTTCACCAAGTCCGGCGCGCGCAAGCTTGCGCACTACGTGGAGCGCGAATTGCGCCGCTATATGAGCAATCGCTCGCTGCAAGTGTCGTTGCCCACCGGACCAATTGCGCCTTTACCGGATGATGGAAAATCGGCCGTGCGGCTATTGGCCGGGCCAGTGTTGCCGCTGACGGTGACTCCAGGAAATTCCGACGAACTGCTCGGCGGATCGGGCACCAATTCCGCGCATGGCGATGCCATCGCGACCCGCGTTCTCGTCAAGGGCGAACCCGTGCCGGCGCCTCCCGGCCGCGCCGACGATTTTGTCTGGCGGCAAAGCAATGACGCCGGCGCACCGGTAGCCGCCGCGCCCAGCACGATGCTCCCGGTGCTTACCGATACTTCGGCCGAGGCCGCGAAAAAACCCGCCGACACCAAGGCTGGGGCCGCTGGAAAGGCCGCGCAGACTGCCGCGGCCAAGAACAAGCGGCGCTCCGACGACAGGACGAGGCCGCCGCAAGCCATTGCGCCGCAGCCGCAGCGGCCGGCGAGTCCATTAGGCTGGATGCGCTAACAAACACGAGTTAGCGCGGCAGCGTCGTCGATCCCATCAGGAATTTGTCGACGGCATGGGCGCACTGGCGGCCTTCGCGGATAGCCCACACCACCAGCGACTGGCCACGGCGCATGTCGCCGGCCGCGAACACCTTGGGCACCGAGGTGAGATAAGCATTGGTGTCGGCGCTGACATTGCCGCGCGCATCGAGCGCCACGCCCAGCGACTTGACCATGCCTTCATGCAGCGGATGCACGAAGCCCATGGCGAGCAGCACCAGATCGGCCTTGATTTCGAATTCGGTGCCGGCAATCGGTTTGAATTTCGCGTCGAGCCGTGCGCAATGCAATGTTTTCACATGGCCCTTTCCGCCGGTAAACTTCTGTGTGCCGACGGCGAAGTCGCGTTCGACGCCTTCCTGGTGGCTTGAGGAAGTGCGCATCTTGAGCGGCCAATCCGGCCAGGTGAGCTCTTTGTTTTCTTTCTCGGGCGGCTGCGGCATGATCTCGAAATTGGTTACCGATAGCGCGCCTTGGCGGATCGAGGTGCCGATGCAGTCGGAGCCGGTGTCGCCGCCACCAATCACCACGACATGTTTGCCCGTGGCAAGGATCGGCTCGACGTCGCCGAGCGGCTCGTTGCTCATGCGGCGGTTCTGCTGCGGCAGGAAGTCCATTGCGAAATGGATGCCCTTGAGTTCGCGGCCAGGGATAGGCAGGTCGCGCGGCTTCTCGGCGCCGCCACTGAGCACGACGGCGTCGTGATCTTTCAGCAATTTCTCGACCGGCAGCTTGACGCCGACATCGGCGCCGTAATGGAACTGCACACCCTCGGCCGTCATCTGTTCGACGCGGCGGTCGACGTGATTTTTTTCCATTTTGAAATCGGGAATGCCGTAGCGCAGCAAGCCGCCGGCCTTGGCCCAGCGCTCATAGAGGTGCACTTCATGCCCAGCGCGCGCCAGTTGTTGTGCGCACGCCATGCCGGCCGGACCTGAGCCGACTACGGCGACTTTCTTGTCGGTCTTGTGAGGCGCTAGTTCAGGCTTCAGGCCTTGCGCAATGGCGCGGTCGGCGATTTCGCATTCGACAGTTTTGATGGTGACCGGATTGTCGTCGATGTTGAGCGTGCAGGACGCTTCGCAGGGCGCCGGGCAAACACGGCCGGTGACCTCCGGGAAATTATTGGTCGAGTGCAGGTTGCGCCCGGCTTCTTCCCAGTTGCCGCGATAGACCAGGTCGTTCCAATCCGGGATTTGGTTGTTGACCGGGCAGCCGGTCGGCGCGCCAGTGAGCCTGCTGGTGCCGTGGCAATAGGGCACGCCGCAATCCATACAGCGTGCGGCCTGGTCGCGCACTTCCTTTTCCGGCAGCGGCAGAACGAATTCATGCCAATGCTTGATGCGTTCAGCGACCGGTTGGTATTTCCGATCGTGACGGTCGATTTCGAGAAAGCCGGTGACCTTACCCATACTACTCCGCCGCCTGCATGGTGGCGGCCTTTTCCTTTGCCATCTCAGCGAGCGCACGGCGGTATTCGACCGGCATCACTTTCTTGAACAGCGGACGATAGCGTTTCCAATCGGCCAGAATCTCGGCCGCGCGTTTGGAATTGGTGTAGCGCGCATGGTCCGAGATCAGCTTGTGCAGCCGCTCGGCGTCCATCGCGGTCAGGTCCGCCATGACGTCGACGCGGCCGTGCGATTCCAGCTCGTTGCCGAATTCCTTTTCGTCGATCTCTTCTTCCTCAGGCACCGGCTCCAGCTCGACCATCGCCATGTTGCAGCGGGTCTTGAACGAACCGTCCTCGTCAATGACATAGGCGATCCCGCCCGACATGCCGGCGGCGAAGTTGCGGCCGGTCTGGCCGAGCACGACGACAATGCCGCCGGTCATGTATTCGCAGCCGTGGTCGCCGGTGCCTTCCACGACGACGGTAGCGCCGGAATTGCGTACGGCGAAACGCTCGCCGGCGACGCCGCGGAAATAGCATTCGCCGCCAATAGCCCCGTACAGCACCGTGTTGCCGACGATGATGGATTCTTCCGGCACGATGCCACTATCCGCCGGCGGGCAGATGATGATGCGGCCACCCGACAGGCCCTTGCCGACATAGTCGTTGGCTTCGCCGTCGAGCTCGAAGGTGACGCCGCGCGCCAGCCACGCGCCAAAGCTTTGCCCGGCAGTGCCGGTCAGGCGCACATGGATGGTGCCGTCCGGCAGTCCCTCGTGGCCGTAACGCTTGGCGACTTCGCCCGACAACATCGCGCCGGCGGCGCGGTCGACGCTCTTGATCGCGGTCTGCAGCCGCACCGGCGCGCCGCGATCGAGCGCAGCCTGCGACTCGGCGATCAGCTTGCGATCGAGAATCTTCTCGAGGTGGTGATCCTGCTTCTCGCAGTTGTAGATCGCCGTGCCTTTTACAGCCTTCGGCTTCATGAACAGCTTGGAGAAATCGAGGCCCTTGGCTTTCCAGTGTGCCACCAGCTTACGCTGGTCGAGCATATCCATCTGACCGACCATTTCGCTGAAAGTTCGGTAGCCGAGTTCGGCCATCAGTTCGCGCACTTCCTCGGCGACGAAGAAGAAATAGTTGATGACGTGCTCGGGCTGGCCCTTGAAGCGCTTGCGCAGCACCGGGTCTTGCGTCGCAACGCCGACCGGGCAGGTGTTGAGATGGCACTTGCGCATCATGATGCAGCCCGCGGCGATCAGCGGCGCGGTGGCAAAGCCGAATTCGTCGGCGCCCAGCATCGCGCCCACCACGACATCGCGGCCGGTACGGATGCCGCCGTCGACTTGCACCGAAATGCGCCCGCGCAGGCGGTTGGCGACGAGCGTCTGATGGGTTTCGGCGAGGCCGATTTCCCACGGCGAACCGGCATGCTTGAGCGAGGTGAGGGGGGAGGCACCCGTGCCGCCTTCGTAGCCTGCGATGGTGACATGGTCGGCGCGCGCCTTCGAGACGCCGGCGGCGACGGTGCCGACGCCGACTTCGGAGACAAGCTTGACCGACACATCGCCGGTCGGGTTGACGTTCTTGAGATCGAAGATGAGCTGTGCCAGGTCTTCGATCGAATAGATGTCGTGGTGGGGCGGCGGCGAAATCAGGCCGACGCCGGGTGTCGAATAGCGAACCTTGGCGATGGTCTTGTCGACCTTGTGGCCGGGCAACTGGCCGCCTTCGCCGGGCTTGGCGCCCTGCGCCATCTTGATCTGCATCATGTCCGAGTTGACGAGATATTCGGCGGTGACGCCGAAGCGGCCCGACGCCACTTGCTTGATGGCCGAACGCATGCTGTCGCCATTCGGCAGCGGCTTGAAGCGGTCGCTCTCCTCGCCGCCTTCACCGGTGTTCGACTTGCCACCGATGCGGTTCATGGCGATGGCGAGCGTGGTATGCGCCTCGCGCGAGATCGAGCCGTAGGACATGGCGCCGGTCGAGAAGCGCCGCACAATCGACTTGGCGGGTTCGACTTCGTCGATCGGCACCGGCTTGCGGCCGCTGTCGTGCGCCGTCTTGATGTTGAACAGGCCGCGAATGGTCAGCAGCTTCTCGTTCTGCTCGTTCACGATCTTGGCGAAGGCGCGATAGTGGTCCTGCGAGTTGCCGCGCACCGCATGTTGCAGGCGCGACACCGTTTCCGCGGTCCAGACATGGTCTTCACCGCGCACGCGCACGGCATAGTCGCCGCCGACATCGAGCATGGAGCGGTAGATCGGGGCATCGCTGAAGGCGTCGCGGTGGCGGCGCACGCTTTCTTCCGCGATTTCGGCAAGGCCCACGCCCTCGATGCGGGTATGGGTGCCAGTGAAAAACGTGTCGACGAATTCCTGGCGCAGCCCGACCGCGTCGAAAATCTGCGCGCCGCAATAAGACTGGTAGGTCGAGATGCCCATCTTCGACATCACCTTGAGCAGGCCCTTGTCGATCGACTTGATGTAGCGCTTGACGACTTCTTTCTCGTCGAGCTTGCCCGGCAGATCGTCCTTCATGGCGATCAAAGTCTCGAAGGCGAGATAGGGGTTGATCGCTTCGGCGCCGTAACCGGCTAGGCACGCATAGTGATGCACTTCGCGGGGCTCGCCGGTCTCGAGCACCATGCCGACCGAGGTGCGCAAGCCGGCACGGATGAGGTGATGATGCACGGCCGCGCAAGCCAGCAGTGCCGGGATCGGAATGCGATCGGCGCTGGCCTTGCGGTCGGACAGGATGATGATGTTGCAGCTCTTGCGCACCTCTTCCTCGGCGCGCACGCACAGTTCTTCAATGGCAAAGCCCATTCCGGCCGCGCCATGCTCGGCCGGGAAGGTGATGTCGAAGGTCTTCGACTGGAAATGATCGCCGCTCATGGTGGAAATGGCGCGGATCTTTTCCAGGTCTTCATTGGTGAGGATTGGCTGGCGCACTTCCAGGCGCTTGGCGTGCGACAGGCCTTCCAGGTCGAATAAATTCGGTCGCGGCCCGATGATGGAAACCAGGCTCATCACCAGCTCTTCGCGGATCGGATCGATCGGCGGGTTGGTGACCTGTGCGAAGTTCTGCTTGAAATAGGTGAACAGCGGCTTTGGCTTGTCGGACATCGCCGAAATCGGCGTGTCGTTGCCCATCGAGCCGATGGCTTCCTCGCCGGTGGTGCCCATCGGCGCCATCAGCAGCTTGAGGTCTTCCTGCGTGTAGCCGAAGGCCTGCTGGCGATCGAGCAGCGGCAGGTTCGAGATCGGGGGCTTTTCGGCGCTGCCCGGCAGTTCCTCCAGCACGATCTGGGTGCGCTTGAGCCATTCCTTGTAGGGATGCTTCTTGGCCAGCGTCGCCTTCAATTCCTCGTCGGGAATGAGCCGGCCCTCGTCGAGATCGACCAGCAGCATCTTGCCCGGCTGTAGCCGCCACTTCTTGACGATGTCCTTTTCCGGAATCGGCAGCACGCCCATTTCGGACGCCATGACGATGCGGTCGTCGCGCGTGAGCAGGTAACGCGCCGGACGCAGGCCGTTGCGGTCCAATGTCGCGCCGATCTGGCGGCCGTTGGTGAAAGCAATCGCCGCGGGGCCGTCCCACGGCTCCATCAGCGCGGCATTGTATTCGTAGAACGCGCGTCGCTCCTCGTTCATGAGCGGATTGCCCGCCCAGGCTTCGGGAATCATCATCATCACGGCGTGCGCGAGCGAGTAGCCGCCCTGCACCAGAAATTCGAGCGCGTTGTCGAAGCAGGCGGTGTCGGACTGGCCCTCGTAGGAGATGGGCCACAGCTTGCTGATGTCGGCGCCGAACAGCGGCGATGAAACGGTGGCTTGGCGCGCCGCCATCCAGTTGTTGTTGCCGCGCAGCGTGTTGATTTCGCCGTTATGCGCGACGTAGCGGTACGGATGCGCCAGCGACCAAGCCGGGAAGGTGTTGGTCGAGAAGCGTTGATGCACCAGCGCGATCGCACTTTCGAAATCCGGATCGTGCAAGTCGGGGTAATAGTCGCCGAGCTGGTCGGCCAGAAACATACCCTTGTAGATCACCGTACGGCAGGAGATCGACACCGGGTAATAGCCGGATGTGCGGCGCTCGCGCCGCCGGTAGATCGCGTTGGAGATAGACTTGCGCAGGAGATAAAGCCGGCGCTCGAATTCTTCCTCGGCGTATTTCTTTTTGCCGAAGCCGATGAACACCTGCATGTGCACCGGTTCGGTCGGCTTGACCGACTCGCCGAGCGAAGCATTGTCCTTCGGCACATCGCGCCAGCCGAGCAGCGTCAAGCCTTCGCGGGCGATCACTTCTGCGTAGATATCGCGGATGATCTGCCGCCAGTTTTTGTCGCGCGGCATAAACAATTGGCCGACCGCGTATTCGCCGGGCTTCGGCAGCTTGAAGCCGAGCCGGGTCGCTTCTTTGACGAAAAATTTGTGCGGGATCTGCACTAGGATGCCGGCGCCATCCCCCATGCGCGGATCGGCTCCGGTGGCGCCGCGATGCTCCAGGTTGCACAGGATGCGCAGGCCGTCTTCGACGATCAGGTGCGACTTGCGGCCCTTGATGTCGGCGATGAATCCGACGCCGCAGGAATCCTTGTCGAGCGCGGGATCGTAAAGGCCGTGCCCGAGTGTCGTGTCGGGATTGGCTGTGTTTCCTAATAGCCTGGCCGCCTCGCGGTGCGCGGCCGCGAGCTCAAAAAATCCGGTGCTGCTCTTTCGCTCGCCCATCTCGCGTACTCACCGCAGGCTTAATCCCATTAGGACAGCATTACTGTCCTAATGGACCATGCCAAATTTTGCACCGCCGCACAAGCAAACGTCCACGCCCGAATGGTGAACCCTTTCGGTTTGTTGCGGTGGCGCGCCTTAAACAAGCAAGAAGGGGACCACGTGCGCTGGTTTCACGCAATGCCGTTGCGTGTCCGGCGGTTCGCGAAAAGCGTGGCGGGTTAACCGTTTAACCGTGGATTCGGGAAAAAGCGGCGCGCCAGCGCGGGTTGGCTATGGTCGGACAAATACCGATGGAGAGGCGTCATGACCGACACGACCGTGACCGCGCGGCGTCCCGCAATCAGCAGCGCCGGCGAAGCCGCCATGGCGCGGCTGGCCGACAGGCTTGCATCGTTGGCGCCGCCGCTCGATCTGTCGGCAGGCGCCATCTTGCGGCCGCAGCCTTCGCCGGCGGTGACGGCGGCGCTGGCCACCAGCCGGGCGATCGCGGCGCGGGCGGCGGAGCGCGCGCGGCGCTCGCGCTCCATCAGCGGCCTGATGGTCGACAGCTTCGTTTCCGCCTGCTCCTTCATCCCCTATACCGTGGTGGCATTGGCGTTGCGGCTGGTGATTGCGCGGGTGTTCTTCTTCGACGGCCAGACCAAGATCAGCGGCCCGCGTTTTCTGGTGAGCATTTACAACTATGATTTCTCGGTCGTGCTGCCGCTGGAAGTGAAGGCGCAGACCTTCGGCGTATTCCTCGGCTATTACGCACTGCCGGTGCCACCGATGCTTGCCGCTTATCTGGTGAGCTATGGCGAGTTCATCCTGCCAATCATGCTGATGCTGGGCCTCGGCACGCGCTTCGCGGCGCTCGGCCTGCTGATTATGACGGCGTTGATCCAGCTTTACGTGATGCCGCAGGCGTTGTGGACCGTCCACATCTACTGGGCATCGATCCTGATGGTGCTGCTTACGCTCGGCGCCGGGAAAATTTCGGTCGATTCTCTCATCCGCTTCATCGCGCGGCGTTAAAAAGGGTCGTTTGTGAAAAAACTGCTGACCATTGTTCTGGCCTGGGCTTCGCTTGCTGTGATGCTGTCTTTCGTCATGGCCGGTTCGTTCAAGCGCGAGCCGGGCTACAAGGCCGAAGCGCAGTACAAGGACAATCTACCGGCCGCGCGCCCACGAAACATTGCGCCGCAAAGCCGTAGCATGGCGCGCATCATTCACGTTCCGCAAATGGAAGATCGCGCCAGCGCCAATGATCGTTACGACGAAGACATCGCGCCGCCCGCGCGCCGCCGCATTGCGCCGGCGATGCAACGGCAAGACGATTCCCTGTTACGTCCACGTGCGCCGCGTTGGCAACCGCGCAGCGAAGTGCCGCCGCCGCCACAGGGGCCACGCCGCGCCATGCTGAATGCCGCGTCGCCATTGGCCGAAGGCCCAACGCCGATCCGCCGGATCCCGCGCTTGAATTCAAAACCCGACCCGGTTGGAAAATTCGGGCCCCCGCGCGAGGTGCAATCAAGCGCGCCGCCGCCGGCTGATTATCCGCCGCCGTCGCCGGTCCCGAACGGCGGCTAGCCCAAAATAAAAGCACCCCGGAAATTCCGGGGTGCTGTCGTTTGCGATTGATGCTGCGATATTAGGCCGCGGCTTTGGTCTCGATGGTCTGCGGCTTGGCATTGTTCTGGCCATTGCCGATCGGGATCTGACGGGGCTTCTTGGCCTCGGGGATTTCACGCACGAGATCGACGTGCAGCAATCCGTTCTCGAGGGCGGCAGCCTTCACCTGGACATAATCGGCCAACTGGAACACGCGCTCGAAGGCGCGCGCCGCGATGCCCTGATAGAGCACGTCGGCGTTTTCTTCCTTCGCCTGCTTGGAGCCCTTGATGGTCAGGGTGTTTTCTTTCGATTCGATCGAAAGTTCGTTCTCGGCAAAGCCGGCGACCGCGACGCTGACGCGGTACTCGTTCTCGGCGGTGCGCTCGATGTTGTAAGGCGGGTAGCCCGGGGCGGATTCAAATCCGTCCAGCATCGAGAACAGCCGGTCGAAGCCGACGGTGGAACGATAGAGGGGAGCAAGATCAAACGTACGCATAAGCATATCCTCCTTGAGGTGAGCGACATGCGGGCGGTCCGCCACATGGCCGAACCTTAAACCCGTGCGCAGCCAGAATGGCCTGCGCAAAACAGATATGGGAATGTCATTTTGGGCTCGCAAGAGGGCGGCGGCCTGCCTATAACCCATTGAAATATATATCATGAAACTCGTCTCCATTCCCGCCAACCCGGTGCCCGATCATGTCGTGACCGGCGCCATCAAGACCCCGGACGGGGTCTCGTTGCGCTTTGCGCGCTGGGACCCGCCGCCGGGCCGCAAGGGCACTGTTGTCGTGCTGCAGGGCCGCGCCGAATACATCGAGAAATATTTCGAGACGGTGCGCGATCTGCGCGCGCGCGGCTTCGCGGTGGCGACGTTCGATTGGCGCGGGCAGGGCATGTCGGACCGCGCGCTCTCCGACCGCAACAAAGGCTATGTGCGGAATTTTTCCGAATACGCTACCGATCTCGACGCCTTCATGGAACAGGTGGTGCAGCCCGATTGCCCGCCGCCGTATTTTGCGCTCGGCCATTCCATGGGCGGCGCGATTGCGATCAGGTCCTGTCATGACGGCAGCCGCTGGTTCGATCGCCTTGTGCTGTCAGCCCCGATGATCGCGCTGCGCACCAGCCGGCTGACGCCCTTCGCCGGCCCAATGGCGCGTTTCATGCGGATGATCGGGCGCGGCTCGGGCTATATCCCGACCAGCCACGGCGAAGCCACCGGCTCGGATGATTTCATCGGCAACGTGCTGACTTCTGATCCGGTGCGGTTTGCGCGCAACATGGCGGTGCTGGAAGAAGCGCCGGAGCTCGGTCTCGACGCGCCCACCATCGCCTGGGCCGATGCCGCAATGCGCCTGATGAAGCGATTTGCCGATCCGGTTTATCCAGCGACCATCCGCCAGGCGATCTTGATGGTAGCGGCCGGCCGCGACGAGGTCGTCTCGACGCCGGCGATCGAAACTTTCGGGATGAACCTGCTCGCCGGCCGGCATCTTATTCTTGCCGGCAGCCGCCACGAAATCCTGCAAGAGCAGGATTACTATCGCGGACAGTTCTGGGCGGCCTTCGACGCCTTCGTGCCGGGGACGCCGCGGTTTTAAGGCGCTACCGGTCCGGCGTCAGGTCTTCGCTGGCGCTGCCGTTGGACCACTTGCCGCGCAGCGTGCCGTCGTCGTCAACGCGGTAGATGACGGGATATCTCTGTCCCCAATCCACGGTGAGTATCCTGCCGCGCAAAATACCCTTGCCGCGGTACACGTCGCCGTTGGAAATCCGCCAGCGAAAATTATAGGTGTCGCCGTCGCCGGTAATGGTCACCTCGCCGCGGTAAGTCGAGCCGTTGGGATTGACGCCCGCGACCGCGTATTTGCCCGGTAGATTATCCGTCGGAATGAGTGCCGCGCTTCGAGAACCGGACCTTTCAGGTGACGACGACGCGGCAGGGGCGGTGCCGGTCAGCGCCAGCGAGAAACCATCCCGTATCGCATTCATGTAACGGCTGGCGTCGTTGCCCTTCGGCCCGGCCACAACGAAGTAGGCCATTTTCATGTCGTCGGCGCAGCGCACCAGGGCGGTGTATTCGCCGCGCTCGCCGTAGACGGATTGCTCGCCGACCACCTCGAACCGCGTGGTGAAACTGTTCTCGCGCGTGGCGGCCGTGCCGGCGCGCACGCATTCTTCCTGATTGATGCTGATTTTCAGCCAGGCCGAGCTCATGCTCGGTCCGGCGAAAGCCGCAACGAGCATCGCAAAATAAATCGGTAGCGCGATCAAAGATCGGCGCATGACACTTCCCCCTAGAATTAATGCCGCAAAATCTAGAGAAGCGGCACGTGGCGGGCAAGGGCGCCTAGCCGTTTAGTATCTTGATCGCCGCCGCGTGCACTCGCTTGTCGCCCGCAACAACAATCCGCCCGCCGCCTTGCGCCGGTCCGCCTTCCCACGTGGTGACGATGCCGCCGGCGCCGGCGATGATCGGGATCAACGGCACGATGTCGTGCGGCTTGATCTCGGTCTCGACGATGAGATCGATGTGTCCGGCCGCCAGCATGCAATAGGCGTAGCAGTCGCCGCCGTAGCGCGAGAGCTTCACGGCGTTCTCGACTTTGCCGAAAGCGGCGCGGTCGGCTTTGTTCATGAGCAGCGGGCTGGTGGTGAACAGCACGGCGTCGCGCAACGCCGCGCAGGCGCGCACGCGCAATTCGCGTTGGCCCGCCGGGCCGCGATAATGCGCAGCGCCGCCGTCGCCGAAAAAATGTTCGCGCGTGAACGGCTGATGCATCATGCCGTAGATCGGCTCGCCGAAGCGCATCAGCCCAATCAGCGTGCCCCAGGCCACCATGCCGGAGATGAAGGACTTGGTGCCGTCGATAGGATCGAGCACCCAAACGTATTCGGCGTCTGGCAGAAGAACACCGAATTCTTCGCCGAGGATGCCGTGTTCGGCGAAGACCTTGGTGATCTCGGCCCTCATCTTGGCCTCTGCTGCGCGATCGGCGGCGGTGACGGGGTCGAATCCGCCCGGCTTCTTGTTCTCGATTTCCAGCGAGGTGCGGAAGAACGGCAGGATTGTCTCGCCGGAAATCTTGGCTAGTTCGTTGACGAAGCTGGAGAAATCGATCGCCGTCATGCCTGCATCGTCCAATCGAGCCGCGCCCTACCAGAACACCAGTAAATTGCTGCACGTTTCGTCCTGCAGCACAAATGGCCTCATTATTTCGCATAGCTAAATGTCTAAGGCCAGAATCTAGCGGCCAGCTATGCATAAAAAGCATGGGAAACCGGGTTTCGATCCTTGATTTTTGTGCATCGCAGTGTAGCTTATTGCGACGCGGTAGCGAGAGCTATCGTTGCCCTCCTTGGGCGTTTCCTCCCTAGACTTGGGCCGCTCTTCATTGAGCGGCCCTTTTTTAGGGCTATTCCGCCGCCGCCCGGTACGGCCGGAGTTCCTCCAGCGGGATCTCGCCGAGACGCCTCGCCAGCGTCTCCAGGTCCGCCGCCAGCCGGCTAAAGCCGCTGGCTCGCTGGTAGCGGGCCTCATCCATATAGAGCGCGCGGTTGATCTCAAGCTGGATGGCATGGAGGCCTGCGGCCGGATTGCCGTAATGCTCGGTGATAAAGCCGCCGGCATAGGGCTTATTGCGGCTCACGGTGTAGCCCAACGTCCGCAGCGTCTTTTCAACGGTTTCCGCCACCACGCCGACGCAACTGGTTCCGTAACGGTCGCCGAGCACGAATTCGTGACGAGGACGTTCATCCTTGTGCCCCGCGCTCGACGGCATCGAGTGGCAGTCTATGAGCATTGCGGCGCCGAAATCACGGTGCATTTTGGTGAACAGCCGCCGCAACGCGCGGTGATAGGGCTTGTACAGGCTCTCGATTCGGGCCAGGGCGTCGTCCACCGGGATGCGCTGGTCGTAGATTTCCTGAGAATCGCCAACCACCCGCGCAACGGTGCCAAGCCCGCCGGCCACCCGCATCGAACGGGTATTGGCGAAGGACGGCAGGCGGCCTTCGAACATGCGCGGATCGAGCTCATAGGGCTCCCGGTTCACGTCCACAAAGCAGCGCGGGAAATGCGCCCGCATCAGCGGATAGCCGTGTTTCACCACGCCGGCGATCAGGGCATCGACAAAGCTGTCCTCCGACCGGCGTAGCGTGACGACATCAAGCCTGGAGGTAGCCAGGAAGGCGCGCGGATAGGTCGAACCGCTATGCGGCGAATTGAACAGAACCGGCCCGTTATAGGCCGTCGGTTCGATGATCTCGAACGGCGGGTCGAGCTCGTGGCGGGGGTCACTCATGGAGACATCAGGCCATATGGAGCGGGTTTTACCGCGCAACAGGGGCGGTTTTAGCGCCCCCTATACCTTCTATTGTCCATGCGCCGGAGGACAAAGCCAAGCGAAGCTTTCGGTTCACCCGTTATTTACCTGGGGTAAGTCTTATAGGCCGGTTGGGGCCAGCCTTTAGGGTCAGTGGTTAAGGGGCGTAAAGCGTATGACGAAAATCTTGCTGGCTGAAGACGATACCGATATGCGCCGCTTTCTGGTCAAGGCGCTGCAGAACGCCGGATTCGACGTCACCTCCTATGATAACGGGCTGTCGGCCTATCAACGGCTGCGCGAGGAACCGTTCGAGCTGCTGCTGACGGATATCGTGATGCCGGAAATGGACGGCATTGAACTCGCCCGCAGGGCCGCCGAACTCGATCCCGACATCAAGATCATGTTCATCACCGGCTTTGCGGCCGTGGCGCTCAACGCCGATTCCACCGCGCCCAAGCACGCCAAAGTGCTGTCGAAACCCATACATCTGCGCGACCTCGTCAACGAGGTTCACAAGATGTTGGCCGCATAGACAGTTCTTCTGGCTCCTCTGGTTCGGGTTGTTCTGGCGGCTTGCCTCGCCAGTTTGGAGCCGATAAGACCAAACCGATAAAGGGCGCGTAGCTCAGCGGGAGAGCACCTCCTTGACATGGAGGGGGTCACAGGTTCGATCCCTGTCGCGCCCACCATTTCTTTCACCGATCTTCTTCCAACAAACCGCCAGGCAATGACGCATCCACGACGATGGCTTTTCGCAGCTGTGGTTCTGCTCTTTGTCGCCAGCGGGGCGGCCGGGATTTGGGTATTCAACGGCGCCATCACGGCGCGGTCGGTGGAAGTCTGGGTCGCCAGTCTTGGCGTCTGGGCGCCAATCGGCTTCGTGCTGCTCTATGGAATTGCCACCGTCGCGATGGTGCCCGGTAGTATTTTTGATTTCGCCGGCGGCGCGCTGTTCGGCCCCTATTTCGGCACGCTACTCGATCTCATCGGCGGCACGCTCGGGGCGGCGCTGTCATTCCTGGTGGCGCGCTATCTTGCCCGCGATTGGGTTGAAGTACGTGCCGGGCCGCGGACGCAAACCATTATGCGCAGCGTCGACGCGGATGGCTGGAAATTCGTCGCCTTCGTCCGGCTGGTTCCTATCTTTCCCTACAACGTGATGAATTATCTGCTCGGAATGACGCGCATCCCGTTTCACCACTACATCATCGCAACCGTGGTGTTCATGGCGCCCTCGACCGTTGTCTATACCTGGATCGGTTACGCCGGCCGCGCCGCCATCGCAGGCGACACCGACAATCTCTGGTACGCCTTGATCGCGCTCGCCTTGCTGGCCGCCATGTTTTTCCTGCCGCACTTCTACAAGCGCTGGCGGCGCACCTAGCGCCAGAACTCCTTCGACGCGATCGCTGCGCCTTCCGCCATCGCGGCAAACTTGGCGAACACAACATCGGGCTCGACCGCGGCCTGGCCCACCCAGGTGCCGTAACCGCAGTCGCTGCCAGCAATCACATTCTCGCGTCCGACCAGTCTGGCGTATCGCCCGATGCGTTGTGCGATCAGTTCGGGATGCTCAATGAAATTCGATTTCGATTCGAGCACGCCGGGTATAAGCACTTTGCCGTCCGGCAATTTTAAGGTCTCGAACAATTTCCATTCATGGGCGTGGCGCGGGTTGGCGGCCTCGAACGAAATCGCCTGCGGTCGCGCCTTGAATACGATGTCGATGATGTCGGCGAGCGGCACGTCGCGATGATGCGGTCCTTCGTAATTACCCCAGCACACATGCATGCGAAGCTGCTCGGGCGGAATTCCGCCGAGCGCATGATTGAGCGCCTCGACATGCAGCTGCGCGCGCTTGCGGAATTCTTCCAAGCTTAGATCCGCATATTGAATATGCCGGCCCATGCCGAGATCCGGGCAGTCGATCTGCAATACGAAACCCGCTTTGGCGACGATTTCGTATTCATGCTTCATGGCGTCGGCGATGGTGTAGATATAAGTCTCGAAGTCTTTGTAGAAATCGTTGCGGAAGAACAGCGACACCACGCCGGGCGAAGCCGCGCTCATGAAGCCGCCGCGGGCCTTCACGTTTGCCAAGGCCGCCTTGAGATTGTCGGTATCGGTGACGGCAGCCTGCGCATCGCGCAGGCTGATGACGGCGTTGCAGGCCGGCGTCTTGCGGCGCGAGCGGCCGGGATCGCCGAACACGCGCTTTTCCAGCATGGGAAACTCGTGGACGTCCTGATAGACGAAGGTATTGCCGGTGCCGCCAAAGCCGTTGAGCCGGTCCTTGATATAGGTGGCATAGCTCGGCTTCGACATTTCGCCGTCATTGATCAGATCGATGCCGGCGGCGGACTGTTTATTGACGACTTCGGCCACCGCCGCGCGTACGCGCGCGGCCAAGGCGGCCGTATCCACCGGAACCCCTTCCTCCTTGGCGTACATCGTCCGAATAAGGTCGTCGGGCCGCGGCAGGCTACCAGTATGCGTGGTCAAAAAGCGGTCGGTACTGCGTTGCATGCCTGAAACCCTCGGGGCGGCGGACTTTAAGGCATGTCCCTGGCGGTAACCACGGGTGGGCCGGTTGCGTTGACAGGGGCGGGTCGGGTGCCTATGAACCCGGCTAACAGAGAACCCAGAGCCGATCCATGAAAGTCCGTAACTCCTTGAAATCCCTGCGTGCCCGCCACCGCGACAACAAGATCGTCCGGCGCAAGGGCCGCGTCTACATCATCAACAAGACCAATAGCCGCTATAAGGCCCGCCAAGGCTAAGCCTTGTGTGGCGCCCTTTCGGGCGCATTTTTCGTTCCTCGCTACATATTGGCGTTGGCTGGCGGAGCGATTAGACTCTTCGCCATGCGCTCGCGATTCCTCGCACGCTTGATTACCGCCGTCTTTGTCGCGGCCCAGGTCGCGTATATCGCGGTTCCCGCTTCCGCCCAGAACGGCAGCTGGATCGAGCCGCCGAAGCAATTGCCGAATGTCGCGCGTGGCGACCGCACCCAAAATATCGATTTCCTGTTCGGCGCGCTCAAGCTTGCGCCCGACGACACCGTTGCCAAGGCAATCGAGGAGCGCATCTGGGCGCTTTGGGTCGTGTCGCGCAGCGATACCGCCAATCTGCTGATGTCGCGCGTCAAGACCGCGATCGAAGCGCAGGATACCGATCTTGCCTTCGAGCTGCTCAGCGCTATCGTCAAGATCAAGCCGGATTATATTGAAGCCTGGAATCGCCGGGCAACGCTTTATTACATGAAGAAGGATTACGGCCATTCGCTCGCCGACATCCGCGAGGTGCTGCGCCGCGAGCCGCGCCATTTCGGCGCGCTGTCGGGCTTGGGGCTGATCATGCAGGACATTGGCGACGACAAGCAGGCGCTGGAAGTCTACCGGCGCGCGCTCGCGGTTCATCCGCGGCTGCAACGCATTCCCGACGTGGTAAAGACGCTGCAGGAAAAG
>JAYTFS010000249.1:0-3505 GCA_043734185.1 Pseudolabrys sp. | reverse complement strand
GCCGACGTGCTGCGCCATCGCTCGCTGAATACGACGCTGATTTACGCCAAGCTCGATAGCCGCACGCTGTCGGCGGTCGCCTTGCCGTGGCCCGGGAGCGCGTCATGAGCGCCCGGCTTAGCATGCAAGCGCGGGTTCGCCATTTCTTGGCCGAGCGTCGTCGCCTTGGTTTCGAGTTAACAAAGACAGGCCTGGCACTGCGCAGCTTTGCGCGCTACATCGATGCCCTTAGCCATCGTGGCCCACTGACGGTGGAAATCATGGCCGACTGGGCACGGCGCGACAAGCACAATCGCACGACGCCGATTACCTGGGCACGACGACTGAAGATACTGCGCCCGTTTGCGCGATATCTACAACAATTCGAACCACGCACTGAAGTGCCCGACGAATCCATCTTCGGTCCGGTCGATCAGCGCCTGGCCCCACATATCTATAGCGAACAAGAGATCGTCGATTTACTGCGTGCGGCTCGGCAATTGCGTCCAGACTTACGTGGTGCGGGTCACGAGGCCTTGTTTGGCCTGCTTGCTGCAACCGGACTACGGGTTTCCGAAGCCCTTCATTTGTGTGATGGCGATGTCGATCTGAAAATTGGCATGCTCACGGTACGTCGCACCAAATTCGCCAAGTCACGTCAGGTGCCGCTGCATCCGAGCACTGTTCAAGCGTTATTGCGTTACCGGCGTTTGCGCGCATCATATATCGAGCGTAGTCCCGAGGGGCCATTCTTGGTCGGCACGCGGGGTATGCACCTCGGTCGTCCGCTCGGCCTGAGACAGGTCAATCGGATGTTTGTCGAATTGCGCGATCAGTTGGGCTGGGTCAATCGCGGTGCCCACCATGCGCCGCGGGTGCACGATCTGCGCCACACCTTCGTCGTGAGGCGTGTGATGCTCTGGCACAAACAAGGGATAAATGTCGATCAAGCAATGCTGTCGTTGTCGACTTATGTCGGCCATGCGATGGTGACCAATACCTATTGGTATCTCACCGGCGTGCCGGAACTGGTGGCGGTCGCCGCCGCTAAGTTCGAATCCTTTGCACACAGGCCGGAGGTGTGCCATGGGTGAAACGAGCTCCCCACGACCCGTTTCATTTGCAGCGCTGGTACAGCAATTCTTCACCGACTATCTGGTGACGCAGCGTGCGGTCAGTCCGCGCACCATCGCTTCGTACCGGGATGCGTTGATGTTGTTCCTCGATTTCGCGCACAAGCGTTTAGGCAAATCGCCTACGGCCCTACGGTTGACCGACATTGAACCCGATCTGATTCTGGCGTTCTTGGATCACTTGGAGTCGCGGCGGCATAACGCGGTGCGCAGTCGCAATTTGCGGCTGACGGCGTTGCGAGCCTTCTTGAAGTTCGCAGCACGGCGCGACGTATCCTCTCTCTATGTCATCGAACGGGCATTGGGTGTGCCGATGAAACGCTTCGAGCGTCCGATGTTGGGTTTCCTGTCGCGCGAGGAAATGATCGCGGTGTTAGGCGAACCCGGCAGTTCCTGGACGACGCAGCGTGACCATTTGTTGTTGGCGATGCTGTACAACACCGGGGCGCGGGTATCGGAGATCACGGGGGTATGCGTTGCCGATGTGGTGTTGGACGGCGCGCCTTGCGTTCACTTGCGCGGCAAGGGGCGTAAGCAACGTTCAGTGCCTTTATGGAAGTCAACTGTTCAAGCGGTCCGTGCTTGGTTACGGCGCAATCCCGATTTGGGTGCGGCGTCGGCGTTGTTGCCTAACCGCGGCGGTCAGGCGATGACGCGATCCAATGTCACGCAGCGCCTGGATATTGCGGTGGCGCGAGCCACCGCAATCTATCCCGACCTGGCCAAACGGCGCATTTCTCCCCACATCATTCGCCACTCGACCGCCATGCACCTACTGCAATCCGGTGTCGCTTTCAGCGTGATTGCGTTGTGGTTGGGACATGAGAGTACGTCAACGACGCATCGATACGTGGAAGCGGATCTGGCGATGAAAGAACAAGCCTTGGCTCGACTTCAGGAACCGAAATCGAAAACGCACCGCTACCGCCCGCCCGATGCGTTGATGCAGTTCCTTCAGACGCTATAACTATGGGTAGACATTCGCCGGCCCCGTAACAAATTCGTCTAGGAGCCGGCGCGCCTGCAATCGATCAAACTCTCCATAGTTTCAAACTGTGCATAGGGGGCGGGTAAAGACGCTTAAGCATTTAGAGCACCACACCCCACCGTAGTTGCTGCACTGCTCAATGCTACTGGACGGATTTTACCTTTCGAGGGGTTGGGCATTAATAGCCAAAGACCAAGACCAGAATGGCGATGTGCGGCTGATCCAATTGGCAGACGTTGGTGATGGCGTTTACCGGGATAAGTCTGACCGATTCATGACAAAAGCGAAAACCGAGGTAAATACCTCAACTTCTTTGCCATTGCGTTTGGAGCGTTCGTCGCAATGTTTTGATGTAAGACGCGCACAATCCGAACACCCTGCTTCTTGGCCACATAAAACACATTATGCGATTGATACTCAAACCGCCGCAAGTTTGGCGCCAATTCTGTTGGCGCCAATTCCTGCGCGCTGCGTCCCAGTATCGGATGTTCGGCAAGCGCGGCGAAGCGCTCGTGTAAGCCCAGAAGATACGCCCTCCCCCTGCTCCAATCCGAAATTGAGGATCGTGTATTCGTAAATGCCAGCGAGATCGGCATCGGCTTTTGATGAAAGTTTATAGACGGCCAACCGCACGCAGCCGGGCTTCAACTTCCTCCACGATGTGCGGGATGGTGCGATCGCTGTCGGCGCTGTTCAATCCTTCCTCGATCGCGATTTTGAGGGCTTGAAATTTAGCGCTGTCATGGTCGCGTCGGATCAAGTCGCGGATATATTCGCTGTCGTTCGTGAAGTCACCGGCTTCAATTTGCGCTTTGATCCATTGATCTTGTTGATCCGTGACAGTGATGGTTTTTCGGGTGGTGCCCGCTGTAGGTCTCCAAAAACTCCGAAATTCAAACTATTGATGCTTTTATCAACTTTTCATCATACATTCGCCGCACTTCGGCGTCAGAAGAAGTCAAATCCGAGCGCATCGTGCGTATAACCTCAATCTCGATTACGCCGGACGGTTAGGCTACGGTAGCGACTTCACCCACATCGGCATCTATGTCGATGGCGTCAAGATCGCCAGCCCGAATACCGCGCCGGACTGGAAGTACAGGCTGGAAGCCTTGCTAGATAAGGCTGCTGGCAACGCCCTACTCTTCGGGCTTCTTTTTCCCGCTCTGTGCTAAATCTTGGTTGATGACTTTGCCATAGCTGGCAAAGTTGTAGGCCGTACCGCTGGCCTTGGCGACTTGGCGAACCGCCGACCAATCGCGCTGATAATCGATCGGCACAAAGCGCGTCGCGCCATCGAAGACGTTCTTCAATTCATCGCTAAACTGAAAATTGAAAAAACATTCGCGCACGCGCTTGGACAGGTCCGGCGCGAGATCATGGGCGTGAACAAACGCGGAGGTCG
>JAYTFS010000248.1:0-7954 GCA_043734185.1 Pseudolabrys sp. | reverse complement strand
GCCGCGACCAGCTTGGCCATGCCGCCCGGACGCGGAAAGCCCTTGTCGAACACGACGTCGCGGCCCGGCTTGTCCGGCGCGTCGGTCGGATAGGTGACGTGGTCCTCGCGCTCGACACGGTCCCAGGTGATGTTGTCGAGCGCCGGCATCAGCCGCGCCATTTCCTCGAACACTTCGCTGACGTGCTTATAATTCCACTTCTCGCCCATGCGCTGGGCGAGATCCTGGATGATCCACAAGTCCTGCCGCGTGTCGCCCGGCAGGGGCAGTGCCTGGCGGCCCATCTGCACCTGGCGGTTGGTGTTGGTGACGGTACCGTCCTTCTCGGGCCAGGCCGAGGCCGGCAGGATGACGTCGGCATAAGAACAGGTCTCGGTGAGGAAGATGTCTTGCACCACGAGGCATTCGAGATGCGCGAGCGCGGCGCGCGCATGGTTGAGGTCGGGATCGGACATCGCCGGGTTTTCGCCCATGATGTACATGCCCTTGATCTCGTCGGCATGTACGGCGTCCATGATCTCGACCACGGTCTTGCCGCGCTTGGGATCGAGCGTTTTGCCCCAGGCCTTTTCGTATTTGGCGCGGATGGTGGCGTCTTCCACCGATTTGTAATCCGGGAAGAACATCGGGATGAGGCCTGCGTCGGAGGCGCCCTGCACGTTGTTCTGGCCGCGCAGCGGATGCAAGCCGGTGCCGGAACGGCCCACCTGGCCGCAGATCAGCGACAGCGCGATAAGACAGCGCGCGTTATCGGTGCCGTGTGTGTGTTGCGACACGCCCATGCCCCAAAAGATGATGGCGCTTTCGGCGCGGGCGTAAGAGCGGGCCACTTCACGCAGCGTGTCGGCCGGAATGCCGCAGATCGGCTCCATCTCCTCGGGCGTGAAATCTTTCACGTGCTCCTTGAGTTGCTCGAAGCCTTCGACATAGGTCTGCACATATTGCTGGTCGTAGAGCTTTTCGCCGATGATGACGTTGAGCATGCCGTTGAGCATGGCGACGTCGGTGCCGTTCTTGAACTGCATCATCTTCCAGGCGTGGCGCTTAAGTGCCTGCCCGCGCGGGTCCATGACGACCAGCTTGGCGCCGCGCTTGGCTGCCTGCTTGAAGAAGGTGGCGGCGACCGGGTGGTTCTCGGTCGGGTTGGCACCGATGACGATGATAAAGTCGGAATTCTTGACCTCGTTGAAGGTCGCGGTCACGGCCGCCGAGCCGACACCTTCGAGCAACGCCGCCACCGACGAGGCATGGCACAGCCGCGTGCAGTGATCGACGTTGTTGGAGCCAAAGCCGGTGCGCACCAGCTTCTGAAACAAATAAGCCTCTTCGTTCGAGCCTTTGGCGGAGCCGAAACCGGCCAGCGCGCGCGGGCCGTCGCGGTCGCGGATTTTCTTCAAGCCGGAAGCAGCGCGCTCCATCGCCTCTTCCCAGGTCGCTTCCCGGAAATGCGTGAACGGATTAGCCGGATCGACCAGATCGTCGGCTGATTTCTTGACGCCGTTCTTGCGCACCATCGGCTTCATCAAACGCTGCGGATTTGAAACATAGTCGAAGCCGAAGCGGCCTTTGACGCAGAGCCGATTCTCGTTTGCGGGACCGGCGCGGCCGGTGACGGCGACGAGCTTGTCGTCCTTGATCTGATAGGTGAGCTGGCAGCCAACGCCGCAATAGGGGCAGACGCTGTTGACCTCGCGGTCGGGAAATTCGGTACGCACATTCGCAGCGTTGACCAGGCTCGCGGGCATCAGCGCGCCGGTCGGGCAAGCCTGCACGCATTCGCCGCAGGCGACGCAGGTCGAATTGCCCATCGGATCGTCGAAATCGAAGACGATTTTTTCCATAAAGCCGCGGCCGGCCATGCCGATGACGTCGTTGACCTGCACTTCGCGGCAGGCGCGGACGCAGAGATTGCACTGGATGCAGGCGTCCAGATTGACCGCCATGGCGGCGTGGCTGCGGTCGGGCGCCGGCACTTCGATGCGCTCGCGCTTGGGGAAGCGACCGGCGGAAACGCCCTGGCGCTTGGCGGTTTTCCAGAACTCGGATTCCGGGTCGTGCGCCGCTTCGATCGCCGGCTGGTCGGTGACCAGCAGCTCGGCCACCATCTTGCGCGCGGTCTTGGCGCGCTCGGTCGAGGTCTTGACCTTCATGCCGGGCGCAGGCTTGCGGATGCAGCTTGCCGCCAGAACGCGCTCACCTTCGATCTCGACCATGCAGACGCGACAATTGCCGTCGGCGCGGTAGCCGGGCTTGGGCGAATAGCACAGGTGCGGCAGCTTGATGTCGAGCCTCCGCGCCGCGCGGAAAATCGATTCGCCGTCGCGGATGTCGATCTCGCGGTCGTCGATGAAAAAGGTCTTGGGCGTCGAAGCTTTGCTGTCAGCCATGGTTCACCAAGTGCCCATCGGTTTCTTGAGTTCCTCGGGGAAATACTTCAGCACGCAGAGGAGCGGATTCGGCGCCGCCTGACCGAGGCCGCAGATCGAGGCGTCGCGCATCAGCGTCGACAGTTCCGTCAATAGCGCGACGTCCCACGGGCCCTTGGCCATCAGCTTGGCGGCCTTTTCCGAGCCGACGCGGCACGGCGTGCACTGCCCGCAGCTCTCGTCTTCGAAGAACTTCATCAGATTAAGCGCCACCGCCTTCATGTCGTCCTTCTCGGACAGGATGACAACCGCGTGGGAACCGACGAAACAGCCGTATTTTTCGAGCGTTCCGAAGTCGAGCGGCTCGTCGGCCATCGAGGCTGGCAAAATGCCGCCTGAGGCGCCGCCCGGCAGGTAGCCCTTGAATTTTTCGCCGTCGATCATGCCACCGCAGAATTCCTCGATTAGTTCGCGCGCGGTGACACCGGCGGGCGCAAGCACCACGCCCGGCTTTTTCACTCGGCCAGACACCGAGAAGCTGCGGAAGCCCTTGCGCTCCCTGCGGCCCTGCGACGTCATCCATTCCGCGCCCTTCTCGATGATGTCGCGGATCCAGAACAATGTTTCGACGTTTTGCTCCAGCGTCGGCCGGCCGAATAGGCCTACTTGCGCGAGATAAGGCGGGCGATGGCGCGGCAATCCGCGCTTGCCTTCGATCGACTCGATCATTGCTGATTCTTCGCCGCAGATATAAGCGCCAGCGCCACGGCGCAGATGCAGCTTGGTGTGCGCAGAAAGACCGACTTCTTCGATCTTCGCGATTTCCTCGGCCAACATCAGGCGCAGTTCTGGATATTCGTCGCGAATGTAGATGTAGGTGTCTGGCGCCTCGACCACGAAGGCCGCGATCAGAGCGCCCTCGAAGAAACGGTGCGGGTCGCGTTCGAGATAGAAACGGTCCTTGAAAGTGCCGGGCTCGCCCTCGTCGGCGTTGATCGCGAACAGCCGGGGTGCGGGTTCCGCGCGCACCAGCGACCATTTGCGCCCGGTCGGAAATCCGGCGCCGCCAAGGCCGCGCAGGCCGGCGTCGCTCACGATCTTGATCAATTCGTCGCGCGTGCGCTTGGCCGACAGGCAATCCTTTAACAATTTATAGCCGCCGGCTTTTTGATAGGCGGCGAAATCGGCGCTGGGGTGCCAAGCATGCGGATGGGGCTTCGCCTTGACCGAATCCGCAACCTTGTCCGCGGTCGCGTTGAAGGTCTGCATGTGGCCGACGGCGACCACCGGCGCGCGGTCGCAGGCGCCCATGCAAGGCGCGCGCACGACGCGCACATCCTTGCCGAGAATTCCCGGCAGCTTGGCGAGCAGCTTCTCTGCGCCGGCCATGGCACAGGATAATGAGTCACACACGCGCACCGTGATCGCCGGCGGCGCGGGTCCGTCCTTCACCACATCGAAATGCGCGTAGAAGGTTGCAACTTCGTAGACTTCGGTGAGCGCCATCTTCATCTCGAAGGCCAGCGCGGTGAGATGCGCGGCGGAAAGATGGCCGTAATGATCCTGGATAAGATGCAGATGCTCGATCAGCAGATCGCGGCGGCGCGGCTGGTCCGTGAGTAAGGCTTGCACTTCAGCGAGCGCCTGCGGATCGACCTGACGGCCCTTCGGCGTGCGCGGTGGCCTGCGGCGGCCCGCGCCCTTGCCGTTCGCGCGCGGCGGCGGCGTCTGCATATTCATTGCGGTCTCCAGGCCACGATTTGAAACCATTCCAACCTTCAAACAACCCCGGTTTCCGCATCGGTTGATAGAGAACCTCTATCAATGATACGATCATTATTGCATATTCTTTGCGCAAAGCCATCCAGACGTGTTCGGCTAAGGTCCTGAACGGGAAGGATAATGCCGTGATCGACAAGCTCGACTTTCTTCTCGCTCTGGCGCGGGAAAAGCATTTCGGCCACGCGGCAGAGTCTTGCGGCGTGACCCAGCCGACTTTGTCTGCCGGGGTAAAGCAGCTGGAAGGGCAAATGGGCGTGCTGCTGGTCAACCGCGGCTCGCGCTTTCAAGGCTTCACGCCGGAAGGCCAGCGCGTGCTGGAATGGGCGCGGCGCATTGTCAGCGACACGCGGTCCATGCATGCGGAAGTCAATTCCTTGCGGCATGGACTGTCGGGGCCGCTGCGGATCGCCGCGATCCCGACCGCGCTGGCAATGGTGGCGGCGCTCACCACGCCATACCGCGAGCGGCACCCCAATGTTCAATTCACCATCTACTCGCGCAACTCGATCGAGGTGCTCGACCTCCTGGAAAATCTCGAAATCGACGCCGGCATTACGTACGTCGAGAACGAGCCGCTGGGCCGCGTCACTACCGTACCGCTTTATCATGAGCGTTACCGGCTGCTGACATCCGCCGACGCGCCGCTGGGCAACCGGGAGAGCGTGACTTGGGCCGAAGTCGCGCAGGTGCCGCTCTGTCTGCTCACGCCCGACATGCAGAATCGCCGTATCATCGACCGGCTGCTCAAGAGCGCGGGCGGCGAGTCGCGTCCAACGCTGGAATCGGATTCCATGATCCTGTTATTCTCGCACGTGCGCACCGGCCGCTGGGCGAGCGTCATGCCGGCAAAACTCGCGGAGGCGCTTGGCCTGACCGACACGTTGCGCGCCATTCCGATCACAAATCCGGAAGCGGTGCAGACCATCGGGCTGGTGGTGCCGTCGCGCGAGCCGATGATGCCAATCACCGCCGCTCTGGTGGACGAGGCCCGGCGCGTGGCGCCGATGCTGGATGATTAAAAAAGATGCTCGCCCCCGCTTTCGCGGGGACGGAGCAGAACAAGCTATGCCACCTTTTCGATCTGATGGCGGAACATGGCCTTGCGGGCTTCGTCGTCGAACTCGGTCTTGAACTTGTGCTTGTCCTTGATCGCGATCGCGCGCGCCGCCGCCGGGCGAGCGCTGATCTCGTCCACCATGCGCTTGAGGTTCGGGAATTTCGCCCAAGCGGCCTCGCCCAGCACGGTCGGCATCAGCCGCGCCCAGCCCCAGACCGCCATGTCGACGATCGTGTAGGTGTCGCCGAGCATGTATTTCTGCTTGGCCAGCCGCGCGTCGAGGATGGAGAAGTGGCGCGTCGCTTCGTAGACATAGCGGTTGGTGGCGTATTCGATTTTTTCCGGCGCGTAATTGCGGAAATGCACCGACTGGCCGGCGAAGGGGCCGACGCCGGACGCGACGAACAACAGCCACGACAGCAATTCGCCGCGCGCCTTGTCGCCTTTTCCCGGCATGAATTTACCTGTCTTCTCGCCGAGATAGAGCAGGATGGCGTTTGAATCGAACACGGTAGCGTCGCCGTCGACGATCGCCGGCACCTTGGCGTTCGGATTGATCGCGAGAAATTCCGGCTTGTGCTGGTCGCCCTTGCGGGTGTCGACCGGGATCGGCTCATAGGGCAAGCCGGCCTCTTCCAGGAAAAGCGCGACCTTCATCGGGTTCGGCGCACCACTGTAATAGAACTTGATCATTGCTTCCTCCGTTTTATCGAGAAACTAGAACAGGCCGACGATCTTGCCGTCGGCGCCGACGTCGATAGTGTCGGCCGCCGGCACTTTCGGCAGGCCCGGCATGGTCATGATCTCGCCGCACACCGCTACCACGAACTCGGCGCCGGCCGACAGCCGCACCTCACGCACATTGATGGTGTGATCGACAGGCGCGCCCTTGGCGTCCGGGTTGGTCGAGAACGAGTACTGCGTCTTGGCGATGCAGACCGGCAGCTTGGCAAAGCCCATCTCTTCCCAGGTCTTGAGCTGGTCCTTCACCGACTTGTCGGCGGTGACATTCTTGGCGCGATAGATTTCCTTGGCGATGGTCTCGACCTTCGTAAACAGCGGCATGTCGTCCGGATAGAGGAACTTGAGCTTGCCGGAAGCGCCATCGATCGCCTTGACCACCGCCTTGGCGACATCGGCGGCACCCTCGCCGCCCATGGCCCAATGGTCGGCCATCAGCGCTTCGACGCCGAGCGCCTTGCACTTGTCCTTAACCAAAGCGATTTCCGCTTCGGTATCGGCTGAGAAGCGGTTGATCGAGATGACCACCGGCAGGCCGAATTTCTTGACGTTTTCGACATGGCGCTGAAGGTTGGACATGCCTGCTTCCAGCGCCTTGAGGTCTTCTTTCTTGAGATCGGCCTTCTGCACGCCGCCATGCATTTTCAGCGCTCGGATGGTGGCGACCAGAACGACGCAGGATGGTTCAAGTCCGGCCTTGCGGCATTTAATGTCGAGGAATTTCTCGGCGCCGAGGTCGGCGCCGAAGCCGGCTTCGGTCACGACGTAATCGGCGAGCTTGAGCGCGGTCGCGGTGGCGACTACTGAATTGCAGCCATGCGCGATATTGGCGAAGGGGCCGCCGTGAATGAAGGCGGGCGTGCCTTCCAGCGTCTGCACCAGATTGGGCGCAATCGCTTCCTTCAATAGCGCGGTCATGGCGCCGTGCGCCTTGATGTCCTTGGCGCGCACCGGCTTGCGGTCGCGGGTATAGGCCACAATGATATTGCCGAGCCGTTCTTTGAGATCGTCGAGGTCCTTGGCGAGGCAGAAGATCGCCATGACTTCGGACGCCACGGTGATGTCGAAGCCGGCCTCGCGCGGATAGCCGTTGGCGACGCCGCCGAGCGAGCAGACGATCTCGCGCAGTGCGCGGTCGTTCATGTCGAGCACGCGGCGCCAGGCAACGCGGCGAGAATCGATGCCGAGTGCATTGCCCCAGTAGATGTGGTTGTCGATCAGCGCTGAGAGCAGGTTGTGCGCCGAGGTAATGGCGTGGAAGTCGCCGGTGAAGTGCAGATTGATGTCTTCCATCGGAATGACTTGCGCATAACCGCCGCCGGCGGCGCCACCCTTCATGCCGAATGAAGGCCCGAGCGAAGGCTCGCGCAGGCACAGCATCGCCTTCTTGCCGATGAAGTTGAGCGCGTCGGTTAAGCCCACCGTGGTGGTGGTCTTGCCCTCGCCGGCCGGCGTCGGCGTGATGGCCGAGACCAGGATCAGCTTGCCGCTCTTCTTGTCCTTGAGCGACTTGACAAAATCCATCGACACCTTGGCCTTGTAGTGGCCATAGGGCTCGAGGTTTTCGGCGGCGATGCCGAGCTTTTCCTTGGCAATATCCATGATCAGCCGCTTCTTGGCGGTCTGCGAAATTTCGATGTCAGATTTCGGCGATTGATGCTGCGAGGCGGGCATGGGGATTTATCCGTTATGTGGAAATGAGGATCAGGTGAATTTCGCCCCGACGGCGAGCTTGGCGGAGGTGATGAATTCGCCGGCGTCGATCTTCTTGCCAGCCTCCGGTTGAACGCGGGTGACCTTGAAGCGGCCGTCGGCGCACACGACCGTGAAGCCGTCGGCTTCGACCGCGACGATTTCGCCAAGTTTGCCGGCGATGCCCTTGGGGTCCTTGGCCGGCAGCGGCTTGGCATCGAAAATCTTCAGCGTCTTGCCGTCGAGCGTCGTCCAGGCGCCGGGCGCCGGATTGCAGCCGCGGATCAGCCGGTCGATCTGCTCCCACGGCTTGCCC
>JAYTFS010000247.1:0-2046 GCA_043734185.1 Pseudolabrys sp. | reverse complement strand
TTGGCATGACCGGGGCCGCCGGTGACCAGCGCGATGCCGGCTTGGCCGGTCAGCCGGCCATGGGCATCGGCCATGTGCACGGCTGCGGCCTCGTGGCGGACGTGGACCAGATCGAGATCGGCGTCGAGCGCCGCGTCGAAGATCGACATGATGTGATTGCCGGACAGGGTGAACACCCGGTGGCAGCCGAGGCGCTTGAGCGATCGGGCAACGATGTCGGCGCCACGCAACGTTCCGGTCATGTCCGTCCTCTCAAGCCGGGGCGCAATCTAGCACGGCATAACCGGGCAAACGGCCTTCCGGCCGCGGCGCATTTGGGCTATCTCGGATTGGAAGGACATCGCGCCGTGGCCTCCACTCCCGACATCGCCACTCTCGCCCGCCGCGTCCGCGACGGCGACCGCGCCATGCTGGCGCGCGCGATTACATTGATCGAGAGCAAGCGCGCCGACCACCACAACAAGGCGCACCAACTCGTCCAGGAGCTGCTGCCGCAAACCGGAAACGCCATCCGTATCGGCATCACTGGCGTGCCCGGTGTCGGCAAGTCGCTTACCATCGATGCGCTCGGTACCCATCTGACCGGGCAGGGGCACAAGGTCGCCGTGCTCGCCGTCGATCCGTCGTCGACCCGCACCGGTGGCTCGATCCTCGGCGACAAGACGCGGATGGCCCGGCTTGCCATCGACAACAACGCCTTCGTGCGGCCGTCGCCGTCGTCAGGCACGCTTGGCGGCGTCGCGGCGAAGACCCGCGAAACCATGCTGTTGTGCGAAGCCGCGGGCTTTGACGTCGTGCTGGTCGAAACTGTCGGTATCGGCCAGTCGGAGACGACCGTTGCCGACATGACCGATTTCTTCCTCGCATTGATGCTGCCCGGCGCCGGCGATGAACTGCAAGGCATCAAAAAGGGCCTTATCGAGCTCGCCGACATGATCGCGGTCAACAAGGCCGACGGCGACAACCTCAAGCGCGCCACCACCGCCGCGGCCGAATACCGCGCTGCGCTGCACATCCTCAACCCGAAGTCGGTGAACTGGTCGCCGCCGGTCATCACCTATTCGGCGTTGACCGGGAGCGGCATCGCCGAATTGTGGGAACAGGTGATTGCGCATCGCGAACGCATGGACAAGACCGGCGAACATTCCGCGCTTCGGCGCGAGCAACAGGTCAAATGGATGTGGTCGATGCTGAACGAGCGCGTGTTCGCGCGGTTGAAATCGGATTCGCATGTCCGCGCGCGGTTGCCGGCGATCGAAGCGGCGGTCGCCGAAGGGCGGCTTTCAGCCACACTGGCGGTTGAGGAAATCGCAGGATTGCTCGAGATTTAGGACTGTTGAAGGCAAGTTCCATTTTCACAAATGCTAAACAATTTACATTTAGGGTCCGTGAGATTGAGCCACCGCCACGCATTTCGATGACCGAGCCACGCATGTCGTCCACCGAAAAACGCAAGAATCTCCGTCGATCAGTTACTTATCCGGCTTTCATCGATCTCGGCGACGGCTCGCCGGTGATCGAATGTACCTTGTGCGACGCGTGCCAGCAGGGTGCACTGCTGGCCGTTGCTAAACCAGCCAGCGTGCCCGATGAGTTCACCCTGGTGCTGAGCTCCGGTGGCGCCGCGCACCGGCGCTGCCGGGTGGCATGGCGCACCAAAGACCAGGTCGGCGTCGAATTTCTCAAAGAACTTAAAACATATGTTCCGTGCGTGCAGATGCCGGCGGTGCGTTCGAACGTCCCCCAGGCTGCGGACGCGAGGGCGTCAACGGAGCATGCTGAACAGGTCGAGATCGATACGGTGAAGCCGCGCTGAGGCGCGAGACCCTTCCCATTGCGAGACACAGACAGCGTTAACGCTGCCGCGACAGTCCTGGTTTGTGCCATCACGGCACGTTTTTTCTGGCCCGAGACTTGAACTGTCTGCTCCGAGTTCTCAATCGGAGCCGGACATGAAAATCGATCGCCGTCGTCTTCTCGTCGTCTCCGCGCTCACTGGCGCCGTGCCGGTCGCAAGTTTGGCCACTCCGGCCGGTGCGGCGCCGC
>JAYTFS010000246.1:0-8696 GCA_043734185.1 Pseudolabrys sp. | reverse complement strand
GTCTTGCCAGCCCGGGCCGTCCTCCTGAAAGTGTTCGAGCACGTCGCAGTCGATGCGCAAGGAGACGAGTTCCTTGGCGCCGGGAAGAGACGGTGCTTTCGGTGCGATTGGCGCGGGCTTGCTGGTCGCCGTCTTGAAGGCCATTTCGGCCATTTGCCGCGAATCGGTCGTACGCCGGGTCATTGGGCGCCTTCTAGCACGACCACACACGGTTTGCTCATTACTCGGTGGTAATTGGGAACGTTTTGTCCGATTTCAAGGCTGAAAGTCGTGACTTGGTTAGCTTTAAGGCCGCCGCGCGGGCGTCATTCCCACAGGCCGAAAGCCGCCCATTTGTTTTCGGGGATTTCCGGGCCAATCGAATATTTGAAGCTCACGACCGTCATGTGGTCGGGGGTCGCCTGGCATCGATAAGACAGCTTGTACCATTTGCCACGGCTGCGGAAGGCGCCGCCTTTGGTATCGATGGTGTCCTGCTTGACCTGCGCCTCGCCTGTGGCGTTGGACAGGGCGCGATCGGGGCGAAAGCTTTTGTCATCGTTGCGGATCTGCGCCATCGCCGTGTAGTCGCAGAGTTGCTCGAGCCGTTCAGACGGGTCGAGCATCATCAGGCTTTTCTCAAACTTGGCGTCGGCCGCGGCGGCCTGCGCCGCAAACAACGTGGCCGCGCCGATCGCCAATCCAAGTGTCCGCACGCAAGACCCCCCACACCCCATAGTGCACTGCACTTAAGCGGTCGTCACCTGACAAGGCAATAAGAGCGGCCTGCTTATCCCCGGCGAATAAGACTTATTCATTTTCATTGTGCATGATCTTGCCCGAAAATCGGTACCCACTTTTCGGGATCATGCGCCTAGGTATATTTCGGATCGCGGTCGAGCAGTTCGATCGAAATACCCTGCGGCCCGCGAATGAAACAGATTTTGATGCCGGGACGCGGCGAATGCGGTTCCTTGGTAAACTCCACACCCTTTTTTTTGAGATCGGCGGCGATGGCGTCAATGCCCGACACCGCAAGCCCGAAATGATCGAGCCCCTGATAGGGCGTCACCGGCGCGGCGTTGACGGCTTCGCCGGGCGCCACCGGCGCGATGAATATATTAGCGCCGCCAAGTTTCAGGTCGATGCGCGGCTTGTCGGCCTGCATGCTACGGGTCACTTGCGCGCCCATCACGGTCTCGAACCATTTTACGGTCGCTTCCGGATCGGCGGTGCGCAGATGGATGTGATCCCAGGTATAGGTCGCCATGGTGTTCTCTCCCGTTATGGTTTGTTGCAGCAATTTAGGCCATGCCGGTAGCGTCGGCGCAACAGGCTTGTGGCCGGCAATGACAGAAACGGAAAGCCATGCCATCATGGCCACGAAAACATGATGCGCCACCGCAAAAAGGCGCGCTAAATTTTGGGAGGATTCAACATGACCACCGGCAACCGCCGTCGCTTCCTGGGCTTGACCGCCGCCGCCATGGCGGCACCGGCACTCCCCCAATTTGCCAGCGCGCAGGCCTGGCCCGCCGGCAAGCCGATCCGCGCCATCGTGCCGTTCAGCGCCGGCAGTACCATCGACATTCTTGGCCGCATCGTGCTCGACCCGCTCGGCCGCCAACTCAACCAGACCTTCGTCATCGAAAACCGCGGCGGCGCCGGCGGCAGCATCGGCTCGGCGCAGGTCGCCAAGGCCGATCCCGACGGCTACACGCTGCTGATCAATGCCGCCGCCCATTCCGGTGCGCCCGCCGCCTATCCCAATTTGCCTTACGACGCCGCCAAGGATTTTTCCTGCGTCGCCTGCTTCGGCAATGTGCCAAATGTGCTGCTAATCGCGCCGGAAAAAGGCATCAAAACCATCAAGGATTTCGTCGCCAAGGCCAATGAAGGCAACATGACGTATGCGTCTGCCGGCGTCGGCAGCGCCACGCATTGGGCGGCCGAACGCTTCCGCGTCAGCGCCGGCTTCAAGGGAACGCACGTGCCGTTCCGCGGCGGGCCGGAAGCGCTGACCGAAGTCATGACCGGCCGCGTCGATTTCGTCTTCATCGGCATTTCGTCCGGCCTGCCTTTCATCAAAGAAGGCCGATTGCTGGCGCTCGCCGTGAGCTCGGCGAAGCGCTCACCATCGTTGCCCGATATCCCGACTACGCTGGAAGCCGGTTTCAAAAATTCCGACTACAACTACTGGACCGGCATGCTGGCGCCGGCGAAGACGCCGCGCGACATTATCGACCGGTTGTACGCCGAAACGACGAAAGCGCTCGCCTTGCCGGACGTTCAGGCCAAACTGGCGCAGAACGGCGTCGAGCCGTCACCGCTGTCGCCGACCGAGATGGACGCCATGAACAAGCGCGAGATCGATCTCAATATCCAGATCGCGCAGGCGGCGGGGCTGAAGTTCAACTGAGCGGAATGCGCCGGCCTCACGCCGTCTCGAACTGCAACTTCGCCAGCCGCGCATAAAGTCCGCCGCTCGCCGAAAGCGAAGCATGCGTGCCATGCTCGACGATGCGGCCGTTGTCGAGGACCAGGATGCGGTCGCAGGACTGAACCGTCGCGAGCCGGTGCGCGATCACGATCGTCGTGCGGTTAAGCATGAGCCGCTTCAAGGCCTTCTGCACCAACGTCTCGCTTTCCGCATCGAGCGCCGAGGTCGCTTCATCCAGCAGCAGCAGGGGTGCTTCTCGTAAAATCGCGCGCGCAATCGCAATACGCTGACGCTGGCCGCCCGACAGCATGACTCCGCGCTCGCCAACCTGGCACTCATAGCGGTCCGGCAAAGCTGAAATGAATTCCGCCGCGTGCGCGGCTTCCGCCGCGCGCTCGATTTCGACATCGCCGGCGTCCGGCCGCCCGAAGCGGATGTTCTCGCGTATTGTTGCGGCGAACACCACGGCGTCCTGCGGCACCAGCGCTATATTGGCGCGCACTTCCGCCGGATCTGCGTCGATCAACTTGACGCCGTCGAAACTGACGCTTCCTGAAAGCGGATCGTAGAAACGCAAGATCAAATGCAAAATAGTGCTCTTGCCCGCGCCCGACGGACCGACCAAAGCAAGCTTCTCGCCTGGCTTCACCTGAAATGACAGTCCATCCAGCACGGGCGCGTCCGTACGCGTCGGATAGGAGAACCGCACATTGTCGAATGCCACCTCACCCCGCGAGGGCTTCGGCAATGCCACGGGACGGAGCGGCGCCGTGATCTGCGGCTCAATAGCCAAAATTTCAAACAGCCGCTCCGCAGCGCCCGAGGCCTGCACGATCTCGCCCCACACTTGGCTGAGTTCGCCCAAGCCCCCGGCGGCAAACACCGCGTAGAGAATAAATTGCGAGAGCGTACCGGGCGTGATGCGGCCGGCCATGACGTCTTGCGCGCCAACCCAGAGCACAAGTACGACGCTCGCGAACACCAGGAAGATCGCAATCGCGGTCAGGATCGCGCGCGCCTTGGTGGCGCCGCGCGCCGCATCATAGGCCTGCGTGACCGCGGCACCGAACCGCTCGATCGCCATCGCCTCGTTGGTGAAGGCCTGCAGCGTGCGCACTGCGCCGATCAATTCGCTCGCGTAACCCGATGCGTCGGCCAGCGTATCCTGCGCCGTGCGACTTTTCTTGCGTACCGCGCGGCCGAAACCCACCAGCGGTAGCACGATCACCGGAATAGCGCCGAGCGCGACCAGCGACAGCCGCGGGCTGGTAACACCCATCATGGTCGCGCCGCCGAAAAACAGCCCCATGTTGCGCAACGCGATCGACACCGAGGCACCGACCGCGGACTTGATTTGCGTCGTATCGGCGGTGAGCCGCGACACGATCTCGCCGGTCTTGGCGGAATCGAAAAACGCCGACGACAGCCTTGTCAGATGGGCGAATACGTCGCTGCGCAGATCCGCGACAATGCGCTCGCCCAGCGTCGTGACCAGGTAATAGCGCAACGCGCTGGAGCCCGCGAGCACGGCGGCGACCGCGATCATCACCGCGAAATAACCGTCGATCAGCGCCGCGGCTTGCGCCGAAAAACCGAAATCGATCATGTGGCGCACCGCGATCGGCACGACCAAAGTGGCGCCGGAAGCGACGATGAGCGCGGCCAGAGCTGCAAGCGCGCGGCCGCGGTAGTGCACGATATAGGGGAGCAGACGGACGAGCGGCCTTAGTTTAACGCTACCCTTTTCGCCGGCAGTCGCGCCGGCTGGATCGAGACCTCGTCCATCACTCGACATGTGGTACGCCGCCTCTTTGAACGCCCCAGCCTGCGGCGTCACTGTTAATGATTACAATGCCTTGCAGCCTCGTTCCCGGTCAATTCGGCCGCGGTAAACGCTGGTAGCCCATAATGCCTTGCATTATCATGGCGCGCAGACGCATCGCCGGAGAGTAAAGATGAAAACGGCTTCCGTTTTGTGTGCCTCACTTGTGGCCATTGCGGTCTTGATGCCCGCAAGCGAAGGGGCGTTCGCCGCTGCCAGCCGCTCGAACATTTATAAGTCCATCAACCCCAAGGACAAAAACGCCGTCATTGCCTGCAAGAAAGACGGCGGCAAAGTCGGCAAGGACCTCGGCGGCCACGACGCCTGCGTCATACCGCTGCCGGACAAGTAGACGAATATCGGCCAAACGCGGCGGCTTGCCGCTGGCGTCCTGGTCCTGTATAGACCCGCCAAATTGCACGCATTTCGGCGCCCAGGGCGCTCAACGGAACCCGACCATGAAGCAAGATATTCACCCCGATTACCACACCATCAAGGTCGTCATGACCGATGGCAGCGAATTCATCACGCGCACGACCTGGGGCAAGGAAGGCGATGTCATGAACCTCGACATCGATCCAAAGTCGCACCCGGCCTGGACCGGCGGTCAGGCGCACATGCTCGACCGCGGCGGACGCGTTTCGCGCTTCCAGAAGAAGTTTTCGGGCTTCCTCAAGGAAGAAAAGGCTGGCGACGCAAAGCCCGCTGAAGCCAAGAAGAAAAAATAAGCCGCGCGCTATCCTCAAAAACGAAAAATCTCGCGCCAGACGCGGGTGGTATAGGTCAGTCTAGGCTGAACTAACAATTTTTTGAATATTTTATCGAGGCATGCCGCGCGGGGATTGGGACGGCGTCCGTCATGAACCGGAAAGAGCGGCGAGCCAATCGGCGGCAAGAATCCAGCGCATACAACGTCAGGGGCCGCTCCAGCGGAAGTACCGATCTTATCGCGCTCGCCGCATCCCATCAGGCACAGGGGCGGCCTCGCGAAGCGGTGAAACTGCTTAAGCAGATACTTGCCCGCGAACCTGACAATGCGGCGGCACACGACAACATCGCGATAGCCTATCAAACGCTCGGCCGGCGCGACGACGCCATGCGGCATTTCCGCCAGGCCTTTTCGTTCGGTCGGTTCGGCCTGTACGGCGGCAATACATTGGTGAGCCAGAGTCCGACGATGATGGCCGCGCTAGGCCGTTTCACCAGAGCGTATCCACGCCAATTGCCGCTTGCCGAATTGCTTGGCGCTGGAAATGCCGTGGCGGACGACGCTCGCCTGTTGGCGTTGCTGCAATCGGAGATCGTCCGCGACGTCGAGATCGAGCTATTTCTGACGGCGGTCCGGCGCGAGTTGCTCGTCGCCCTGAACAGCGAAGTATCTTCGGCGCTTGCCGAAAATGTTTTCGATTTTAGTTGCGCGCTGGCCCAGCAGTGCTTCCTCAACGAATATGTGTTTGGCTTGAGCGACGTTGAGCGCGGCCTGGTAGCGCAGTTGCAGGATCGTGTCATCCAAGCGGGCGCGGCAAGCGCACCAGCCGATCTCGCGATCCTGGGCTGTTATGTGCCGCTGCACTGCATGCCTGAAGCCACGAGACTTGTGGACCGGCCCTGGCCCAAACCGTTGCACACGTTGATTACGCATCAGGTGCGCGAGCCTCTCGCCGAAGCGTCTGATGTCGCAGCCATCCCCGCGCTCACTGCGGTCGAAGACAACTCGCGGATAGTGCAACAGCAGTACGAAGAAAGTCCTTATCCGCGCTGGACGGTCGCCCTGCCGACCCAACCCACGACCCTCGAAATCTATCTGCGCGAACGATTCGGCCTGGCTGGCGCGTTTGACGGCGACATTCTTATCGCCGGTTGCGGCACGGGCGAGCAGTCCATCAATAGCGCCCAGAGCTTCCCGCAATCGAAGCTGCTGGCCATCGACATAAGCCGGACGAGCCTGGCTTATGCGCGCCGAAAGACGCGTGAATTCGGCATTCCCAACATCGAATACGCGCACGCCGACATTCTCAAACTTGGCTCGCTCGAGCGCCGGTTCGATTTGATCGAGTCGGTCGGTGTGCTGCACCATCTGTCCGATCCGGAGGCCGGGTGGCGAGTGCTGGTGTCCTTGTTGCGGCCCGGCGGCGTGATGCGGATCGCTCTCTACAGCGAGATCGCCCGCCAACCGCTTGACGCGGCGCGCGCGCTGATCACTGAGGGCGGCTACCGCCCTATGGCCGACGACATCCGGAAGTGGCGGCAGGAGTTGATCCAACGCGGCGACGTCATCGTCCCCTCATCGGATTTCTTCAGCACCAGCGGCTGCCGCGACCTTTGCTTCAACGTCATCGAGCACCGCTTCACATTGCCACGGATCAAGCATTTCCTCGATGGCAACCGGCTGACTCTACTGGAACTGGAGTCGTCCTCCGAGACGCGGCAGCAGTTTTTGCAGGAGAATCCCGCGCCTGCGGCGCGGACCGACCTCGATCGCTGGCATGCGTTTGAGCAGGACCATCCTCGGACGTTCGACGGAATGTATTACCTGTGGCTGCGCGCCGCGACGTAAAACGCCGCGCCGGTCTAAGTCCAGCACGCTCGGCGCGATATTTTTATTTGAGAATTCGAAGGTGCGGCTAGAGGCTGTCCGCGCCGAACGCAGCCTTCAACAAGCCCAACTGGCGCTCGACCGGATTCATTACCGGCACATGGTCGGCGGCAACGCGGTTGTGAATGGTGGTATCGAGCCGCCGCACTTTACTTTGCAGCTTCTGCGAACGCTCGATCAGGCCGCGCAGCGACTCCGGCAGCAGCTCCATATTGTCGGCATCGTGGGTGTCCGCGGCCGAGAGCTTGACCTTGGTCTTTTCTTTGTTGGCCTGGGCGAGCGACATCTCGCCTTCCTTCACCGCGCGGTGCAACAGTAGCCAGGAGGCCAACTGCATCAGGCGCGTGGTGAGCCGCATGCTTTCGGTGGCGTAGGCCAGCGCGGCAGCGCGCGCGAGTTTCTTGGATTCAATGCGGCCCGGTCCGTCCAGATAGGTCGCGGTCTCCTCGACCAGCGCCATGCCGTCACTGAACAAATCGGCGAAGGCTTGTGAATTGGCGAGCCGCTCACCGAAAGAAACCGGTTGCGCTTCGCTCAGCGACTTTTCCGACATGCGGTACGCCCTACCCATACAAACGATCAAGGCCGTTACGCGGCTCTATGGGCATTACAATTGCGCGCCGGGCGCGCTCTGTCCACGGATACCTTCCGTCATAGTTGCCACGCAAGCTTAAGGCGCAAGGCCGTTGACGTCGCAATTGACCCAAAACGGCACAAAAAAAAGGAGCCGCCGTTTCCGGCGGCTCGAAAGTTGATAACAGGGAGGCGTCAAACAGAGTGGACAGGAGCCACTCACGTCCATGAAGATGGACGCCCACAGTAATGATCGAGAAAGCTTAACAACAACTTACCAAATTAAGGCCATTGCTTGATTTTTGCGCGCAGTTCGCGCTCATTTTTTGAAAAATTGATCGGCGGCCACGCGTTTGGAGCGCTTTTGCACGATGTCGGCCTCCAGCCTGGCAATCTCGACGTGCAAGAGGTCCACCCTGCTCTGCAGTTCCTCTACCGAGAGCAGGCTCAGGTCTTGGCCTAACTCGTGAGTGATCTTCTTTTTCGGCCGGTCGTCGTCATCAATCGCTGCCATGGCCCTCTCCCGATACCGCGAATCTAGCGGCGTCATGTCGGGTTGTCACTTTGACGCGGGCCGCCTAAACAGTGGCCTCCCAATCAAAAGCCTGAGGACTCCATGGCCACGCTACCAGCCACCATGACCGCCATCGGCATCAAGGCCCCCGGCGGCCCCGAAATGCTGGTGCCGGAACAACGCCCCGTGCCAACGCCTGGCAATGGCGAAATCCTGGTGAAGGTGGCGGCGGCCGGCATCAACCGGCCCGACGTGATGCAGCGCCAGGGCGTTTATCCGCCGCCGCCGGGCGCACCGGATATTCCCGGCCTCGAGATCGCCGGCGAGGTGGTCGCGTTGGGCACGAACGTCAAACGCTGGAAGCTCGGCGACCGCGTCATGGCCCTGGTGATCGGCGGCGGCTACGCGGAATACTGCCTAGCCCACGAGGGCCACGCGCTGCCGGCCGGCAAATTGTCGATGATCGAGGCGGCGGGCATTCCGGAAAACTTTCTCACCGTCTGGCACAACGTCTTCGAACGCGGCCATCTTAAATCCGGTGAAGCGCTGCTGGTGCATGGCGGATCGTCCGGCATCGGCACCAGCGCCATCCAGCTCGCCAAGAAATTCGGCGCCCGCGTGATCGTTACCGCCGGTTCCGACGAGAAATGCGCGGCTTGCCGCAAGTTAGGCGCCGACGTCGCCGTTAACTATAAAACCGAGGACTTCGTTGCCGCCACCAAGGCGGCCACCGGCGACAAGGGCGCCGACGTTATACTGGACATGGTGGGTG